>JBBARJ010000058.1:0-13736 GCA_040399825.1 Gemmatimonas sp.
TCGGGGGCGTACTGTAACCCGTATTTGGCGACGGCACGGGAGAGCTTGGCGTTGACGACACCGGGCTCCACGACGGCCGTGCGATTCACCGGATCGACGCGGAGAATCTGTGTGAGGCGATTGAGGCCGAGCAGCACGACATCATTGGCCAGTGCGCCGCCGGAGAGTCCGGTACCGGCACCGCGCGGCACGAACGAGGCACCGGCGGCGGCGAGCGCCCTCACGACCGCCACGACCTCGTCCTGTGTACCGGGGAAGACGGCGAGGTTCGGAAGCGCGCGATATCCCGGAAGTCCGTCGGCGTCATACGCGACGAGTTCGGGCGCGCGGGATTTCACCCAGCGAGGGCCGACGATGGAGGCGAGCGTAGCGAGGAGGGTGTCGCGCATGCCGTAAGATAGCGGCCCGAACGGCGAACCCGCTGGATGCGCGACCTGAATCGCGGAGCTACGGTACGATGGACGTGACCAGCGCTTTCAGTACGGACAGTTCGAACGGTTTTTGAAGCACGTGCGGATGGCTGGCGAGTACGGTGCCGGGGGCGGCGTCGGAGACGGCATCGCCGGTGCACAAGATGAAGCGGGCGGCGATCGACGGGCGGCTGGACATCAAGGTGTGCAGTACGTCCTGCCCCGAGGCGATCGGTAGGTGCAGATCGCAGATCACGAGGTCGACGCGGCTGTCGCTCGCGTCGTCGCTGGCCAGGAGTTGAGTCATCGCCGTCTGGCCATCTCCGGCTTCCGAGACCGTCCAGTGCTGACGCGTAAACCAGCGCTTCAGTGCGAAGCGGATGCCTGGCTCGTCGTCAACGATCAGTACGTGAGGCAACTGCAGCTCCGGAACCGCCGGGAGGGGAAAAGCCAACGGGTGTTCGTGATTAGACGAACACCCGTTCACGCACCACATGCGATAGCTAACGCGGATGGTCTTTTTCGGGAATTCCCGTCTGCACATCCGCGGATGAACTTTGCTTCAGGCGGCTCCCCAGAACCCGGCCAGCGCACGGCCATCGGGCGACTCGCGCAGCTTCTCGAAGGCCCGTTCGCGAATCTGACGGATCCGCTCACGGGTGACACCCATGAGGGCGCCAATGCGCTCGAGGGTCATCGCTTCGGCCCCTTCGTCAAGCCCGTAATACAGATACAGGATTTTGCGTTCGCGCGGCGTGAGGTATTTCCGGAACACGCGATCGATGAACTCCCGCATGAGGCGGAAGTCGGTGCCTTCTTCGATGTCGGTGTGCGTCTCGCCGGCGAAGCGTTCGCCGAGGGTCGACGCTTCGCGATCCTGACGATCGATGGGGGCGTCGAGGGAGACCTCGGTGCTGCTGATCTGGCGGGCGTTACGGATCTGCTCGATGGGCTCCTGGAGGAGCTTGGCCATTTCCGCATCAGTGGGCTCGCGATTGAGCACCTGATTGAGCACCATCTCTCCGCGGGCCATGCGGATGAGCTGGGAGTTCTGGTTGAGCGGGATCCGGACGCTGCGGGTCTGCTCGGCGAGGGCCTTGAGGACGGCCTGCCGGACCCACCACACCGCATACGAGATGAACTTGACGCCCTGATCGGGATCGAACTTCCGGACGGCTTTGAGGAGGCCCTCGTTGCCAATGGCGACCAGTTCGGAGAGATCGAGCCCGTGTCCCTGGTACTTCTTCACGTAGCTGATCACGAACCGGAGGTTCGCGGTGACGAGGCGCTCGGCGGCTGCCTCATCTCCCTTTTGGGCGAGCCGAGCGAGACGTCGCTCTTCGGCTGCATCCGTGATCAGGGGGAGCTTCTGGATGTCGTGAAGGTACTGATCGAAGGCGGTGGAAGGGGACGAACGGAAAAAGCCCTTGGAGCGGGCTTCGGTGGTCCTGGTCGCGGCAGCTGCCTGCATACGCCCTCGCCGAACTATGTGCCTGAACGACGGGGTCCAGACTCGGCCCTGTCAGGGGGTGGGAAGGCCACGTTAATGGCGGGATACTGAGCGGTCAATGAAAATCTTTACAGTCGACGCAATTAGCGCATTTACGGGTCATTGATGCGACGGTATCGCGACAGCTGGCTGATGGTGCGTCACCAACTGGCGGGTGGCTCAAGGTCGGCGACAGCGAACTGTGCCATACGGCGTGGTGATGGCGCTACAGGTTTGTTCTGTTTTGGGTGGTGGAAGTTACGAAAGCGCGGACTTCACCACCTCATCCGTGACCGCGAGGGACCACTTCCCCTCGGCGGCTTCCATTTCGCCGATGCCGCGGGGGAGGGAATACCTCGCCGACCCTCCCCTCGCCTTCTTGTCGCCGTGGGTGGCGGCGATGATGTCATCCAGGCGGATGCCGGTGGGGAGTCGCGACGGCAGGCCGGCCCGTTCCACGGCATCGGCGATCGACACCGACAGCCCCTCGCGGGCCAGTCCGATCGACTCGGCGATGCGGGCTTCGGCCACCATCCCCATTGCGACGGCGTCACCGTGCAGCAGCTCGAAGTTGAGTACCCGCTCCACGGCGTGGGCGATGGTGTGGCCGAAGTTGAGAATCTGCCGGAGTCCCCCCTCGCGGGTGTCTTCGGCGACGACGTCGGCCTTGATCCGGACGCTCCCCGTAATGAGGGTGCTAATCGTGGCGGCAAAGTTGGGAGCCTGCGCGCCGTGGTCGCGGACGGCGCCGGCGAACTGAAGGACGGCGTCGAAGTAGGGCCCGTCGGCGATGACGCCGTGCTTGATCATTTCGGCCATCCCGCTGCGCAGCACATCCGCGGGGAGCGTGACGAGTACATCGGGATCAATGACCACGGCCGACGGATTGTGGAACGCGCCGACGAGGTTCTTGCCGAACGGGGTATCGACGGCGGTCTTGCCGCCGACCGAGGCGTCGACCATGGCCAGCAGGGTGGTCGGCACCTGCACGACGGGGAGTCCGCGCATGAAGGTCGACGCCACGAATCCGGCCAGGTCGCCGATCACGCCACCGCCTACGGCGATGACGGTGGTGTCGCGCCCGGCGCCCCATTCCAGCAGGGCGTCGGTGAGTTCGGCCCACCGGGCGCGCGTCTTCTCCTGCTCACCGGGAGGGATGGTGAACAGGCGCGCGCGATCGGCTGGGAACTGGGCGGTGATCGCGTCGGCGTGCCAGCGCGCGACGGCGGTGTCGCTGATGACCGCCACGCGATGCGACGGGGCCGCGCGCTGCGCAATCTCCCCGATGCACTGCCGCACCCCGGACCGGCAATACACCGGATAGGACAGCGGCAACTGCAACGGTTCGGGACGCGCGTCGGCTACTACCAAGTGACTTCGCCCGCTCCGGCGCGCTTGTTGGCGACGCGGGCGAGCATGAACAGGAGATCGGACAGACGGTTCAGGTACACCACGACCATGGTGGGCAGGTCGATTTCCGCTGTCAGGTGCACCACGCGCCGTTCGGCTCGTCGGCAGACGGTCCGTGCCACATGCAGCGCGGCCGCCTTCGGCGTACCGCCGGGAATGATGAAGCTGGTGAGCGGGTCCAGTTCCGCCTCGCAGGCGTCGATGGCCCGCTCGAGTTCCTCGATGCGCTGTTCGTCGATGCGCGCCTTGGAGAGCTGCTCCTTCATCTTCTCATGATCGGGGGTCGCCAACAGCGCGCCGATGGCGAAGAGATCGCGCTGTACGGGCACGAGCACTTCGTCGATCCGCGGCATCATGTCGATCGATCGCGCGAGGCCAAGGGATGCATTGAGTTCGTCCACGTCGCCATAGGCTTCGACGCGGGGGTGGTCCTTGCCGACCTTGCCGCCACCAAAGAGGGCGGTCGCGCCCTCGTCACCTGCTCGGGTGTAGATCTTCATGCCCAAAAGCTAACGGTGGGTCTGGAGTTGTGGGTACAAGTTTCGAGTCGCGGGTTTGGACTCCCGACTCGGGACTTTGACTCACCACTCCAAACTCACAATTGTTTACTTTTCGGCATGACGACCCATCCCATTCGCGACCTCACCATCATCGGCGGCGGCCCCACCGGTCTGTTCGCCTTGTTCTACGCCGGCATGCGCGGCGCGTCGGCCCAGATCGTCGATGCGCTCCCGGAGCTCGGCGGCCAGCTGTCGGCCCTGTACCCGGAGAAATACATCTTCGACGTGGCGGGCTATCCCCGGGTGCTGGCGAAGGATCTCGTCAGGAACCTCACGGAGCAGGCCAGACAGTTCCATCAGGAGACCGGCATCCCGGCGCACTTGGGGCAACGCGTGGTCGGGCTCGAGGAAGCGGACGGGCATTTCGTCCTGGTCACGGAGACGGACCGATTCCCGACGCGCGCGGTGGTGATCGCCGCCGGCATCGGCGCCTTCAGCCCGCGCAAGCTGCCGCAGGCGTTCGCGGCGGAATGGTACGGCCGCGGCGTCGATGCGCTGGTCTCCACCCCGGAGGCGTATCGCGATCGCGATGTGCTCATCATCGGTGGCGGCGACTCGGCGTTTGATTGGTGCGCGCAGCTGCGCGACAAGGCCAAGTCGGTCACGCTGGTGCACCGCAGCGATCGGTTCCGTGCGCACGCCGCCACGGTCTCCGAAGTGCAGGCGGCCGCGGCCGCCGACGCCGGTAACGTGGCCGTCCACACGTTCCACGAGATCGACGCGATCATGGGTGAGGATCGCATCACCGGCGTGCGTCTCAAGGACGTAAAGACCAAGGAAACGCGCGAGATGGCGTGCGACGCGATCCTGCCGATGCTCGGCTACGTGTCCGACCTCGGCACCCTGCTGGAGTGGGGCCTCGACATCGAGAAGGACGAGATCAAGGTCTCCACCACTATGGAAACGGGGCGCGCCGGTGTGTACGCCGCGGGCGACATCACCACGTATCCGGGCAAGCTCAAGCTGATCGCGGCCGGCTTCTCGGAAGCCGCGATCGCGGTGAACCAGGCGGTGCACTGGATTTATCCCGACAAGAAAGTCGCGCCGGGCCACTCATCGAATCTCGCGGTGTTCGGGCAGAAGGACGACTAGCTGACGCGAGGCGTCGCCGCACCCGCGTCTACGCCCGCACCCGCGGATCCGCTTTTTGGTACGCCAGATCCGTGACCAGATTCACCAGCACGAACACGACCGACAGGAACAGCACGGCCCCCTGCACGGCGGGCAGGTCGCGTCGTGAGATCGCCATGACGACGTAGCGGCCGATGCCGGGCCAGCTGAAGATCGTTTCGGTGAGAATACTGCCGGTGAGGTACGCACCGAAGTCGAGGCCGATCACGGTGATCACGGGAATCAGGGCATTGCGCAGGGCGTGGCGCAGGATCACGCCTGACTCCGTCAGTCCTTTGGCGCGCGCGGTGCGTACGAAGTCGGCGCCCATCACCTCCAGCATCGACGAACGCGTAACGCGGGCGAGGTAGGCGATGGAGCGCGAGCCGAGCGCCAGCGCCGGAAGGATCAGAAACTCGATGCTCCCGTACCCAGAGGCGGGCAGCCAGCGCAGGGTGACGGCGAAGAGCACGATCAATAGCAGGCCGATCCAGTACACGGGGAACGAGATCCCGAGATAGGTCGAGGCCAGCGCGAGTCGATCGAACCAGCCGTTCGGGCGCACGGCCGCGAGCACGCCGATGGTGATGCCGCTGATCGTCGCCAGCAGCATGGCGGCGGTGGCCAGCAGTACCGTGCGCGGAAACCGTTCGGCGATGTCGAGGATGATCGGTCGATTGGTCACGTACGACCGACCCAGATCGCCCTGCAGTACGCCGCTGGCGTAGTGCAGAAACTGCGCGGGCAGCGGGTCGTCGAGACGGAGCTCGGCGCGGAGCCGCGCAATCGTGGCCGGGTCAGCGCGTTCGCCCACCATCGCCTGTACGGGATCCCCGGGCGCGACGTAGAGCAGGAGGAACACGACGACCAGCACCCCCGCCAGCGTGGGCAGGGCGAGCAGGAGGCGGCGGGCGAGCAGCGAGAGCATGAGAGCAAGAATAGCGACGAGGGACCGCGTGGTGTGGTGATGAAAAGGGGCGGTACGAACTGGGGGCGCTAAAAATCAGGGGCGCTGAGAATTAGGGGCGCTAAATAAAAATTAGGGGCGTTGAGGGGACGTTAATGCGGTGGCGTACGAGTCACGCTCCGTTCATTCTGACGATGGGCCTCGTCCGTCTCGATGCGGCGGATTAAGGCGGCCAGCATCCTGGCAGTGACGAGCGCCTTCGCGTCGCACAAGAAGTATTCCTTGCTCGGCAGCCTTGCTTCGGCCCGCGCGCGCTTGAGATGCGTGCGGGTTTCGTTCGCGGAGCCGAGGGCGATGCGCAAGTGCTTGAGAAACTGCGCGGTCGAGCCTCGACCCGCGCCCTCGGAAGTGTTCGCCGCGATCGAGCCGACCGCGCTGAGCAGCTGGCCCCGAAGCCCCGGCACACGGGTGACGTCGAACGCATCGAGGCACTGCTGCACGACCCAGCTGAGCTCACAGGCCGCGCCGTAGACACGGAGATTGAAATGATTCGGCATGGTCCACGATATCGTGACCACGCCGAACCAATGTCACCAAACGAACGCCCCCAACCGCTTCTGAACGCCGGTCACCGTGTCACCCCGAATCCCTAGCGCCCCTAATTCTCAGCGCCCCTAAATCTGAGCGCCCCTAATTTTAGCGCCGTTGATTCTTAGCGCCGTTGATTCTTAGCGCCGTTCATTCTTTGCGCCCCTTCTCGGTCCCCATCTTCACCCCCTCCCATCGCTGCCCATTGAAAATCACCGGCACTTCAAATCCAGTGACCCAAGGCTGTACCGCGTACACCTCGTTGTAAAAAAACAGCGGGACCATCCCGACTTGCGCATACCCCACCGAGTCCGCGGCGGCGTACAGCACCGCGCGCTTTTTCTCATCGCTCTCGCGTCGAGATGCGTCCACGAGTCGGTCGAACGTCGTGTCGCTGAAGAAACTCACATTGCCGCCCGCGCCGCGATTCGCGGTGTGCAGCAGCGGATATAGGAAATTCTCGGCGTCGGGGTAATCGGCGTACCAGTCTTTCACGACCAGATCCGTCTGACCGGCGCGGGCGGCGGCGCGCATGGAACTGGCGTCGCGTTGCACGAGCTTGATGCGGATGCCGACGGTGGCGAGGTAGGCCTGAATCGCTTGCGCGAGGCGCGGCATCGGGGCCGTCTGCGAGCTCCAGAGTTCGAGGTCGATGCCCTTCGCGTAGCCCGCGTCGGCGAGGAGTGTGCGCGCGGCGAGAGTGTCGTAGGTGTACGGCTGGCGCGCTGTGTCGAAGCCTTCGAGCGTGGGTGGGATCACGCCGGCGGCGAGGGTGCCGCGGCCGGCGAGGAGCTGGGACAGGAGGGTGGGCACATCGATGGCGTGGGCGATCGCCCGTCGCACGCGTACGTCCTTCAGCGGGCCGCGCGTGACGTTCACGCCCATGTACCACAGGCGCAGCGCGGGCGCGCTGACCAGCGTGGCCTTCTTGGTGTCGGTCGCTTCCCAGTCGCGCGTCTGGTCTTCGGGCACGTAGAGAATGTCGACCGTGCCGGCCTCGAATTCCGCGACGGCGGTGGAGGGCTCGGGGATGATGCGGGCGATCAGCGTGTCGATGGAGGGCGCGCCGCCGAAGTACGTGGTGTTGCGGGCAAACTTGAGATAATCGTCATGCTTCCACTCCACGAGCTTCCATGGACCGGTGCCGATGGGGTGTTCGCTGAAGTCCGCGCCGATCGCGTCGGGGAGAATCGACGCCACGGGCATGGCGAGCAGCTTCGGGAAGATCGCGAACGGCTCCTCGAGCGTGATCACGACCGTGGTGTCGTTGGGTGTCGCGATCCCCAACGCGGTGCCGGTGCCGTCGGTTTTGCCATCGGCGAAGGCACGGGCGCCGGTGATGGGGTACAGCGGCCAGACCGTCCCGGCCTGCGTGGCCGGATCGAGGACGCGCCGGAACGACTGCGCCACGTGACGGGCGAGCAGCGGCGTGCCATCGTGGAACCGGACGTCGGCGCGCAGGTGGAACGTGTAGCGTAGGCCGTCGGGGGAGACGTCCCACGAGCGGGCAATCGACGGTTGCACCTGTCCGGCGGGGGTGAACTTGGTGAGCCCGTCGAACAGATATGCCACGGCCCGTCCGCTGGGCACGTCGGTGGCTTTGGCTGGATCGAGCGAACGCGGATCGTACCAATCGCGTGAGTCGATGAGCGCGTGACGGTCAGGGGTCGCCTCGCCGCTGCCACAGCCAGCCAGCGTGCCAGCCAGCGTACTGGCCAGCATGGTGCAGAGCATGCTGCGCCGCGAGAGCCGCGAGCAGAACGAACGTGACGGGCGAATCGATGACATGTGCGGTTGACTGAAGGGCGATCTCGCGTGAGCTTCAACGCTATAGAACGTGCGACCTCTCGTCCATCTCCTCTTCGCGCTCGCAGCACTTTCGGTCGCGCGTCCGGCCGCCGCCCAGGATTTATCCTGTGATCGGGGCGACCGTGAGGTTCGTGCGCTCAGATTCGCCGGAAATCGCGAATATGCCGCGGTCGCGCTCGCGGCCACCGTGGCCACGACGCCCTCGGCGTTTGCCGGATTGCCGCTCGTGGGCGAGCGCCGGTGCCTCGACCCGGTAGAGTTCGCGCGCGACGTCCAACGCCTTGAGACCCTGTATCGTCGGCGCGGTTTTCTTGACGTGCAGGTGGACACGATCGTGACCACCGTGAAGCCGGGGGTGATCGAGATCACGTTCAGCATTCGCGAAGGCGAGCCGATGCGGATCACCGCACTCGCGCTGCGTGGACTCGACCTCAACGCCGAGGTGCGCGATGCGGCGCAGGATTTTCCGCTGGCCGTTGGTGGGGTGTTCGATCGCGGCGCGCTGGAGGCCGGCCGTGACACCCTCGTGCGTCGGCTGCGCAACAAGGGATGGCCGCAGGCCGAAGCCCTGGTGGCCTATACCACGAACACCGCCTTACGCACCGCCGATGTCGAAGTGTCGGTGGTGCCGGGGGTGCGGGCCAAGCTCGGGCGTATTGCGCTCGAGGTCGACGCCGGTGCGGACCACCGGCGCGTCTCCGACGCCACCGTGCGCCGGGCGATGGCGCTCAAGACCGGTGACTGGTATTCGGCGCGCGCGATCATCGATGCGCAGCGGAACCTGTATCAGACCGATGCGTTTCAGCGGGTCGACTTGCAGCCCGATACCATCCAGCCGGCCGGCGATTCCATCGTCAACCTCGTGGTGCGACTGGTGGAAGGTGATCGCTGGGCGGCGCGTGGCGGGCTCGGGTGGGCCACGCTTGATTGTTTCCGCATGCAGGGCTCGCTCACCGATCGGGACTTCCTGCCCTTCGCGCAGCGGCTTGAGCTCACGGGCCGGGTCAGTAAGATCGGCATCGGCGATCCGCTCGACGGCGCGCCGAATCTCTGCCAGGGACAGGCGAAGAGCGACCCGTACAGCCGCACGCTGAACTACTACGCGTCGATGACCGTGCGGCAGCCGGTCCGGGCGAATCAGGCGCGCGTGCCGTCGCTCACGCTGTTCAGCTCGACCCTGTCCGAGTACAAGGCGTTTCTTCGTCGCACGCCGATCGGCGGCGCGCTGTCGGTGACGGATCCGTTCCCGATCCTGCGCGTGCCGAGCACGTTGTTGTATCAGGTGGAGTTGGGGCGCACGGAAGCGGAGCCCGCGTTCTTCTGCGCCGTGTTCAACGCCTGTGACAACGAGTCACGCACCTTTCTCCAACGCAACAATCGCCTGGCGGCGCTCGAATACTCGGTGGTGCGGGCGCGGGTGAATGATCCGTTGCGACCCACCGGTGGCAGCACGGTCCGGCTGAACGTGCGGCACGCCAGTACACTGATCGGCTCCGACCGGTCACAGCAGTTCAACCGCGGCACCGGTGACGTGTCGTGGTATCGTGCGCTGCGTGGTGGCGCGACGTTGACCGCACACGTGCGCGGCGGCGTAGTGTACGGCGGTGGTACGACGCCGAGAACGGGCGGGTTCATTCCGCCACAGGAACGGTTGTACGCGGGCGGTCCGACCACGGTGCGTGGATTCCGGCAAAATGAACTGGGGCCGGCGGTCTACATCGTCAGCCGCTTCGACACGGTCCGTACGAACGGCCAGACGTTCTATCGGGCCGACTCCACCGCGGTCACCGAGCGCGTCGTGCCGACTGGTGGGAATACGCTCATCGTTGGCAACCTCGAAGCGCAGTTTCCGAGCCCGCTCGCGCCGAAGTTGCTGCAGATCGCGGTGTTCGCGGACGCGGGCAAGCTGTGGAATCGCGGCACCGGCTCGCCGGCGGCCACGTTGAGCGATGACGGGCCCTCGGTGAAGGTCACGCCGGGCATGGGCATTCGCATTGCGTCGCCGTTTGGCGCGATTCGCATTGACCTGGGCTACAATGGCTATCGCCTGCCCGCGGGCGCGGCGTACTACAACGCGCCGCTGCAGGCCGGCATCGCGCCGCTGTACTGCGTGAGCTCCGGCAACGCGCTGTCGGTGACCACCTCGGGCACGAATGGCGCGCCGCCGGAGCAGGAGGCGGGCGGCTGTTCCAACAGCTTCCGTCCCACGCGGGGCGCCGGATTCCTGCGTCGCCTCAATCCGAGCATCTGGATCGGGCAAGCGTTTTGATGCGCGACGATCAGGCCGACCTCACGCCAGACGAGGGCGCGCTGGCAGGCGCCGCGCCGCCGTTCGCGCCGCGCGGGCCGCGCCGTATCCGGCGCCGGACGGTGGTGCTGGCCACCGCCGCCGTGCTGCTCTCCACCGTGGCGCTGATCGTGGGTGGTATAGCCGCGCTCACGCAAACCGATCGGGGGCGCGCGGTGATCCTGCGCGCGTTGGTGCCCGTGATCTCGACGGCGATTCCGGGCAAGCTCTACGTGGGCAAGGTGAGCGGGACGCTGTTCACCGACATCACGATCGATTCCCTCGACATCCGCAGCCCCGACGGCACGCCGTTCCTGACGAGCGGCCCCATTCGCGCCACCTACGACCCGCGCGACCTGCTCGATCGTCGCATCGTGGTGAAGTCGCTCGAGGTGACGCGGCCGTCGATCACCATGATCGACTACGGGAACGACGATTGGAATTGGAAGCGCGCGCTGCGCCGCAAGCGAGCGCTCGCCAAGCCGTCGACGAGCCGCTTCGGCGAGTACGTCGTGATCGATACGGCCACCATCCGCGAACTCACGTTCACCACGCGGCAGCCCTGGGTCTTGTCCGACACGCTGAAAGGGGCCAAGCGCGACAGCGCACTCGCCTTCAATCTCACGCGGCTCGACGGCGAAGTGCGTCGTGACGGCGATCATTTCGTGCGCGTGTACCGCTTCGTGCGGGGGAGCATCGCCCTTGGTCGGTCTCGCATCGCCAATCCGGATTCGGCGGGGATGAAGTTGGCCCTGCAGAAGCTGGACGTCGTGTGGATCTATCCGCCGTTCTGGTTCCGCAACATGCAGGGTACCGTGCGGAAGGTCGCCGACTCGCTCTGGCTGGACGACGTCAGGTTCCAGCTGGCGAACTCCGGTGCGCACGGCAGCGCGAAGGTGGTGTGGGGCAGTGGGCTGCCGATGCGCTATGACGTGAAGCTCAAGGGCGACAGTGTGGCGATGGCCGACATGTCGTGGATCAATGCGACGCTGCCGTGGAGCGGTGGTGGCAGCACCTACATCACCATCAAGAATGATCCGAAAAATCTCGCGATCATCGAGTACGGCTTGCGCGGCATGGATGCCCGCGCGCTGAACTCGCGGCTCAAGGGCAACATGACGTTTGCCGTGGGCGGTCCGGTGCTCAAGGTGAACGACGTCGATCTCGAACTGCTGCCGGCGAACACGCAGCTGCTGCGCTGGTTCAACGGTGAGCCGTTCCCCTATGATTGGCAGGGCAACGTAATGGGGCGCGTGATCGCGCGCGGTGGGCCGATCACGAACTGGCAGATCGACGACGCGCAGCTCAGCTTCGCCGACACGCACGTGCCCGGGGCGATCTCGCGTGCCCGCGTGAAGGGGATCGTCGATATTTTCACGCCTGCCGAGGCGATCCTGAAGGGTGTCGATCTCGAGCTCCAACAGCTCGACCTGCGCACACCGCGTTTCGTGAATCCGAACTTTCCCGAGCTCAACGGTTTCGCCCGCGGCACCATGCGTCTCGACTCGCTCTGGTACGACGCCTTCTTCTCGAAGGCCGATATCGAGCACGTGGATGGCCCCGGCCTGCCGTCACGCTTCACCGGTGACGGGCATTTCACGCTGGTGACCGAAGGCGTGAAGTTCGACGTCGACATGCAGGCCGTCCCGCTGTCGTACACCACGATGTCGCGCTCGTATCCGTCGCTGCCGCTGCGCGGTTCGGCCGTGGGTCGCATCAAGGCGGCCGGCATGGCCGAGAAGTTCAGCGTGCAGACCACGCTCGCAGGTGAAGGTGGTGAGCTCTCGTTCGTGGGTAGTGCCGACGCGCTCGAGCCGGAGATGGGCGCCACGGGCGAGTGGCGCATGCGTGGTGGCAATCTGCAGAACTTGCTCGGCGATAATCGCTATCCGATCACCTCGCTCTCCATGCTCGGGACGGTCGACTTGAGCGCCGCCACCATCGAGACGTTGCGCGGCTCGTTGCGCGCCACGGTGGATCAGTTCTCGCGCGTGGCCGACGCGCGGCTCTTCGGTGGCACCGCCGTGGTGTCCTTCGACTCCGGGCACGTGCGGGTCGATACGCTCACGATCGAAAGCTCGGCGGTGCGACTGACCGCGCAGGGCGGTCTCGGGCTCACGAAGGCCAGGCGCGATTCGCTGGCCATTGGGATGATCGTTGACTCGCTGGGTGGACTGCGGCAGTGGCTCTCGCCGTCCGACTCCACCAAGCGCCCCTTCGTGCTGGCCAGTGACACGCTACGCGGTTCGATCGAACTGTCCGCACTGCTGTCCGGCTCGATTGACACGCTGGATACGCGCGGACTCGATCTGCGGCTCCGTGGTGATGCCCGTGACGTGATCGTCGCGACCTCGCGCATGCAGCGGGCATCGATCGATCTCTCGGTACGTGATTTGTTGCGCGGTGCCAATGGCGCGCTCTCTGCCACGATGGACTCGGCGAATTTCGCCGGGCTCGACATCGCCTCGGCGGCCGGGCAGTCCACCCTCCGCGGCGGTCTGGCTGAACGATTCGGCGTGCAGATGCGCACGCCCTCGGAATCGCGCGTCGCGATTGCCGGTGGCGTGGTGCGCACTGGCGACTCCACTGTCGTCAACGTCGATACGCTGACCCTGCGAGTGGACAGCGCATCGGTGCAGCCACGTGGCTTCACCTTGGTGGCGCCGGCCATGCTGCGCTTCATGCCCGGTGCGAACGGGACCTTGGGATCACTCGACTCGCTGGTGCTGCAGCACACCGACACCGGTCGCATCGCGATCCGCGGCGGCCTGGCGGCGGGCGGGGTCGTGAACGGTCGACTCGATGCTGATCGCGTCGCGCTGGCCGACATCGGTCGGCTGCTGCGCACCTCGGGACTCACGCGCGGCACGGCGTCAGCGACGATCGCGCTGAGCGGTACGCGTGATCAGCCGCGGATCGATGGAACGGTCGACCTGCGTGACGCCGTTGCCGGCCGCGTGCGCTTCGGGGATCTGTTCGCTACGGCGCACTACGATTCGCTGCGCCTGCATGTCGATGGCGCGTTGCGTCTCGGGGGCAAGCCGGCGCTGCGGGCCTCCGCCTCGTTGCCGCTCGACCTTGCGCTCGTGGGCAACCGGACGCGTCAGCTGAACGAGCCGCTCACCGGTCGCATCGTGACCGCACAGACCGACCTCACGCTGCTCGA
>JBBARJ010000059.1:0-13706 GCA_040399825.1 Gemmatimonas sp.
CGGCCATCGGCTGCTGCTCGTCGACACCGACACGGCGCTGCGCGCCGAGGAAGCCGCCGCGGTGGCCGACGTCACGTTGGTCAGCGTACCGATTGACGCCACCGAGGCCGTCATCCGTGCCGTCGGTCCGCACGTGCGCGCCGAGGCGCTGCTCATGGACGTCACGAGCGTGAAGGAGGCGCCCATGCAGGCCATGCTCGAGGCCACCACGGGCAGTGTGGTCGGCACCCACCCGATGTTCGGCCCCAGCGTGCACACGCTGCAAGGGCAGCGCGTCGTGATCTGTCGTGGTCGCGGTGATGCCTGGGGGGATTGGGTCAGGCAGTCGTTCGCCGCCCGCGGACTCGCAGTGACCGAAACGACAGCGACACAGCACGATCGGGCGATGTCGGTCGTGCAGGTGCTCACGCATTTTCAGACGCAGGTGCAGGGACTTACCCTCAGCCGGCTTGGCCTGCCGCTGGCCGAGACGCTCCCATTCACCTCACCGGCGTACCTGCTGGAGCTGTACGTCGCCGCGCGTCACTTCGCGCAGGATCCGGCCTTGTACGGCTCAATCGAGATGCGAAACCCGCGCACCGCCGACATCACGTCGGCCTTCGGGCAGTCGGTGCACGACGTCGCTGAGATTCTCGCGCGCGGCGATCACGCGGCGTTCGCCCGGCTGTTTGCCGACGTGCGCGAGTTCTTCGGCGACTTCACGGCCGAGGCACTCGAGCAGTCCAGCTTTCTCATCGACCGCATCGTGGAGCGCGCCTGATGCCCGAACGCGTACGGCCACCTGGGGCCATCATGAAGACGACGATCTGGGCACGGCTCACCCGCGTACCGCCCGTGCGCTGGTTCCTGGCGATCGAGGACGGCGTGTTCCGCGTGGCCGGCGAAGCCGAGTATCGGCTCGGGATCACGCCGCGCACCACGAAGATCGCGCCAGGTCCGTTCGATCGACTCGTCATGCGCGTGGTGCTGCTCTTCGTGCCGGTGCTTCTCGGGACCTTCGTACTCACAACGGGCGCCACGCGAACACGCGCCCTCTTGGCCATCATCGGCGTTGCGGTGCTGCTCTTCACCGCGATGTTGGTGATCGAAGGCCTCCGAGCCGACCGCGGCACCACTCGGCCGCCGCCAATCCCGCGTCCACCTGCCAAGCGCCCCCCGACCACTCGGCCTCCCGCTCGCCGTCCGTAGCTTTCTTGTTCGTCCCCCGTCACGGAGTCTCTTATGCCCCGCCGCACAACCTTTCGCTGGATGGCGCTCAGCGCCGCGCTTGTCGGCAACAGTGCCGTCCTCTTCGCCCTCGCCCGGCCGCTCACCGACTACGCCGCCACGCTGATCGGCAAGGATGGTCGCAAGGCCCAGGGCACCGCGACCGTCACGCCCACCAAGGACGGCACCGGGACCGAGATCGCCGTCACGCTGGCCGACGACACGCCGGGGGCCACCCGGCCGTGGCACATCCACACCGGGACCTGTGAGAAGGGGGGCGGCGTAGTAGGTGGTGGACGCGCGTACGCGCCCATTGTGATCAACGACAAGGGGCAGGGCACCGGCAAAGCCACGCTGACCGTGGCCTTGGCCGACACCACCACGTACTACGTGAACATCCACGACGCCGCCGCCGCTATGGGGACCATCGTGGCCTGCGGTGACCTGAAGAAGAAGTAGGCGCCGGAACCCGGTGCCGTCTGTCCAGTACACGGAGTGGAGAGCGTGTCTCGCTATGATTCAGCTATGAGCAAAACGTCCGTATCCTCGTTGCGCGTCCGACAGTGCCTCGCCATGGGCGCGCTCGTCAGCGTCCCGTTCCTCGCGACGGATCTTGGCGCCCAACAGCGCACGACCGTGCTCGATCGCGCGGCGCAAGACCGCGATCGCGCGGCCGCTGACGCCCGTCGGCTCGCCGGTGCTCAATCCGTGATCGATGGCGTCGTGACCGACACGCTGCTGCGGCCGCTTGTCAGCGCCGACATCTCGGTGGTGGGCACGTCCGCTCGCGTGGTCACCGGGGACAATGGCCGCTTCCGTATGCTGCAGGTGCCACCTGGCCAATACTTGGTGGTGGTCCGGCGCATTGGTTACGCGCCGACGTCCGGCATTATCGATGTGCCGGACAAAGACACGTTGCGGCTCTCCTACACGCTGCTACGCTCCAACAACCTGCTCGACACCGTGCGGGTGCGCGGCAGCCGCGTCACCATGCGCATGCTCGACTTCGAGAGGCGCCGACAGCAGGGGCAGGGGCAGTTCATCACACAGGAGGAGATCGAGCGGCGCGGGTCGATCCAGACCTCCGACTTCCTGCGGTATATGCGCGGGGTGGAGGTCTCGCAGGTGACGACCCAGGCGTTCGCCGGCACCCAGGTCTACTCGCGACGTGAGGCTGGTGGCTTCACCGACTCCCAGCAGCAGCAATCCTGCGCCATGCAGGTCATCCTCGACGGCATCATTTTGCCGCGCAACTTCAACCTGGACCTGCTGCCACCACCCAAGCAAATCTCGGGCATCGAGGTGTATTCGGGCGCGGCCACGGTGCCACCGCAGTTTGGCGGAGTCGACCGGCGGTGTGGGGTGGTCGCGTTCTGGACGCGCGACGGATACTGAAAAGTGGTAGGGAGTACGGGATAGGGAGTACGGGGTAGGGAGTACTCATCACTCCCAACTTGAACTCAACACCCACCACTCACGTGAGTCTCGCGTCTTGAGGAAGCGCCCCAATCCCCGAGCCACCCACAAGGGAAAAACGCCCCCGTGAGATTCTCACGAGGGCGTTTCCATGTACTCCCTACTTCTTACTCCCTACTCCCTACTCCCTTAGCATCCCGGTCCGGCCAGCGCACCGGTCTTACCCGCACGCACCAGGCACTCAGCCTGCGGCAACGGTTGCACCCGCGCCACAAAGTGCGCGTTCACCCCCGTGGTGAGGTCCCGCGGCAGCTGGTTGAGCCGGCCATAGCGGCGCATGTCAACCCACCGGTGTCCTTCGAGCAGCAGCGAGTAGCGCTTCTGCACGAGGATTTCGGTCACGATATCCGCGTCCGGCGATGACGCGGTGAGCGTGCTGGGCGCAAGGCCACCCGAGTTCACGCGGATGTTGTTGATCATCGCGAGGGCCCCAGCCTTGTCACCGGTCGCCAACAGGATCTCAGCGCGGAGGAGCATGAGCTCTTCGTTGCGGATGACCGGGATGGACGTGGTGATGGCCGGATAGATCTGGAAGCCCAGCGACGACGGGGCACCCAGCCCCTGCGGCGCATTACGCACTGGCCGCGCTCCGATCTTGGCCAGGAAGCGGTTGTCCTTGGTGCCGTCGGCCTTGAGGGGCGCATCGGCGTCGATGGACATGTGAGCGTACAGGTCCGTGTTGGTGGCCGTCGCCAAGGGGTTGGTGACGTCGGGAGCCGCCGCGAACGGGTGGTACACGCCCACATTGTAGGCCGTCGCCGAGGTCGCGTTCACGTTAATGAACGAGGCATCGAGCGCCGTACGGGCCCGCGTCCACGCCGCGGCACCGCCGCCAGCCGTGGCATGATACGCCGCTGCCCGCGCCGCCATCGCGCGATTGAACTGGCGGAACGTGGCCGGCGTGTTAAAGCCGGTAAATCCCGAGTTCAAGTTGAACGGGAACGCCGCTCCACCCGCCGCCAGATCGGCCGCCGCTTCATCCAGCACGTTCTGGAGGAACCGGTAGACGGAGTCACGCGACACAAACGCCGCGAGGTCCGTCGCTTCCTTGTTGATCTGCACCACCGCGCCGATGGTGTCGCGGGTGGCGATCACCGTGAGCAGCTCGATGCCTTCAATGGTCTTGGCGAAACCCAGAGCGGCGCGCTTCTGTTCCGCCGTGAGCGTCGACGCCGCCACCGTGTTCTTAAAGTTGAACACGTCGCGCAGGTTGCCGTACGGGCCGCTCCAGCTGCCCACCGCAAAGCCGGCCGGATCGAGCCGGTTCTGTCCGGAAATCCCGATGAGGTACGCCGACGTGTTGCGCCCTTCCGACGGCGTATACACGTAGGCCTCACGCCCGAACCGGCCAGTCTCGGTGATGAAGCCGCCACGGCTGTTACGGTTCTGCCGGAGCAGGCCGGTGGCCAGCAGCTGCAGCGCCTGCGGGTCGGCGCTGGCACCGGCCACCGTGGGCGTGTTGGGGTTGGTGATGTTGAGCGTGTCCTTGCTGCATGCAGCAAGTGACAGCGACGCGAGGGACAGCGCACCCAGGGTACGCGTGGTCTGCTTGGTCATCCGCGAAGCGCCGGAATTATGAGTGATCGTCATGGATCAGAACCCCACGTCGACGCTGAAGAAGAACTGACGGCTCGGCGGGAACGGCGCGAGGTCAATGAACCGGTTGAAGTTCGTGTTGCCGAAGTTGTTGAACTCCGGATCGAAGCCCCAGTAATCGGAGAAGAGCGCGAGGTTACGGCCGCTGAGGTTGAAGCGCAGCGACTTGCCACCGGGGATCTTCTGGGCCCACGAATCGGGCGCCTGATAGTTGATCGTGATTTCACGGAGCTTCACGTACGACGCCTTCTGCATGTAGACGCGCGTGTCACCGGCGTTGAAGGTGTTGAAGCGGCACAATCCCAACGTCTCGTCCGCGGCGCACGGACGCGAGCCCGGGAGCATGGAAGCCGGCGCCACGTCATCATAGTCGCGTGCCTGCTTGCCTTCGTCCCACAGGTTGTTCGTCATGTTCGACACGTAACCGCCCGCCCGCCAGTCCAGCAACGCCGAGAACGTGAAGCGCTTCCACGTGAAGTCGTTGTTGAACGTGGTGGTGTGAATCGGGTTCGCGTCCCCCGTGATCGTGTCACGCACCGCGCCGTTCGCACCCAGCGGCGCATTCGACCAGATGTACGTGGACCGGAGGTTCGGCGTGATGCGATTCCGGCCATACGCTGCACCGAACGAGCCGGGCACCGGGAAGGCCGGAACCGGGATGTCGTTGGTGTACTGCACGTTGGCGTTGTAAATGATGCGGCTGGTCCACTCGAAGTTGCCACGGCGGATCGGCACCAGCGAGAGCACGCCTTCGGTACCCAGCACCGACAGCTGACCACCGTTGATGATCTGGTTACCCAACCCCGACGACGGCGGCAGCGGGAAGGTGAGCAGCAGGTCCTTGATCTTCCGCTGGTAGCGCGTGACTTCAACACCAACGCGCGAGCCGAAGAGCTGGGCGTCCAAACCGAACTCCAACTCGTTCATGACTTCCGGCTTGATGCCCGTGTTGCCGAGCAACCCGTTGGAGACGAGCGAATTCTGACCACCGATCAGGCCACCGTCGGCGTACAGGATGTCGCGATCGCCATAGCGCGGACGATTGCCCGACTGTCCCCACGCGCCGCGGAACTTGACTTCGTCGATCTTGTCCGTGAGCGGCTTCACGAAGCGGTACGAGCCCGAGTACTTCGGAAACAGGTAGTACGTCCCCCGGTCGCCATTGGCGCTCGAGCGGTCGGCTCGGAAGCCCACGTTGAGGGCCATCTTTTCGTCCAACAACAGCACCTGCTCGTTCACGTAATACGACTGGTCGCGGAACTCGGTGCGCGTGTCTTCGGTCGCGATGTCCTGCGCGCCGGCCGCAATCCGGCGCGTGGGGAGCAGACCACGGCCACGGATGCGGTAGATGTCCTGCTTCTGCCGCTCATAGGTACCACCCACCGAGGTGGTGAACGACGTCACCAGCTTGTTGGCGGGGGTCCAAGTCCACACCGCATTCAAACCGGCGTTGGTCTGGAGGCTTGAGACGTTGTTCTGGCCGGCCGTGCCCAGGAAGCCATCGGCAGGTTCAAACTGCAGATAGTTGGGCGAGTACTGCACGCCTTCCTGCTGGAAGCGGTCCACGCCGGTGAGACTCGAGATCTGGACACTGTGACGGGCCGTGCTCAGCGCCGTGTAGTTGAGGCGGATGTTGCCGGCCTGACGGAACACCGATTCATCGCTCTGAATATCACGGATCACTTCAAACGGATTCGCGATCCCCGACCCACCACCGTAAAACGGCATATTGGGGTAGCGGCCGTTCTCCAGCTTGGTGTTCAGGTCGATGATTGCCGGCGTGTAGCCGAACACGTACGTCGGGCTGACACCGGCGTTGTTGTTGTTGCCGAGGCCTCGCTGCAGGAAATTGCGCGTAACGTCGAGGCCCATGCTGGCGGTGAGCTTGCTGCCGAGCGTCTGGTCGAGGTTGATACGGCCACCGGTGCGCCGGGCGCCGGTGTTGATCATGATGCCCGACTCCTGCCGGTCGTTGAGCGAGGCGAAGTAGCGGGTGTTCCCCGAACCGCCCGACGACGAGATGAGCGTCTCGAACGACGGATCGGTGCGCCCGTACAGCTCTCCCTGCCAGTCGTAGTTCGTGCAGTTGGGCGTGCACGCGGCACGCGCCGCGGCTTCGCCCACCGGGCCACCGACAAACGGCAGCACGTCGGTGAGCGTGGCGTACTGGCGATGGCCCCGCGGGCGCATGAGCTGCTGGGTGCCAACGCGCTGCGTCACGTTCCACTTGGGCTGACCGGCGGAGCCCTTCTTCGTGGTGATCACCACCACGCCGTTGGTGGCGCGCGACCCGTAAATGGCCGTCGCCGCGGCAGACTTCAGCACTTCGACGCTCTCAATGTCGTTCGGATTGAGATCGGCCAAGCGGTTCACCACCTGGTCTTGGCTCGAGCCCGTGGAACCACTCGCGCGCGAGATCGCGGAGGCTCCCGACGAGACACCCGCGTTGGAGACGATGACGCCGTCCACCACGTACAGCGGGTCACCCTGACCCAGCACCGACGTTGCGCCGCGGATCTGCACCTGAGCACCACCGCCCGGCGCGCCGCTGTTTTCGAAAATGCGCGCGCCCGCCACCTTACCGGCCAGGTTGCTCTCGATGGAGCGGGCCGGGACGCGATTGAGTTCCAGCGAGCTCACTGAGGCCACGGCCGTGGCCGCCACGCGGCGATCCACCGTGGTGGCTGCACCCGTGACCGTCACGCCTTCCAGCTGCAGCACGTCCTTTTCCAGGACAAAATTGGCGACGCTCTCCGTGGCGCTCAGGCGAATCGTCTGGCGCTTGTACCCCAGCTGACGCGCCAGCACGACCACTTCGCCCGAGGGCACACGCATGCGGAATTCGCCGCGCTCGTTGGTGCGGACACCGACCTGCTGTCCGACGATGCTGACGGTCACGTCAGCGATGGGGGTGCCAACGACAGCCTGGGTCACCTTACCCGAGATATCTCGGGTTTGTGCATCCGCGCGAAGCGGCAGCACGGCAACCGCGAATGCGGCGGCGAGTGAAAACAACCTACCCATAGAGGGTCTCCGATGGAGGGGAAGGCGGAGCGGGAGGGGGCGCTGCCCGCACGACGCACCTGCATCGTCGTGCGGTCAGGTTTTTTGATGCCGGGCTGGGACACAACAGTCACCCAGCCGAGACACCAGTATGTGTAACAAAAGTATTAAACAGGAAGGCCCCCCAGCTAGGTCACACATGGAGATCGTTCGGTCTTTTGGGGCTGGGGCGACAGGATCAGCGACCGGTCGCGGCGGGGGACGCCCGCGGCGGGGGACGCCCGCGGCGGGGGACGCCCGCGATCAGGGACGAGGCGCGACTGCCGCGAAGGCCTGTCGGATGCGCACCGTACGCTCGAGCTCGTCCCGGCTCTGGCGGATCTTCTGCTGGAGGTCCGTCGCCAGCGCCGGATGGGCCGCCAGCCAACTATCGATCTGCCGTAGCGCCTCGGCGTCCCCCTGGCCACCGATCGTCGCCCCCAGCCAGCTGCCCAGGAAAAAGATGCGGCGGTTCTGCTGAATCCAGGGGAGCGTGTCGAGCGCCGGCACGAGATACGGCAGGGTCATCGCCGACTGATCCGCGTCGTGAAAGCTGCGCAGACTGGACGTCACCCACTCTTCGTTCAACGCCGCGTCCGAAAACCATCGCGTAAACAACGCCCGTTTCTGGGCGGAATCGGGGCGCGCCGCCGCGGCGACGAATGCCTGGCGCTGCCCTTCACTGGTTGAATCGCGACCCGCTTCGGCCGCCAACCGCGCCGCCGCCGTCGGGGCCGTGCGCGCTACTAACCGGGTCACGATCGACCACCGCGTCGGTGGACGCAGCGCCAGTCCGGCCGCGCTGTCGCCATCGAGCCAGCGATCCAGCTGCGCCAATGAGGCCGGCGACCGCGCTAGGCCGATCGCCGCGTCGAGCTGCGTCTTGCGCTGTCCATAGCTCCGCGTGCTGTCGGCGGCACCGCGTAGCAGCAACGGTTCGGCCCGCGCCAGCAGCGCATCACGCGTGGCATCATCGCTGTAGCGCCCGATGACGGTCACCAGACGCCCCACCAGCGTGCCCGTGATCTGCTCGTCCCGTTCGGTGGGCAACGCGCGCAGCACCATCTCCGCATACCGCGTCGGCGACAGGCGTGCCTCACGGACCAGATCCCACAGCGATCCCCACAGCATGGCCCGCAGGAAATCGTCGTCCACGCCGCCGATATGCTGCTCGAGCCACTGCACGCTTGCCGAATCGGGGAGCACGATCGCGTAGCCATAGTCGCCGTCGTTCGCGAACACGAAGTCGGGGGCCGGCCGCCCCGCCGCCGCGGTCACGACCGTGGTGTCCCCGCGCATTTCCACAGGCAGCCGCACCGCCGGCTGGTTGGCGTAGTACAGCAGTACCTGCACCTTGAGCGGCCAGGCGCCACGCCCCGACAGCCCCGGTTGCGCCGCCCGCTGCACCAACGCCAGGCGCTGCACGACGCCGTTACGCACGGTCAGGCGCTGCTCCACCAACGGCATACCGGGGCGCAGCATCCACGCCCGTCCCCACGTCGTGAGGTCGCGCTGCGCGGCCCGCCCTACGCTGCCCAGCAGTTCACGCCATGTGCCGTTGCCGTAGGCGTGGCTGCGCAGGAAGTCCCGCACACCGCGCTGAAACGCCCCCGCCCCCACCAGATACTCCAGCTGCTTCAGCACCCCCGGGGCCTTGTTGTACACGATCGGCCCGTAGTTGCTCTTCGCCTGATCGAGGTTGCCGAGCTGCTGCCAGATCGGGGTCGTGCCCGCCGTCGCATCAGTCGCGTACGCCACCGGCTTGTTGCGCAGGTAGAACGTTTTCCACGCATTGGACGTGGGCTCGAGATCGGCTTGCATGCGGGCCGCCATGTAGGTGGCAAAGCCCTCCTTCAGCCACAGGTCGTCGAACCAACGCATCGTCAGGTAGTCGCCGAACCACTGGTGCGCGACTTCGTGAAACGTCGTCGCCTGTCGGCCCAGCAACTGCGACACCGTGGCGCGTTCACGGTAGATGAAACTCTCTTCGTTGTAGAACACGGCGCCGGGATGCTCCATGCCGCCGAACGGAAACGCCGGGGCCAGCAACGCGTCGAACTTGTGGAAGGCGTAGGGGATGCCGAACCAGTCGCCCAGCCAGCGCAACGCCCGCGCGTTCATCGCGATCAACGTGTCGCTCTCCGCTTCGGCGCGGCGCGACTGCCGCATCCAGAGCGACACGGGCACCGGCGCTGCCGACGTGCTCGTGGCGACCGCGCGCGTTACGCTGGCCCACGGGCCGGCCGCGAAGGCAATCAGATACGTGCTCAGCCGCTCCGTCTCGCGGAAGCGATGCCGGACCGACGGTCCCACGGTGTCGGTGCCGATTTCGGCGCCGTTCGCCAGCGCCCGCCACGCCGCCGGCGTGGTGAGCGACAGTCGCACCTTCGCTTTCAGATCGGGCTGATCGAAGCAGGGAAAGAGCAGGTTGGCATCCGACGGCACGAGCAGCGTATACAAGTAGACGTTGCCGTCGGTCACATCGCGGTGGCGGATGATGCTGGCGCCGGCCTGGGCGATCGGCGTGGCGAACGCCAGCTCGACCGCGTTCCGGCCGCGGCGCAGGCGCGCCGCCGGAATCACGAGGTGATGCCGGTTCCAGGCGGCGCCAATCGCCGGCCAGGGCGCGCCGTTGATCTGCCCGTCGCTCACCGACAGGCCGCGGAAGTCGAGCACGACATCCCCCGGCGTGCGCTGGGTGAACGACACCGTCACCCGTCCGGTCGCGGTATCCCCCGCGCTTACCGTGAGGGCGAGATCGTACGCCACATCCGTCACCTGTGCGGCTCGGCGACGCGCCAGATCGGCCGACACGCCGGGACCGGTCAGCGGCGGCTGCTGGGCGGCACTCTCTCTGCCGGGAACGATGACGCAGGAGACCGCGACGATCGCGCGGAACAGCGGACGGCTCAGGGAGCCTCGGAAATTCGAAGAACGCATGCAGGGAAGCTGCCGGCCTCCGCAAATGGTGTCCAGCGACCAATCCATGCTCAACCGGTGACGGGTGATACCGGCGGAGTGACCGGTGAACTCGACAGCAGCGTATCCGGCGTTAAGATCAAGATATGTCATTCGACCCGTCGTCCGATTCCTCATCCGAGCCGTCGCTCTGCGGTGGCTGCCACCGCCTCGACCGGCGTCAGTTTCTGGCCTCAGCCTCCGTGCTGTCGCTCGGTGCCCTCGTGTCGGGGTGTGGTGATGGCATCATCAGCGCGCCGGAGCAGGTGCTCGATGCGGTCCCGGCGCCGTTCCGCTTCGACCCGGCCACCGTGCCCGAGCTCGCACCGATTGGCGGACGCACCGTGGTGGTCTCGGGGACGTCGGCACCGGTGCTCGTGGAACGCGTCGGCAGCTCGCAATTCCGGGCGCTCTCGCTGGTGTGCCCGCACCGCGGCAGCATCGTGGAAGTGGCCTCGAGCGGATTGCGATGCCCCAATCACCAAGCCGTCTTCGCGAACGACGGCACGTGGCTGAGCGGGCAACCGACGGCCGGGCTCACGGCGCTCGACGTGCGACGCAACAGCGACGGATCGCTCATGATTGGCGGCACCCTGACGCCGCCGGTCCTGAGTCTCAACCGGAGTGCCGTGGTGTTCCTCACCACCCTCGCCGGCGCGGCCCCCGCCCCCCAGACCGTGGCGATTGCCAATGATGGTGGCGGCATGCTCGGCGGATTGGCGGTGTCGCTCGCCTACACGTCCGGGCAGCGTACCGGATGGCTCTCGCTCGCCCTCAGTCAGGCGTCGGCGCCGGCCGTCCTCACGCTCTCCGCGCAGCGTGGCACGCTGCCGATCGGCACCTACTCCGCCACCGTGACCATCACCGGCGCCGGCGTGAGTAACGGCGCGCAGACGCTGTCGGTGTCGTTGCTGGTGCAGGACCCGACTACGCCTGCCGCGCTGCAGTTGTCCTCGTCATCGTTGGCCTTTGCTGCGCCGATCGGTAGCACCCCGGCGGCGCAGGTCGTGCAGTGCAACAACAGCGGTGGTGGTTCACTCGCCGGCCTCGCCGCGACGATTGCCTACGGCACCGGTGGCACAGGCTGGCTTACCGCGACGCTCAACCAGACCACGGCGCCCGCCTCCCTCACCGTGCGGCCAACGGTCGGAATGCTGGCCGCCGGGAGCTACAGTGCCACCATCACGATCAGTGCTATCGGCGTCGCCTCGCGCACGATAACGGTGTCACTCACCGTCACCGCCGCCGGGTTGCTCGTCACGCTTGCGTCGTGGCCAGCCCTCGCCAATGTCGGCGGTGTCGCCGGCAGTGTCGGCAACGTGAACGGTGGACCGGTGGCCGTGACGCGCCTCAGCGCCACCAGCTTCGCCGCCTTCTCCATGCGCTGCCCCCATGCCGGCACCACCATCAACGTCATCAACGGCACGAGCTTCCGATGCCCGAATCACGGGGCGCTGTTCAACAGCGCCGGCGTTTGGCAGTCGTCGCCGCAACGCGCGGAGAACCTCACGCCGCTCACCGTGACGTACACCCCCGGCGCCACGACTCTCTCAGTCACCTGAGCCGCACCCGTTGAACCTCGGGGCCGACCGGGCTACGTTTCAAGGCTGTCTGACCCTAGCCAAGTAACGTAGCCATGCCGACTTACGAGTTCCGCTGCCCCGACGGGTCCATCATCGAGGCGAGGTTCAAGATCTCCGAGGTTCCGGAAAGCATTCCGACGCCTGATGGCACGGGAGTGGCCACGCGTATCATCTCCGGTGGCACCAGTCTCCTGTTCAAGGGATCCGGGTTCTACATCACCGACTACGGCAAGGACGGCAAGAAGGACCAGCGCACCAGCGGTGGCTCCTCGTCCGCCGACAGTAGCCCCAAAAGCGATAGCAAGAGCGACAGCAAGAGCGAGTCGAAGCCGTCGACCAGCACGCCGTCATCGTCCTCCGCCGACTGATGCGCCCCTGCGTCGTGTTTTCCTTCCCGACATCCTGGACTCCGTGACTCACGCCGACGCCCTGCGCGCCGAGCTTTCGCGCGCAGCGCGCACGCTCGGTGCGCCCGACGACGTTTCGCCCATTCTCGAACGCCCGCGCGATCCGTCGTTCGGTGACTGGGCCACCAACTTGGCCATGACACTCGCCAAGCCGCTCGGCAAAAAGCCGCGCGATATCGCCGACGCGCTCATCGCCGCCATGGACATGGCAAGCGTCGGCGTGACCGCCGCAGAAATCGCCGGCCCGGGCTTTCTCAACTTCCGGCTCGATCCCGGGTTTCAGGCGCGGGGACTGCTCACGATTCTCGAGTCCCCCGACACCTTCGGACGCCTCGACATCGGACATGGCCAGCGCGTGGTCGTGGAGTTCGTCTCCGCCAATCCCACCGGCCCGCTGCACGTCGGGCATGGTCGGCAGGCCGCCCTCGGCGACGCCATCAGCACACTGCTCGAGTACACAGGGTGGAACGTCGATCGCGAGTTCTACTACAACGATGCCGGCGCGCAGATCGCCAATCTCGCCAAGAGCACGCAGGCCCAGGTGCGCGCCATCGGTGGCGCGCCGCTCGAGATTCCCGAAGGGGGATACCACGGCGATTACATCCGCGAGATCGCCGAACGCTATGTGGCCGAGCATCCGACCGACGCGGCCGGCAATGACCTCGCCGCCATGCAGGCCTTTGCCGTCGCCGCCCTGCGGCACGAGCAGGATCTGGACATGCAGGCGTTCGGCGTCAAGTTCGACACCTACTACCTCGAGAGCTCGCTCTATACCGACGGCTCGGTCAACAAGACTGTCGAGGGGTTGAAGGCGTCGGGGCACACTTACGAGGAAGAAGGCGCACTGTTCCTGCGCACCACCGACTTCGGTGACGACAAGGACCGCGTGATGAAAAAAAGCGCGGCGAAGGGCGGGGATTACACGTACTTCGTGCCCGATGTCGCGTATCACGTCACCAAGTGGGAGCGCGGCTACTATCGCGCGATCAACGTGCAGGGCGCCGATCACCACAGCACCATCACCCGCGTGCGGGCCGGCCTGCAGGCGCTCGATATCGGGATCCCCAAGGGCTACCCCGACTACGTGCTCCATCAGATGGTGACCGTCATGAAGGGCGGCGAGGAAGTGAAGATCTCCAAGCGCGCCGGATCGTATGTCACCGTGCGTGATCTCATCGACGAAGTCGGCCGCGATGCGGTGCGCTACTTCTACCTCATGCGCAAAGGCGACTCGCAGCTCGTGTTCGATGTCGACCTCGCGCGCAGTCAGTCGGAAGAAAACCCCGTGTACTACGTGCAGATGGCGCACGCGCGCATGTGCGGCATCTTCCGCGTCGGCGAGATCGACGCGACGACGGTCACCGGCGACGGCGTCGATCTGGGCGTGCTGTCCGAGCCGGCCGAGCAGGAGCTGGTCAAGCAGCTGCTCGATTTCCCG
>JBBARJ010000060.1:0-13657 GCA_040399825.1 Gemmatimonas sp.
ACCCACACGCGGCCGCTGCGCAGCGCCTGCGCGGCACCGGTCGCGACACCGGTCGCGGCGACACTCGCGGCGCCGTGCGCGGCGGTGTCCTCGTGGGCGAGTTGCGCGGTGATCGCGGCGCGCTGCTCCGGGGTGAGCCACGCGGCCTGCGCCGGCCGGTCGGGTAGCAGGAACCAGATGCCGATGCCGGCGATGATTGACGGAATCGCCTCGAGCACGAACAGCCATCGCCATCCGCTCAGGCCACCCATACCATCGGCGTACTGCATGATGGCACCCGACACGGGGGCACCGATCACGTTGGCCGCCGCCACCGCCGTCATGAACAGCGCCACCGTGCGGGCGCGCTTGGCAGCCGGAAACCAGTAGGTGAGATAGAGAATGATGCCCGGAAAGAACCCGGCTTCGGCGATACCGAGCAAAAAGCGCAAGGCATAAAAGCCGAACGCGAGCGGTGCGACGCCGAACAGCGCCGGCAGCGGTCCCCAGGGAATCCGGTCCACGAAGGCGAACGCGCCCGACACGATCGCCCAGGTGAACATGATGCGGGTAATCCACCGGCGCGCTCCGAACTTCTCCAGCAGCAGATTGCTTGGCACCTCGAACAGGAAGTAGCCGAGGAAGAAAATGCCGGCGCCGAATCCGTACACGGCGTCGGAGAATCCGAGGTCTGCCGCCATCTGCAACTTGGCAAACCCGACATTCACACGGTCCAGAAACGCCACGATGTAGCTCACGAACAGCAGTGGCAGCAGGCGACGAGCGGCGAGGGCGAATCCGGCGTCCGCGTCGGTCGCGTTGGCGCGCGGGGCGTTCATGAGGCGACCGTGGCCGTGAAGTTCGCATCGAGGGCGCCACACGCTTCGTAGCGCTGCAGCACGTCGGGGCCAAGGCCGAAGTCGTCGGCGAGGACCTGTCGCAGCGCGTCGCGGTCGAGCGTACGGGCCTCGGTGCCGTGCGCCGTGCGGTGATAGCGCACGCCGTACTGCAGCACCACAAATCCATCGGCGACGTTGCGCCGCGCGTACGTGATTTCGTTGAATCGCCCGATGGTGCGCGATCGCTCGTGCGCCTCGCCGAAATACATGTGATCGACCGGGTCGAGCATGAAGCGGCACACGGTGTGCTCCGGTCCGGGCACGGCGCCGAAACGCAGCAGGTGCGTGTCGTTGTCCATGTCCCACGTGGTGGCGAACGCGGGGTCGGGATCGAGATACGGGCCGGTGAAGAGCGGCACGGGTCGCTGCGTGAGCGCCGACGAATCCACGAGCCAGTCACGTCCGTCGATGGTCACGACGGTGCTGCCGTGCGTGATGATGCCGAGGTCGCGCATGGAACCCGCGATCCGGCGTGTCGTGAAGCCGAGCGCCACGAGTAGCATCTGCAGCGCGTTGCTGGACGACCAGCAGGTCCCGCCGGTGCCATGGGCGAGCCAGTGTTCGAAGAAATCGGCGGCATATGTACCGGGGAGCGGCGGTGCATGCTCGAGTCGCAGCGCGATGAGCTTGCGCACGTTATCGAACGGCACGCGGCGGCACCACGCGCCGTACACCGCGTTCAGGAACGGCAACGTCGGCGGTGTGGGGGCGATGCCGAGCTTGGCGCACACGGCATCGCGCAGCGGAAGCGGAAGCGGCGCATCATCCGTGACCGGGGCGCACGAATCGGACGTGGTCATGCGATCGTCGGCCAGAGGGCAAGACTGCACAGCGTACCGGCGACGGTCATGACGGTGCGCACGCGGGCGTTCCACGGCGGCAGCAGGCCGTCGCGCGCCGCCGCGACATCCCACGCCAACTGAATGCCACCGCTGAGCATGAGCAGCCCGGTCGCGGCCTTCAGCGGCGTCTGCGGCAGGAGGGCGGCCAGGCCAACCAAGGTCGGCGCCGCGGCGGCGACCATGCGCCACAGGTGTGGTGACTCGGGGGCACGCGCGAGCTCGGCCCCCCACCGCGCGCCGCCGAGAAAGCTGAGCGTGAGCGCCGCGTACACGAGGAACGTGCGGACGGCGGCGTCGTGCAGTGCGCTCGCGTCGGGTGTGCCGTAGGCGATGGCCAGGCAGACGAGAAAGGGGACGAGCCCGGAGGCGCTGATCAGCCAGAAGGTGCGGGTAGGCATGGCGCGAAGGTAGCGCCGACTTGCACCGTGCGGTATATGTGCACGTCATGCCTACGACTGCCCAGCGTCTTTCCGTCTTCAGCGAATCCGTGATTCGCGCTACCACGCGCCTCGCAAATCAGCATGGCGCCATCAACCTGTCGCAGGGCTTTCCGGATTTCGATCCGCCGGAAGTGCTGCTGGAGGGGCTGGAGCGCGCCACGCGCGGGCCGTTCCATCAATATGCGGTGACATGGGGCGCGCCGCGCTTCCGGACGGCGCTGGCCAAGAAGATTTCGCGCTTCAGCGGCCTCGAGGTCGACCCCGAGTCGGAGCTGGTGGTCACCTGCGGCAGTACGGAAGCGATGATGGTTGCCATGATGACGGCGTGCAATCCGGGCGACAAGGTGATCGTCTTCTCGCCGTTCTACGAGAACTACGCGGCGGACGCGATCCTCTCCGGGGCCGAGCCGATCTACGTCCCGTTGCATCCGCCGCACTTCAACTTCGATGAAGACGTGCTGGCCGCCGCGTTTGCGCAGCGTCCGAAGGCGATCGTGGTGTGCAACCCGTCGAACCCCAGCGGCAAGGTGTTCACGCGTGAGGAGCTGATGATCATCCTCAAGTACGCGCAGCAGTACGACACCTGGGTGATCATGGATGAGCCGTACGAGCACATCGTCTACGAGCCGCATCGGCATGTGTATTTCAACTCGCTGCCCGGCGCCTTCGAGCGTACGATCACCTGTAGTTCGCTGTCGAAGACGTATTCCATCACCGGCTGGCGTCTCGGCTATGTGCACGCGCCCGCCAGCGTGATCGCGCAGGCGAAGAAGGTGCACGATTTCCTCACCGTCGGCGCGGCGGCGCCGCTGATGGAAGCGGCGGTGGGTGCCCTCGAGCTGCCGGACTCGTATTACGCGGGGCTGACGGAGCTCTACAGCGCCAAGCGCGAGATCTTCCTCGACATTCTCCGCGGTACGGGGTTGCCGTTCACCGAGCCGCAGGGGGCCTACTACGTAATGGTGGATATCACGGCCCTCGGCTTTGCGAATGACACGCTGGCGTCGGAATGGCTCATCAAGGATATCGGCGTGGCCGGTGTGCCGGGTTCAAGTTTCTTCCGTGAGCCGGTGAATCATCTCATCCGCTTCCATTTTGCCAAGCGGGAAGAAACGCTTCGGGCGGCGGGTGAACGGCTGGTCGGACTGTCGGCACGGGTGAACGCGGGACGGTAAGGGTTCCTAGTCGGCTTCTTCGTTTTCATCGGCGGCGGCCTTCTTAGCCTGCCTCGCGTTGCTGGCAGATCGTTGAACTGATCACACAGAGGAAAAGAGAATACGAGGGCACGGGGGGACGCGTCTCCTCGTGCCCTCGTATTCTCTTTTGCTCTGTGTCTCTGTGCGATCAGTTCAGCGACTGACGGGACAGCTCGGGCAGTCAAGAAACGCGCGCACCGCGGCGGCCGTGCGCGCTGGATCTTCCTCATGCGGCACGTGGCCCAGCTCAGGGAAGAGTGCAATGCGGCTGCCGGGAATGTCGCGCGCGAAGCGACCGGCGTGATCGGGCGGAATCAGTCCGTCGCGCCCGCCCCACATGATCAAGGTGGGAACACGAAGCGTCGCGATGCGCGCGGAATCGGCGCCGTTGCTGGACTGCGCGAAACGGCGCGGGAGCGACGCGCGATTACCCTCGCGCAACGTGAGTTCGTAGTAGCGCGTGACGAGCGAGTCAGTGACGCGTGACGGGTCGCCGTATACGCTGCGCACGCTCGACTCCACGACGCTGCGCGGCAGGATGCGGGTGAACAGCCACGTGAGTCCCTCTGTGCGGGCCATGCGAAAGCCGATCGGCACCTTCCGGGAGATGATGGGGTAGCCCACCGCATCCACCAGGATCAGCGCGGCCACGCGATCGGGTGCCGCCGCCGCTACGTGCCAGGCCACCTCACCCCCAAGCGAATTGCCGGCGATGGCGAAGCGGGACACGCCAAGTGTGTCGAGCAGCTGCCGCGTGACGCGGGTGTACGCGTCGAGTGAGTAGTCCCGGTCCGGCGACGGCCCCGTGAGGCCGAAGCCGGGCAGATCGAAGCGGATGACGCGACGCGAACCGCGCATCGACTCAGCCCAGCCATCCCACGTGTGCAAGCTGGCCGACGTACCGTGCACGAGGACGATCGGCACCGAATCGGTGCGCGGCCCTTCGTCACGCAGATGCACCTGCATGCCGTTGAGCGCGATGAAGCGCGACGGCGGCGGCGCCCAGCGAGCGGTCAGCATCGCCACCGGTTTGTCGGGAGCCCACACGATGGCGAGTCCCAGCAGGAGCAGCACGGTCAGCATGAATGCCCCCATCAGCCAACGCGCCAGCGTCATGCGTCACGCTCCAATCGGCACCGCGCACCACACGGCCGGGATCTATGGCCCACCGCGGCGCCACTCATCGCGGCGTGCGGAGCGCGTCTTTGAGCGACACGCCGTCGAGACGTTCGGCCGGTTTGACGCCAAGCAGCTCGGCCAGCGTCGGCGCCAGGTCGACGGTGCGGACGAACTGCGGGTGCGTGCCCGGCTTGATGCCCGCGCCGGCGAAGATCAGCGGGACATGCGAGTCGTATTCCCGCGGCGAGCCGTGCGAGGCCACGTTGCCGCCCCATGTGCTGTATGGCGTGAGCGTGACCACCAGCTCGATGGGCACGTTCGCGGGGAACTGATGCGCCCATCGCCGCGCGATCTCGTCGGTGAGCGTATCGGCGAGCAGTGACGCAAACCGATCGACCCGCGCCACACCGGGCACGTTGCGCGCGTCGTCGGCAAAGGCGTTCACGATCTCGTCGAGGTCGGACGGTTTCCGGAAGGCGCCGCGATTGGCGAGTAGGATCTGGACGTCGAGATCGATGGCGAAGGTGTCGAGCTTTTTCGCCTGCAAGCGGGCCGTGGTGGCGGGCATCAGATCGTACAGCGATACGCGCAGCGGACGCGGGTGAATCGACGCCGGCGCGATTTCGGGGATGCTGCCAACGCCGTGATCGGCCGTCACGACGATCGTGATCGTGGCGGAGTCGCGCAGGGCGTACAGCGAGTCGAGGAACAGGCCGATGGTGCGATCGACCCGCAGCACCTGATCGTGCATCTCGCGCGAGTCGGGTCCGTAATTGTGGCCGATCACATCGGTGGCCGACAACGACATCGCCAGCAGGTCGGTGTGCGGCCCCTTGCCGAGTTCCATGGCATGCACGCCATGCAGGGCGAACTGCACCGTGAGATCATCCATGTACGGCGTGATGCGGATCTCGCTGCCGGCGTCGATCAGGTCATCGGTGAGCTTGTGGGGAAAGGTGAAATTCCGCCCACTCATCTCCACCGTCACGCTGTCCGCTTCGCGATACGCACTGTCGGCCAGCAACAGCGACCACGTGCGGCCGGCGTACGCCTTCACCGGCTGTCGGTCGTTGAACTCGCGCACCCAAGCCGGCACATCCTTGCGATAGTAGGTGCTGGTGAGGAACCGACCGTCGACCGAGTACCAGTACACATCGCTCTTCGACTTCCCGATCGGCAGGATTGCGCCACGATCCTTCATCGACACCGACAGCGTCTTGGTCTTGCTGTTGGCGCTCTTCATCCAGTCGGCGAGGGTCGTGCCCACGAACCGTGTGGGTGAGGCGCCCGTGCCGTAGCCGCCGGCCACCAGCGGAAAGGACGTGTCCTCCACGCCGACGCGGTTGAGCATGATGCCGGTCGAACGCGGGAAGCGGCCCGAGAGCAGCGTGGCGTGACCCGGTGCGGTCTCGGTGATGGCATGATCATGGTGCGCGTTGTCGAACCGCGCCCCACTCCGCGCCAGCCGCGCCAGCCCGCCGGTGAGCTGCCCCGAAAAGCGATCGAGATAGTCCGCCCGGAACTGATCGAGCGTGATCAGCACGACCAGAGCCGGCGTCACCGTCTGCGGCACGGCCTGCCGCACTACTTGCTGCACGGCCTGCGGCACTACTTGCGGCACGGCCTGCGGCACTACTTGCGGCACGGCCTGCGCCGACGTCGGCGTGGGAGGAGCAGCGCCGGAAAGGCAGGCCAGCGCGAGTGCCGTGGGCACCGCAAGAGTCAGTCGCATCATGGGAGCGAATGTGGAGACGTGCATGGGACGCGGCAAGCGGTGGGACGTCCCGCGCGTTGGGATGGCGCGAACGCAGGGTGTGGACGATACTGCGGTCCTACACGTCTGCTGCCGACCGTTACCCCTGCCGAGCCCCCGAGTGCCGCTCTTGAGGATGACACACGCGTGATGACTACCGGAAAACGGGCTGATGTGGGGACGCGTGTTCTGATTCGCGTGGCCGTGTACTACGTCGCGCTGATTGGCGTGACGTCGCTGCTCTGGCGCTGGCTGCCCCATGGCTCGCCGGCCGTCCCGGGGTCGCTTGAAGCGCTGATGGGCAAGGGCGCCCAGCCAGAGCCGAACGTGGCGCCGCCGCTCGATGAAGTCAGTCTCGCACTCACGGTCGCCGTGGCCATGGCGGCCGCGGTCTTGCTCTCGGTGCCGGTGGCGTGGGTGTATCTGCTGACCCGGGCGAAGCGGGGCTACCAGCAGTCGGTGGTGCAACTGCTGGTGATTCTGCCCACCGTCGTGGCGGGGATCGTGTTGCTGGTGAAGTACTCGTTGGCGCTGGCCTTCAGTCTGGCGGGTATCGTGGCCGCCGTGCGCTTTCGTAACACCCTCGATGACAGCAAAGATGCGGTCTACGTCTTTCTGGCCACCGCGATCGGGTTGGCGTCGGCGGTGAATCTGCCGGTGGCAGCGGTGTTGTCGATCGGCTTCAACGTCGTGACGCTGATGCTCTGGTACACCGACTTCGGCAGCGCGCCGGTCGAGATGGACGGGCGCATAGCGGAGCAGCGGCTCCGTCGCGCCAAGAACCTCGCGCGCACCGGCACGTTCGTGGCACGGGTCGATGACGAAGTGCTCAAGAACATGACCCGTGAGCAGCTCGAGGGCATCGCCGAGCGGGCCTGGAAGCGCTCGCAGGCCAACAATTACACGTCTGAGATGCCCGTGGTGCCGGAGGAGCGCATGCTCCGGGTGCAAACGGCGGATGCAACGGCGCTGCGGCGTGTGCTGGAACCGCGGTTACAGGAGTTCACGAAGTCATGGCGGTTCGGCAGCATGGAATCAGCCGATGGCATGTCGACGCTCGAGTATCGGATTCAGCTCCGCAAGAAAACCGGACCGGAGGATCTGCTCGCGCTGGTGCGCGCGGCCGGCTCCACGCAGGTCGCCAGCGCGGAAGTGGTATGACCACCATGTCAGGGAGTCCCACACTCATGATGCACACTCTGCGTCGCACGACGATCCGAACGCTGCGGACTGCCGCCGCTCTGCTCCTTGTCGCCGGCGGCTCGCTGGCGCAGGCGCAGGACACCGGCAAGAAACCCAAGAAGCCGAAGCAGCCGAAGGCGGCGGCCGAGAGTCTCACGGACGCCGGGCCGACCAAGCCCAAGAAACTGCCGGCGCCACCGATGTTCGCGAGCGAGACGCCGCTCGAACTCACGCTGACGACGAACATCAAGCAGATTAAGAAGGACAAGACGGCCGAGGCGCCTTGGCGCACGGCCACGATCACGTACACCGGTGCCAACGGGAAAATTGTTGCGGTGCCGGTGCGCGTAAAGACGCGCGGCGTCTGGCGCCTCAAGCACTGTGATTATCCGCCCCTTCGCATCAAGGTCGCGGGCAAGGCAGGCAAGGGGACGCTGCTGGAAGATCTCGACGAGCCGAAGCTGGTGACGTACTGCCGCAACCTCGACAGCTACGAACAGTTCGTGCTGCAGGAGGCGCAACTCTATCGCATCAATCGCCTCGTGACCGATCTGAGCCACAAGGTGCGGCTGGTGCGTGTCTCGTACGCCGACAGCGCAAGCGGTAAAGTCGAGGTGACGCGCTACTCGTTCCTGATCGAGGATCCGGCGCAGGTCGCGCGTCGCGTGAACGGGACGATTCTCGATCAGAAGGGAGCCACGGCCGACGATCTCGATCCGGAGGGCTCCGCGCTCGCGTTCACGTTCCAGTACTTCATCGGCAACACCGACTTCTCCTTCAATGGGTTGCACAACGGCGAAGTCATCGCGCAGGCGTCTGGTCAGAACGTCCCGGTTTCGTACGATTTCGACTTCGCCGGTGTGATCGACGCGCCGTACGCCGGTGTCGATCCGTCACTCCGGCTGACGCGCGTGCGCGACCGGCTGTTCCGTGGCTACTGCTCGCATCAGGCGGCCTATCCGAAAGCGTTCGAACAGTTCGTCGCGAAGAAAGACGCGATCTACGCGCTCTATCGCGATGAGATCGGCCAACTGATCTCGCCCGGCAAGGTGAAGAGTACGCTGGTCTACTACGATGATTTCTACCAGAGCATCAAGACGCCGAAGGACGTGCAGCGCAATCTGTTCGCCAACTGCGTCGAGTAACGTCGCTCTCGTTGGCCGGCTCGCCTATTCGGGGCCGACGAATCGATAGCCGACGCCGGGCTCGGTGATGATCAGACGCGGCATCGAGGGGTCGGGCTCGACCTTCCGTCGCAGGTGCGTCATGTGCACACGCACGTGCGTGGCGAAGTCGCCGAACTCGCGAGCCCACACGAGATCCCACAACTCGCGCGACGATAGCGCGCGGCCCGAATGCAGCACGAGCGCGCGCAGCAAGGCCCATTCGGTGGGCGTGAGTCGCTGCGGCTCACCGTGCCGGACGACGCGTTGCGTAATGAGGTCGATCTCGACGCCGTCCGTCTCGATACGCGTCCAGGCGCGAGCGGCGATCGACGTGGCCGATCGCCGCATCTGGCCGCGCACGCGAGCTAGCAACTCGGCGGCACCGCAGGGCTTGATGATGAAATCGTCGGCGCCCGCGTCGAGCAGTGCGACTTTTTCTTCTTCTTCCACCCGATCCGACAGGACGATGATCGGCACGTCGGTGAGGCCGCGCAATCGGCGCAGCAGGTGGGCACCGTCGCCGTCGGGTAGGCCGAGATCGAGCAGCACCAGGTCGGGCGACTGGTTCGTGCACTCGCGGATGGCGTCGGTGCGTGTGGACACCGTGCGCACCGCACGGCAAATAGGACCGAGGGTGTGTGTGAGCGTGTCCAGAAGATCGACGTCGTCTGCGACAACGAGGATCGAACCCGGGTCAGGCCCTTCCGTAAGAAGTGCGGGCGACATCTGTCAATGCTAACGGAAGCGACCCGCCGACGTCAGCAGCGGGACGGGTGATCACCCGTGGAGCGTGCCGATATCGATGACGAACCGGTACTTCACGTCGGACGTGAGCATGCGCTCATACGCGTCGTGAATGGCCGACGCGGCGATGACTTCGATGTCGGCCACGATGTCGTGCGCGGCGCAGAAGTCGAGCATCTCCTGCGTTTCCGGGATGCCGCCAATAAGCGAGCCGGCCAGCTTCTTCCGCTTCGTGATGAAGCCGAAGGCACCGGGATAGCGGTGGGGCTCGGGTGAGCCGCCGAGCAGACACAGCACGCCGTCTCGACGGAGCAGGGCGAACTCCGGCACCAAGTCGTGTGAGGTGCCGACGGTGTCAATGATCAGGTCGAGCGAGTTGGCGACGGCCTTCATGGCTGCCTTGTCCGTTGAAATCACGACCTCGTGCGCACCAAGGCGCTTGGCGTCGTCGATCTTGGACGGCGAGGTGGTGAGCACGACGACGTGGGCGCCCATCGCGGCGGCCAGCTTTACCGCCATGTGGCCCAAGCCACCGATGCCAACGACGCCGACGCGGCTGCCGGGACCGACCTTCCAATGGCGAAGCGGCGAAAAGGTCGTGATGCCGGCGCAGAGCAGCGGGGCGGCACCGGCCGGGTCCATGCCCTCAGGGATACGCAGCACATACCGGTCGTCGACCACGATCGCGTCGGAGTAGCCGCCCTGTGTGGGAAGGCCCGTTTGCTTTTCCACGCCGCCATAGGTGCCCGTCATACCGCCTTCGCAGTACTGCTCGAGCCCCTCCTCGCAGGAGGGGCAGGTGCGGCAGCTGTCGACCATGCAGCCGACGCCCACCATGTCGCCGGTGTTCCATCGCGTCACGTCCTTACCGGTCGAAACGACTCGTCCCACAATTTCATGCCCCGGCACCTGCGGATAGGCGATCGGGCCCCATTCCCCGCGCACGGTGTGCAGGTCGGAATGGCAGATGCCGCAGAACAGGATCTGGATCTGCACATCGTTCGGGCCGGGTGCACGGCGCTCGAAGCTCCAGGGCCCGAGAGGAGCGGCCGCGCTGAACGCGGCGATACCACGAGTTTTAGTCATTGGCTAAACGTGTAGGGGATTGCGTACGTTTTCCATGGTGTCCCCGCAAGACTCCCTCCACCGTTCCCCTATGTCCCGAATTTCCTCCCTGTCCTGGCTGGCCGGAGGCGTGCTGATCGGCGCCCAGGCGCTGGGTGCCCAGTCGCTCGACTCCGCGGCCGTGGCCGGTATGCGCTGGCGTACGGTCGGCCCCGCCAACTTCATGGGCCGCATGTCCGACGTCGTCGGCATTCCGGGCCCCTCCAAGACCCTGTTCGCCGCCGCGGCCGGCGGTGGCATCTGGAAGACCACCAACAACGGCACCACATGGCGCCCGGTGTTCGACGACAAGCGCGTGATTTCGATGGGTATGCTCGCCATCGCGCCGTCGGATACGCAGCAGGTCTGGGCCGGCACCGGTGAGCCGAACTCGCGCAACTCGATCGAGCCGGGCGGCGGCATTTTCAAGTCCACCGACGGCGGCATCACGTGGTCGGCCAAGGGCCTCGAGAAGACCGAACACATCGGCCGTATCGCGGTGCACCCGAGCAACCCGAATGTGGTGTACGTGGCAGCGCTTGGCGCGGCGTGGCGCTCCAACCCGGAACGTGGCCTGTACAAGACCACCGACGGCGGCACGTCGTGGCAGCTGGTGAAGTTCGTGAGCGACAAGGCGGGCATGATCGACGTGGCCATCCACCCGAAGGATCCGAACGTCGTGTTCGCCACCAGCTGGGAGCGGCGTCGCACGCCGTACTCGCTGTTCAGCGGCGGTCCCGGCTCGGCGCTCTGGAAGAGCACCGACGGCGGCACCACCTGGGCGGAAGTGAAGGGCGGCGGATTCCCGGCCGGTCAGAAGGGACGCATGACGCTCGACATCAACCATGCGAATCCGAACGTCATGTACATGATGATCGAAGCCGCGGCCAACGCGACCGGCCCGATCGTTGGTGAGCGCAGCCCGAAGAACAACGGGCTGTGGAAGAGCACGGACGGCGGCGCCACGTGGGCGCAGATGAACAACTATAACGTGCGTCCGTTCTACTACTCGCAGGTGCGCAGTGATCCGAAGAACCCGGACCGCGTGTACTTCTCGAGCACCGACCTGCAGATGTCGGAAGACGGCGGCAAGACGAACCGCACCACGGCCAATGGCGTGCACATCGATACGCACGGCATCTGGATCGACCCCACCGATCCCGAGCGTTGGGTGGTGGCGAACGACGGCGGTATCGCCATCACGTTCGACAAGGGCGGCAACTTCGTGCAGGGACAGAACATTCCCGTGGCACAGTTCTATGAAGTGGCGTATGACATGGCCGTGCCGTACAACATCTGCGGCGGTGCGCAGGATAACGGCACCTGGTGTGGCCCGAGCAAGCGCCGCACGCCGACCACGAGCCTGGGCTACTGGTTTACGATCGCCGGCGGCGACGGTTTCTACGCCGCGATGGATCCGACCGACCCGAACGTCGTGTACGGCGAGTCGCAGGGCGGCAATGTGTCGCGCGTGAATCTGAAGAGCGGTGAGCGCATGGCCTTCGCCAAGCCCACTTGGCAGGCGCGCTACAAGCAGTGGGAAGACTCCATCGCGACCGTGCGCGGCAATCCGATGGTGGCGGCCACCAAGGCGCAGAACACCGCCATCGCCGCGCTCCGCGCGCAGCAGGCGAAGGACTCGACCGAACTGTCGATCCGATACAACTGGAACGCGCCGTTCTTCCTCTCGCCGCACAATCCGTCGGTGGTGTACTTCGCCGGCAACAAGGTGTTGAAGTCGACGAAGCGTGGCGAAGATCTGCGCATCATTTCGCCGGATCTCTCGAAGAACCTCACCGCCAAGCTCGACACGGCGCTGCGGCTCACCGGCGGCATCACGCTCGACGCGACCGGCGCCGAGACGTACGGCACGATCGTGGCGCTCGAAGAGAGCCCGGCCAAGCCCGGCCTGCTGTACGCCGGCACCGACGACGGCAACGTGTGGAAGTCGTCGAACGACGGCGCCACGTGGGAGAATCTGTCGTCGCGCATTCAGGGGCTGCCGAACGGCGGCGAAGTGTACGTGACGCGCATCGAAGCGTCGAAGTTCGATACGAACGTGGTGTACGTGGCCTTCGACAATCACCGGTGGGGGGATTTCCGCCCGCATCTGTTCATGTCGAAGGACGGCGGCAAGTCGTTCTCGTCGATCGTGAGCAACCTGCCGGCCGACGGCCCGGGTGACTTCCTGCACGTCGTGCGCGAAGATCCCATGAACCGTGATCTGTTGTACGTCGGTACGTCGATCGGTGTGTACGCGTCGATCGATCGTGGCGCCACGTGGTCGCGCTTCATGGCGAATCTGCCGAGTGTGCCGGTGTACGACCTGCAGATCCATCCGCGTGATCGCGAGCTCATCGCGGCCACGCATGGTCGTGGTTTCTGGATCGTGGACGTGGCTCCGTTGCAGGAGATGACGGCGGCCGTCGCTGCGAAGCCGGTGCATCTGTTCCAGCCGAAGACGGGCTTCCAGTGGGGCGAGGAGCCCCTGCGCGGCGCCAGCGGCAACGGCAATGCGCAGAACTTCTTCGTGACGCAGAACCCGGCCTACGGCGCGGCGATCTCGTATCGCATCACGACGCCGGGCTCGACGTCGGCGCGCATCAGCATCGTGGACGCCGCCGGTGACACGCTGACCACGCTCACGGGCCCCGGTGCGCCCGGTCTGCACACGGTCACGTGGGCGTACGCCATCACGCCGCGCGTCACGGGTCGTGCGGCGCTCTCGCCCAGCGAGAAGCGGGACAGCATCCTGCGCGCCGTGCGGGCGCCGCAGGTGTTCGATTCGCTGGCCAAGGCCAAGTACGACAGCGCGGCCATCGCGCAGGCGCGTGCGCTGATCAATCCGCCGGGGCTCGGCAACGTGCCGTTCGGCGGCCGTGGCGGTGGTGGTGGTGGACGTGGCGGCGCGGGCAGCTGTGAGCGTCCGCTCACTCAGTGGGAGCCGTTCTGCGCGCGTCCGGCCGAAGCGGCCCCGCCGCGGGCCGGCGCGGTGCAGGCACCGGTGATCGCGCAGCCCGCAGCCCCGAGCGCGGCCGTGCTCAAGATTTACGCCCTCATCGGTCTCCCCGCTCCGGCGCAAGGCGGCCGTGGTGGTGGCGGCTTCGGCGGCTTCGGTGGTGGTGGCACCGCCGATACCGGCGACTACGGCATCGTGCTGCAGGTCGGCAACACGGTGGTGAAGGGCAAGCTGCACGTCGAGAACAAGGGCGCGATGGGCGGTGGGTCGCCGT
>JBBARJ010000061.1:0-13462 GCA_040399825.1 Gemmatimonas sp.
CGTCGCGCGTGAAGCGCAGCAGGTGGAGACCGGCGTCGGTGTGCAGCGGTTCGGCAGGGGCCGAGGCGGCGGGGGGCAAAGACGACATGCCGCAAAATAGTCGGTCGCGCGGGCGTGATTCCGGGGTGATCTTTGCTGCGTGCCCACTGTCGTGATCCCGCCCTCTTGCTGGCCATGCCGCAATGACTGATCCACTTCCCTCGCGACGGCGAAAATTCGATCTGCTGGAGAGCGGGGGGCCGTCCGCGCGGCTGCGCCTGGTCACCGCCTACTACGGGCTGTCGGCCGGCCTGTTCGGCGTCGTGATCACGGCGTCAGCGATCTACGCCGCTGCGGCCAGTGGATCCGTGCGTGATCGGTTCCTGGAGCATCCCTGGCGTACCGCGACGGCGGCGGTCGTATGCCTCAGCATGGTGCAGACGTGGCGTCTGCTGCGCGAGCAACGGCGCAGTGGTGCGATCGCCGCGGCGATCCCTGTGCTGATCGGTATGGTGTCCCAATTTCGAAGTGACGCGCCGATCGGTTGGCTCAGCCTCGGCGAGTCGGCGGTCGGCCTCATCCTCCTCGCCACCGTCTGGAACGAGCTCGAGTAGCACACGCGTGACGCGCCGCACCGTCGTCCCGCTGGCACGGTGAATGCACCCTCACGGGGTGGGCGCAGTCCGTGCCCGCAATGCGCTGGGTGGATTGACCGGCGATGGTGGCCAGCAGCTCAAGGGCATGGGTGAGGAGCTCAAAGGCAAGTCGCAGACGACGTTGGGCAAAGCGCAGCAGAAGCTCGACGACGTGATCAGCGGTTGAGCGGCACCGCCGTGGGCTGGGCGGGGCCTACCGGGGCGCCAGCGCTGACACTGCGCTGACGCCCCGGAGCTTTATTGGCGCCTCCCCTCCCCCGGAATTGATCACATGCCCATTGAAGTGCCCGAAGACAAGCCGGTCCGCCACCCCGAGTACGTCTACATGGACTACGCTCGGCATCTCTCGGGGCGGCTGCGTCGCACGATCACCGGACCGATGTGGCACGGTCCTTCGCTGCGCGAAGCGCTCGAGGGGATCACCGCGGCCGACGCCGTCGAACGCCCCATCCGGAGCATGAAAACGATCTGGGAGATCGTGCTGCATGTGACCGCGCGCGCCGAGCGGGCGCGCTTGCGCATGGATGGTCTCGCGCTTGAAGAGCCGACCCCGGCGGAGGACTGGCCGTGCACGCCGATTCCGTGCACGGCCGCCGGCTGGGAATCCTCGCAGGTGCACATGGCGAACGCCTATCGCTCGATGGCCGTGCGTGTGTGCGAAGTGATGTCGTCGGGCTTTCTCAAGGTCGTCGAGCAGCAGGCCTACAATGTCGCCACCATGGCCGACGGCGTGGCCGAACACGGCGCGTACCACGCCGGACAGATCGTGTTGCTGCGCAACGAGATCAGATCACGCCGACCGAACGGCGCGCCCCTCACCGATCTGATCTGGTGAACGCGCGCGGGCACGTCGTCGTCAGGATGTCCTCGATTCCGCGAACACGGGTTCCATGAGCCCGCGCAGCGAGCGGCCGTGCGGATCCTGCTTGGCCCGAATCTCATTGACGAGTTCGAGCGCCGTCTGTTCACATGGCGGCATCACGACCGATGATTCGCCAAGGGGTGTCGTGCGCTGTCCCCAGCGCACGAGCAGTGCACCGAACGTGAGGCCACCACCGAAACCGGGCATCAACAACAGGCTGCCGGGCTTCACGCGTCCCTCTTTGAGCGCGTCGACCAGGCTGACCGGTACCGTGGCCGCGCTCATGTTGCCGTACTTCTGCACGGTGACCATGACGCGATCCATCCCGATGCCGGCGTACTTGGCCACCGACTCGATGATGCGCAGGTTGGCCTGATGCGGGACGACGAGATCGACGTCATCCGCCGTCACGCCTGCTTCGCGGAGCACCCGCCCCGAGGCCTCGCTCATGCCATGCACGGCGCGCTTGAAGATCACCTGTCCGTCGAAGTCCCACAGCGTGTCGCCGAGCGAGACGTCGCGATTCGCGTAGCCGCAGCCGATGCCGCGCACGCGTAGGCTCTGGCGGGCCTCGGCGTCGCAGCCGAGCACGGTGCCAATCACCCCTTCCTCATTGTCGCTGGCCTGCACGACGACCGCGGCCGCTCCGTCGCCGAAGAGCACCGCCACGTTGCGATTGCTCCAGTCCATATAGCGGGTGATCAGCTCCACGCCGATCACGATGGCATTGCGGACCACGCCCGTCTGAATCATCGCGGTGGCCGTCGACAGGCCATACAGAAAGCTGGTGCAGGCGGTGTTCACATCCATCGCGGCGGCGCGGGTCGCGCCGAGCGCGATCTGCACGCCGGACGCGCTGTTGGGCACCGCTTCTTCGTTGCTGCAGCCGCCGTAGATGATGAGATCGACCTCGCCGGCTTCGAGGCCGGCGCAGGCGAGGGCGCGGGCCGACGCGATCGTGGCCATTTCGATCGCCGAAATGTGCGACACACGGCGTTCCTTCATGCCGGTGCGCTGCGTGATCCACTCGTCGGAGGTCTCGAGGAACGTCGAGAGGTCGTCGTTGGTCAGGATGGCGGGGGGGAGCGCTTCACCCCATCCGGTGATCGCGGCATGGCGCGCTGGCGTCATTTCACGGGTTGGTAAGGCGTTGGACCTGCACCGTTGGATCGCCGTCGAACGCTCGCGAGGAGGAGGCGAGGCGGCAGACTGATGATGGAAGGCTAGAGCGCGAGCGCGCGAGCCACAAGAACACACGGGCGGATTCGGTAACGGATTTCCGACTTTGCGGACGCGTGGCCGGCGTGCAAATACATTTTCGACATGCTCACTCCTCTGGTTCCCCGACCTCGCTTGCCGATGCTCCGCCGCGCACTGATCGTGGCGGTAGCCGCGACGCTACTTCCCATGGCCGCCTCGGCCCAGACGCCCATCGTCTTCGTACACGGCAACGGCGACCATGCCGGGCTCTGGGACAACGTGATCTGGCGGTTCGAGTCCAACGGCTATCCGGCGTCGCGACTGTTTGCGGTCGATCTCCCCAATCCGTCGGCCTCGAGCACGCTCACGGCGGTGGAGCTCAATCGCTCGACCCCCGAGGAGCAGACGGCAGCGCTGGCGGCGTTCGTGACGCGTGTGCTGCTTGCCACAGGCGCACCGAAGGTCGCGCTCGTGGGGAGTTCACGCGGCGGCATGACGATCCGCAACTACGTGCGCTACGGTGGCGGCGCGGCGCATGTGTCGCACGTGATCACCAGCGGCACACCGAACCACGGTGTGTTCGCGATCCCCAGCGTGCAGCCAAACGGCGAATTCAACGGCGCCGGCCCGTATCTGCGCGCGCTCAATCGAGGCAGTGAGTTGGTGCCTGGCGTGAAATTTCTGGCGCTGCGCTCGGACTCGCTCGACAAGTACGCACAGGCCGATGGCGCGGGACTCGGCATGAAGGGCACGCTCACGAACGTGGACGCCACAGGACCGGCGTTGCGTGGGGCGACGAACGTGGTGCTGCCAGGTACCGACCATCGTGAAGTGGCTTTCGGTCCGGCCGCCTTTCGCGCGCAGTACCGCTTCATTACGGGGCGCGCACCGACGCAGATGGACATCGTGGCCGACACGGTGGCCGTGCTCGAAGGGATGATCAGCGGCCATGCGAATGCCAGCCCGACCAATCTGCCGCTCGCCAACGCGGTGATCACGGTGCATGCGGTGGACGCCGCCACGGGGCAGCGCATCGGCGCGCCGGCATATCGTGCCGTGACGTCGCATACCGGACGCTGGGGGCCGTTCCGCGCGTCACCGACCACGCGCTACGAGTTCGAGGTGGCAAGCCCCGACAGTACCGTGCTGTTGCATGTGTTCCGTATGCCGTTCCCGCGATCGAGCCGCGTGGTGAACTTCCGCTTTTCCGCACCGCCCGCGACGCGCCCCGACAGCGTGAGCGTACTGATTGCGCGTCCGCGCGGCTATCTGGGGCTCGGTCGTGACACCGTGGAGTTCGACGGGACGCGCGCCGCCGGCATTCCGCCCGGTGTACCCACGGTGGATCGCGCCGTTCGTTGGGTTGGTGCCCGCGAACCGATCTCCGTGCGCGCGCGCGTAAACGGCGAAACGATCGTGGTACGCACCCAGCCAGGTGACAAGCGGCGACTGGTGTCGGCGGAGTTTCAGCGGGAGTAGCCGACCCGGCGTGATCGCAACAGCGACCGCGACCGCGACCGCGACCGCGACCGCGACCGCAACCGCGACCGCAACCGCAACCGCAACGGCAACAGCAACTGCAACTGCAACTGCCGGAACACGGATGTACGGAAACGGCACAGACAACGCACAGATAAGCGAAACGGCGCCGAGAAAATAGTTCTCGGCGCCGTTTGCTTATCCGTGTTGGTTCGGTGTATTCCGTGTCATCCGTGTTCTGGCTGTTGCCATTCCCGCGGTTGTCGTCGCGATCCGTCGACTAGAACCGGCGCGATACCTGCACCGTAATGAACCGCGGCGCACCGGCGATGAACGTCGGGATGCCGAACGCGCCGCCGGTGTTGCCGGCGTCGATGATGTACAGCTGATCGAACAGATTCCGCGCGATCACCGTGAACTCGGTGCGATCATCCGGCAGGCGCAGGCCGGCGCGCAGGTTGAACAGCAGCTGTCCCTTTTCTGAGATCGCGGGCAGGTTGGTGTCCTCAAAGAACACCTTGCCGCGGTACGTGGTGTTCGGGGCCATGTACAGCTGGCCGAACCGGCGCTTGGTCGCGTCGAAGTTGAGGCCGGCCGAGTAGCTGTGCATCGGCGTGAGCCGGAAGCGATTGCCGGCGCGCGCCTGCTTGTTGCCGTTGGCATCGGTGCTGTCGAACTTCGCGTCGGTGTATCCAACCGTCGCGAACACCGACGTCTGCGCGTTTACCTGGCTGCGCACGCTGCCTTCGAAGCCCCACGCCTTCGCTCGGCCGGCATCGAGCGTCTCGTTCACGAGCCCGGTCGGCGTGAGCCGTGTGATTGACGTCTGGAAGTTGTTGTAGCGGTAGTTGAACGCGCTCAAGTCGAACTGGGCACGACCGCTGGCGAACTGCCCCTTGATGCCGCCCTCGGTGCTGAGCACCGTCTCTTCGCTCAGCGTGCGCACGCCGCCGGCGTTGACCTGTACTACGCTCGGACGACGCCCCTTCGAGAACGAGGCGTAACCCATGAAGTTGCCGCCGAAATCATAGTTTGCAATCGTGCGGCCAACGACGGAGCGGAACTTGCCAGAGCCTTCCTTGCGGCCGTTGGTGGGCGCGAAAAGATTGTTCGGCACGGCGCGGAGCAGCGTACCGAGCGAGCCCGGCGTCGCACTGTTCTGCACTTCGTAGGCATTCTCGACCTGCTCGTACGTGCCGCGCAGGCCGGCGGTCAGACTGAGGCGTGCGATCGTGTACGTGGCGTCGGCAAACAGCTCGGCCGCCGACGCTTGGCTGAAGTTCTGGTACTGCTCGGCGTGCGACGTCTTGAACGGGCGGCCTGTTAGGGGACTGTTCACGATGCTCAGGTTGGCCAGGCCGTCGGCATTCACAATCGGCTGCCCACTGAGCAGCGCAAAGAGGCTGCGCTCATCGGTGGTGAATGGCACGCGCTGACTGCCGCGCTCCCAGAAGCCGCTCGCGCCCGCGAAACCGGTGAGCTTGCCGCCCTTGTCATACGCGAAGCGCAATTCCTGACTGGCTTGGCTGCCTTCTGCGACTTCATGGAACTGCAGCGCCGGCGCCAGCGTGCCGTCGGCGTCGAATGCTTCGTCGCTGTAAAAGCGGCGACCGGCCGTGATGCTCGTGAGCGTCCATGCCGACGACAACTGCTGATTGTAGAGGATGGTGAGCCCACCCACCTGCCGGTTGATGCCGAGCGAGTCGCCACCGTTGAGTCCTGCGCGCTTGAACGGCGTGGCATCGCCGCCCGGCGGGGCGAAGCGCGTGCTCTTGAACGAGGTGCCCGGGGAATCGTCGGTCTGGGCGTTCGCGATGATGTCGAGCGTCGACGTCGTCGTCGGCAACCAGCGCAGCGAGGCACGAATGGCGCCGGTGTTCTTGCCGTTCAGCGTGCCGCCGGCGGCGTTGGTCATGAAGCCATCACGCTTGTTGTAGATCGCGGCTACGCGTCCGAACAGCTTGCCGTCCACCAGCGGCGCATTCACCATCGCGTTGGCATACAGCTCGTTGAACGTGCCGCCGCCGATCGCCACCGATGACTCGCGCTTGTTCACGGCCTTGTTCTGAATGACATGCACCGCGCCGATCTGCGCGCCGCGTCCGAACAACGTGCCTTGCGGACCCTTGAGCACTTCCACGCGCTCGAGGTCGAACAACTCGACGACCGAGCCGCGGGACTTCGAAATCGACACACCATCCTGGAACACCGACACGCGCGGTTCCACGTAGCTGGTGCCGTCGTCGGAGGTGATACCGCGAATCACGAAGCCCGGATTGTTCGGGCTCTGCAGCTGCACGTTGAGCCCCGGTACGAACGCCGAGAGCGCATCGAACTGCTGGATGCTCTGCTTGGTGAGGAAGTCGGCGGTGAGCGCGGTCACGGCCACCGGCACGTCCTGCACGGACTCGCTACGCTTCTGCGCCGTAATCGCGACCTGCTGCAGCGTGGTGGTCGAGCGCTTGAGGACGAGGTTCCCGCGCGCCGTCTGACCGGCGACAATCGAGAGCTGCACGCTGTCGGGAAGCAGTCCGATCGCGCGCGCCACGATCCAGTATGAGCCGGCCGGTAGCTCGCCGATCTGATAACGTCCGGAGACGTCCGTCGTGGCCCGGGCATCTCGGCCGCTCACCGAGATCGTGGCGCGTTCGACCGGGCGATTGCCCTCGGCGGTGGTGACGGCGCCAGCAACCGTGCCACCGGACTGCGCCGACAGCAGGGCGGGTGACGCGAGAGTAAGTGCAGCCAGCGACAGCGGCCAGCAGGTGCGCGGCCATGACGACTTCGTGATGATCATCGGATGCTCTGGGCGTTGAGGTAAGACAACACTCAACAGAGGCCAGTTTATGTCACGCTTGGGCGACGGATGGCGCGGTGATACGGTAACGCCTGCGCGATGATCGGGGGCGCGGCCACAGCCACCGCAACAGAAAAAGGCCAGAACACGGATGACGGTGCCGGTGCCGGTTGCCGGTGCCGTTGCTCGTTTTCCCACGCCCGGACCGATGGCGCACCCCTCTCCGCCGGTGCTACAATCGGGGGTTCGCCGAACCTCCACCTCGTCCCGCGCCACATGTCCAAGCTCCGCCCACGTTCGCTGCCGCGATTGCTCGCCGCCGCGGCGGTCGCCCTCACCGGCGTCACGTCAGGCCTGTCCGCCCAAGCGTCCGACGCCCCGTTCCTCCGTGTCCGCGTGGATGAGGCGCGTAATCGCGCGCTCCTCGACATCCCCGCCGCGCAGATGGGGAAGGACTTCCTGCATCAGGTCACGCTCACGACCGGCCTCGGACAGGCCAATGGCCCCGGTCTCGATCGTGCCCAGATGGGGCAGAGCGTGGTGGTGCGCCTCGAGCGGCGCGGCAACCGTGTGCTGATGGTGCGGGACAACTGGAGCGTGCGGGCGCCCAACGGCGATGCCGGCAACAAGCAGGCGGCCTCCGATGCCTTCCCGCGCTCGGTGGTGGCCTCCTTCACCGTTGACGGCGAGAAGGACGGCGTGACCACCGTCGACGCCACGTCACTCTTCCTGGCCGACGCCTATGGCGTGGCCGATGCCCTCCGAGGCGGCGCCGGACCGGGCGGCGTTGGTGCCGGCGGATCGGCCGGCGCGTATCGCGTGGACGCGACGCGCAGCTGGCTCGATACCGCGCGCACCAAGGCCTTTCCGAAGAATGCTGAAGTGCACGCCGTGCTCACCTTCGTGAGCGATGCTCCCGGCGGACTCGCGCGCCGGGCGGCCCCCGACCCCAAGGCCATGACCTTCGAGGAGCACCACTCGCTGGTCGTCCTCCCCGATCCTACCAGCTATCGCCCGCGCAACTACGATCCGCGCTTCGGCTACGGCGGCACGCAGTTCGCCGATTTGTCGCAGGGCTTCGACGGCACGTACCGCTCGGGCTTCATCAACCGCTGGCGCCTCGTGCCCAAGGATCCTGCCGCGTACCGTCGCGGTGAGCTCGTGGAGCCCGTTACCCCGGTCACCTACTATCTCGATCCCGGCATCCCACCGCAGTATCGCGAAGCGCTGCGCCAGGGTGGCAACTGGTGGGCCAAGGTGTTCGAGGCCGCCGGCTTCAAGAACGCCTTCCGCGTGCTCGATCTCCCCGCTGGCGCCGACCCGATGGACGCCCGCTACAATATGCTCATGTGGGTGCACCGCTCCGGTCCCGGCCCGAGCGTCGGCCCCAGCTACAGCGATCCGCGTACCGGTGAAATCATCCGCGCCATGGTGCGCATGGACGCCTGGCGCTCGCTCGTGGACTACAACATCTGGGCCGGCACGGTACCGGCGTCGGGACCACGTGGCCCGAACGTGGACGCCGAAACGTTCGCCATGTCGCGCCGTCGTCAGCATGCCGCCCACGAAATCGGACACACGCTCGGCCTGTCGCACAACTACATCGCGCACTCGCAGGGCCGCACGTCGGTGATGGACTATCCGTATCCGCTCATCACCCTCGCCGCCGACGGCACGCCCGACCTGCGCGACGCGTATCGCAAGGGCCCCGGCGCGTGGGACACGCTCGCCATCAAGCTGGGGTACACGTGGTACGCCGACAGCACGTCGGAAGCCAAGGGGCTCGACGCGATCATGAAGGATGGTCTCGCGCGCAACGTGCGCTTCATCAACGACCAGTACGCAAGCGCCAACGGATCCATTCCCGAAGTGACGCGCTGGGTGGAAGGCGCCACGATGTTCGACGCCGTGGAGCGCACGTCGAAGCTGCGTCGCGTGTTGATGGACAAGTTCGACGAGCGCGCGATCAAGCCGGGTGAGCCGATGGCGCTGCTCAACATGCGCTTCGCGCACGTGTATCTGCATCACCGCTACTCACTGGAAGGACTCGCCAAGAATGTGGGCGGCATGGACTTCACGTTCACGCTGCGCGGCGACGGCCAGACGCCCACCACCATCGTGCCCGCCGCGACGCAGCGTCGCGCGCTCACGATGGCGCTCGATGCCATTCAGCCGAGCGAGCTCACGGTGCCCGAGCGCGTGCAAAAGATGATTCCGCCCGCGCCGCCGGGGTTCAACGCCGACATGACGTGGATCGACAGCAACGGCGGCACGACGTTCGACGCTGTCACGCTGGCTGGTGGACTGGCCACGGAAGTCATCGGCTATCTGCTCGACCGCGAGCGCCTCGCGCGCGTGGTGCTCATCGCCGGACGTGACAACGCCGCCCTTTCGCTCGACGAAGTGTTGCGTGCCGTAGTGCAGCGTACGTGGGGCAGCACCGCCGCGACCGCGGCCGCCGACAAGGCCGTGCAGCGCGCCGCGCAGCGCGCTGCCCTTGATGCGATCCTCGACCTGGCCGGCGACAAGCGGGCCATGCCCGATGTGCGCGGCGGCGCCCTCATGCATGTGAAGGCGCTCGACACGCAGCTCGCCGGCGTATCGTCGACCGACGCCGCCGTACAAGCGCATGTGGCCTCGGCGCGGCATGACATTGCACGCTTTATGGACGGGAACGACGACCCGGCCGCGCGGCCAAGGTTCCCGGTGATTGTGTTGCCGTGGCCGTGATCACCTACAAACGGCGCTAAGAGTAAACCGCGCAAAGAGTGAACGGCGCTAAAGTGAGAGGCGCTAAGAGTTGACCGCGTGAACAGCAAACTGCGCCAACAGCCCAGAGCCCAGAGCTCAGCTGTTGGCGCAGTTCGCCGTTCCGCCCGTAATTCTTCGCGCCCCTTACCTTAGCGCCGTTGACTCTTCGCGCCGTTCACTCTTCGCGCCCCTCGCTTTCCATGATTCCTCGCATCGGCGTCGCCGTCATCCTCATCCGCGACGGGCACGTCCTCATCGGCCGCCGCCTGAGCACCTCTCACGGCCACGATACGTGGCAGTTCCCTGGCGGCCACCTCGAGTTCGGCGAATCCATCGCCGACTGTGCGGTTCGTGAGCTGGCCGAAGAGACCGGCCTCGAGGCCACCATCACCGGCTACGGCCCCTTCACCAACGACGTCTTCATCGACGAGAGCAAGCACTACGTCACCCTGTTCGTGCTGGCGTCCGCGCCCGACGGCATCCCGCGGGTTCTGGAGCCCGAGAAGTGCGCGGAATGGCGCTGGTGCCCGTGGGACACGCTCCCCGAACCGCGCTTTCTCTCCATCCAGCACCTGCTCGAACTCGGCTACCGCCCGCCGGGCGTCGTATACGCCGACGCCGCCCCGTCGCGGTAGACCAGCTGTCCGCCCGTGTGCCCCACGTCGTAGCCGAAGCCGAGCACAGCCAGCGTCCCCGCGCCGGCCACCAGGCGCGCCGTCGAGCCCACGCCGCCGCGCACGAATCCGACGCCAGCGATCACAAGGACCACCCCGGTGGCCAATGTGAACGCGTCCGCCGCCTCTTCATGGGTCTTGATCGACTCCTCGGCGACCACCTTCTCGACCGCGTCTTCTTCGTCTTCGCCGGTTTCCTTGGCCAGCAGGCCGCTGCCGAGCGTCAGCGCGATCATGGCGGTGGCGAGGCCCCACACCGGCACGACAACACGGGCGCCGCGCCGGATGGCGATCAGGGCCCCGAGACCGAAGAGTGGCAAGAGCACAGTCATCGCGATCGGCAGGTGCACGATCAGCGGATGCAGCGGTGTCGGAAGGAAATCCATAATACGGTCCGTTGAAGTGGGGGCGTCATGGTGTTCCCCACATCTTCGGCCTGTTTGTGGCCGCGGAGTATCCGGTAAATGCCTACAGCGGATCGCGGCGTCCGGCGTCGCCCGCCTGCCGCGCAGTGCGAAATCGCACTGCGCCTGCAACGACGTGACGGAGCTACTTGTGGCGGAACGTGATGCGTCCGCGGCTCAGATCATACGGTGAGACTTCGACCGTGACCTTGTCACCGGCGAGGATGCGGATGCGGAACTTGCGCATCTTTCCCGCCATGGTGGCCAGCAATGAATGTCCGTTTTCGAGATCGACACGGAACATCGCGCTGGGTAGCACGTCCGATACGACTCCCTCGAATTCGATGGCGTCTTCCTTCATACAACCTCCTTGGTCATGCGCACGTCGTACTAGGTCGTGGAACCGGAGTCGAGTGGCGCATCCTGGAGGAGCGCCTCGAGAGCCGTCCGAAGTTGATCGATACAGCGGCCCGCGAGTTCGAGGGACGCATAGCCTTCGCGTTCCAGCGACTCCGGATGCCAATGCCACGTGGCTTCGCTCGTGGCCGAGGGAAGACAGGTCTCTTCCCAGACTGATTGCGGGGTGGCCGGCACCTGCCGCCATCCACGCCGTTCAGGTGCGTGTTCACCACGCGGAGCGATCACGCCGCGCCACACAATGCACAGCAACTGTCCGGCGGCCGGGACATCGGTGCCATTGCGGAGCCAGGCGACCGTGAGGGCGACGGGTCCGAGCTGGACGATGCAGCGATCCGGGGACAGGCGAACCGTGGGCGGTTCAATGGAGGTCTGAACCGCCAGCACCTTCGTGGCGGCGACGAGACCTTCGGACAAACGAGCAAACTCGCGCGTGCAGACGGCCTGAGCGCGGTGTGACGACAAAAATGACGTACGAGCCGCGGTGTCGCGCGGATCAAACGCGCGTTCGGCGGGTGCGCTCTCAATCATGCGTGGTTCCCGGTGAGAGGGGACAACGCCGAAGCGCCGTGTGGCGGACAGAGGTCCGGGCACACGGCGCTTCGGGACGTCATAAGCGATTCGCGTGACGCGACGCGCTCATGACGAAAGGGCTGAATGCCCGAATTAGCGACCCATCCGCGTGACGTTCTCAGCGGCCGGACCCTTCTGGCCCTGCACGATGTCGAACTCAACGGTCTCGCCTTCGGTCAACGACTTGAAGCCGCCGCCCTGAATGGCAGAATGGTGAACGAAGCAATCCTTCTGTCCGTTCGCCGGGGTGATAAAGCCGAAGCCCTTGGCGTCGTTGAACCACTTGACAGTGCCGGTCGTACGCATCGCGATACTCCTGTTTCTGATTTGGTGCTGGTGTCAGTCGGAGCACGCGGACAGACGAGCCGATGCAGAACGGAACCAACCACCTGGTACTCGTGATCAACCTCACGACGGTCGCCACCACTCGGTGACTGCGTTGCAAACAAAAAAGACCCGCTCGATTTGGCAGGCCCGTTTCTGTCGGAACTTGTCCATACGCCGAGGCGCATGCATCGCTTCAAGGAACGTACAAGGTCTTCCCCGGAAACGCAAACACTCTGGCAACTATTTTTGGTGATTCCGGCGACCTAGCTCCATATGGCACTGTGACTTGCCTACATCCACGAGTCCCCCACGAGGCGCCCGGGAGCCGGCACCGTCGAGTTCGCCGGCTTCCGGTGCCAGCGCCGACGCCGCGGTCGGCCCTCGGGCGCTCGGCGGCTATACTCCGGTATGGCACGAATTTCCCGGGATCGAGACGACGTCCACATCGCCTTGCTGCGTGGCGTCAATGTAGGTGGTACCAAAAAGGTGCCGATGTTGGAGCTCCGCGAGCTGGCGCGCAGCCTCGGCTTCGGTAATCCGCGGACCCTGTTGAACAGCGGCAATCTGGTCTACGCCGCCCACGGCAAACCCACCGAAGAGGCCGCGATCGCCCTGGAACAGGGCATCCTCCAACGGATGAAGGTGTCCACCCAGGCCCTGGTGGTCACCGCCGCGGAGCTCGATCTGATCATCGAGGAGAACTCCCTCGACGGCGACGACGTCGACCCGAGCTGCCTGTTCGTGTCGATCTGGCGTCACGCCTACGATCGCCACGCCCTCGTGCCGCTACTGGAGCAGGACTGGGGTGACGATCGCCTCCAGCTGGGCACGCGCGCCGCGTACCAGCATGCGCCTGATGGCGCCTCGGAGAGCGACCTCGTCGACGCCGTGGCTGAGCTGCTCGGCGACCGCGTGACGGCGCGGAATTGGAATACCATCGGCAAGCTGCAGGAACTCGTGGACGACGTCGCTGCTGCCGCCAACGCCGACGCGTAGTCCGCGCCTCCCCCGGTTCTCGACGCGCCGTGCGCGGGTACTCGGCGCGCTCGCGTCCGTCGCGTTGCTGCTCGGTGCGCTGGTGTTCGGTGCGGTGGCGCTCGGCACGGCTCCGACGCTGAGCCGTCGCGAGGCGATCGCGGTGCAGCGTGCGGCCCTGCTCACGTTGTTCGTCAGGCGTGAACAGGCCAGGCGACTCGTGTTCTGGAGCGACACGGCGCATGCGTCACCGACGTTGCTCCTGCTGCGCGAGATCGGGCTGACGCTCGAGGCGCAGCCGCCGGACACGACAGCCCTCGCCTTGCCCATGCCGGTGCACCTCGAGTCGCTCGCGACCATGGAGCGGC
>JBBARJ010000062.1:0-13450 GCA_040399825.1 Gemmatimonas sp.
TCGCCGATGCCGTCTTCAACTCCGTGTATCGCACGGTGCGCACGGCGGACGACCTGCTCGCCGGTGCGAATGCGTTGGCGGCTGACATCGATCCCGGTACGCGCAGCGGCCTCAAGGCGCTCGCCTGGACGCTCAAGGCCGAAGCGCTGGGCGAGGCGCTGCAGTCGTACCAGAAAGTGCCGCTGCAAACGTACGGTGTGACCGCGCCCGCGTACGAGAGCCGCACGGCAGGACTATTGGTGGTTCGCGCGCTGCTCGACTCGGCCGCGGCGACGGTCGTCGCCACGGCACCAAGCACGTTCTTCAACACCAGCATTCTCACGCCGGGCGTCAGCCTGCCGAACGTGATCCAGTTGTATCGGGCACGCTATGCCCGCATGGCCAACGATCAGGCGACGGCGTTAGCCGCGTCGAACAACGTGGCGCGCACGGGCAGTGCCGCGTTATCGGTGCTGACCTTTCCGGCGCCCACGGTCAACCCGTTCGCGGCGGTCACGGGCGGCATTAACGGGATCGGCGTGCGTCGTTCGTTCCGCACCTCGATGCTGCCGCAGGATCAGCGGTTCTCGTACTTCGTGAGCCCGTCCACCACGCTCACCGGGCGCGTGGGTGCAGTGCTGGATGCGTTCAGCCGCTGGGCCAATCCACAGGCACCGCTTCCGGTCTACATGCCCGACGAGGCGCTGCTTATCAAGGCGGAAGCGTTGGCCGCGCAGGGCAATCTGGTGGCGGCGCAGGCCGTACTCGATTCGGTGCGGACCGATTGCACGGGTGGGCGTGGTCTGGACGATCCGAAGGCCTGTCTGCCCGCGCTGACGACCGCGCTGACGCAGCCCGAGCTGCTCACGGAGATCTACACGCAGCGTCGCTATGAGCTGTTGGGCACCGGACAGCGGTGGGAAGATTCGCGGCGTCGCGGTGCGATTCGTGGACCGACCGCGGCTCCGGCGGTCCCGGTGCAGGGCCAGCGGTGCTGGCTACCCTACGCCCTTGGTGACCGTAACGCCAATTCCAACGCCAGCTTCGCGGCGCTTCCCGATCCCACTGAGCCGAGCACGTTCCCGGCCAGCTGCCCGGTCCAGTGAGGACGCCTACCATGACGATGAACTCGATCAACCCAAAGAGTGTACGCGTGACACGTCACTTCACCACACTGCTGTTCGCGGCGCTGGCCGTCGCCGGAACGGCGTGCGGCACCACCGATGCCGAGGGTCCGCTGCAGCCCTCGGGCCCTCAGGGGCGCGTGCGCTTCGTGAACGTGATCACCGATACCACACGTGGGCGGGTGAACGCGATTCTCGAGTCGCTGCCCTTCGGCGTGAATCTCACGTACACGCAGAGTACGCCGGCGACGCTCGCGGCACCGAATACGGCGTTCTATTCCGCCGTGCTGGCCGGATCCCGCACGCTCGTACTCAAGCGGACGGCGGACACGAACACGACGGTGGCTACGATCAATTTCAGCGTGACCACCAATCAGGATCGCACCATCTACGCCATCGGCGGGGCATCGGGCACCGCGGTGACTGCCTTTCAGACGGTCGATGATAACGCCCTGCCCGCGTCGGGTCAGGCGCGCATTCGCGTCGTGCATTTGAGCCCGACGGCCGGTGCGGTGGACATCTTCGTGACCGCTGTCGGTGCAGATCTCGCCACGGCGACGCCGACGCTGGCCAACGTCGCGTACCAGACCGCCTCGTCGTATCTGCCGCTCGCGGCCGGCACGTATCAGGTGCGCGTGGTGCCGGCCGGAACGGCGGCCGCTTCGCGGGCGGGTGCGGTCGCGATCAACGTGGCCAGTCTCGCCATCACGGCGGGCACGGGTCGCACGATTGTGGCGGCCGACAACAACGTTGGTGGCGCGCCGCTTCGCGCGTTCGTGCTCAGCGACCAGTAACACCACGCGGTGGTGACGTGCCGTACATCGCGGTGCCTAGCGGCAATCACACCAACGTGGTGGAGCCGAAGTTCGTAGCGATGTTCGATTTCTTCGATCGATTTCCTCAGCGGTAGGCTTGCCCGCGGGAAACCCCAACTGCGCCGCGTACGCCGCAATGTCGCGCGGCCAGTCCGTGATCAGCTCGCGAAACCGTGTCTCGTCGCCGCGATACAGCGCACGGATCACTTCTTCGAACTGACTCAGGTCGCCAGCCATCGCGTTCATGAAGCGGTAGGCCACATCGCGGGCGGCCTTGGTGCGATCTTCGTTGGTCGTCGTACGACGCGCGGCATCGACGAGTTTGCGGAGCGCGACGGACGCACCACCGGGCTGCGTTGCCAGCCATTCCCAATGCCTCGGCAACAGCGTGATCTCACGAGCGACTACGCCGAGCTTGGGACGTCCGCGGGGGCGCGGCACCGGGTCGACGCTCTCACCGCTCGTCGCACCGTTCGGCGCATCGTTCGTTTGAACGAGCGCGGTCTGGCTCATGCGCAGCATCACATCCACATGCGCCAACATCGCGCGCTCGTCGCCGCGCATCTCGAGATCGACCACGCGACCGGTGGCGTCGTCGAAGACCAGCACGGTACCGAGATGAGACTCGGCGTCCTTGACGGCACGCCAGACCACGCGCGCCACGTCGCGCAGTGCGCCGGTGGCGAGCAATTCGTGTCCGCGGAAGGCGGTGACCGGCGCCAGACTCACGTGCGCCCCGATGTCTTGGACGTGCTGTAACTGCCGTTTCCGTTGGGCTGCAGCCGCTCACGCCACATCGACTCCAGCAGCAACAGGTCGCTGGTGGGATCGAAGTCGGGCGTGTCGTCCGGCCAGGCGAGGGTGTCGAGCACCTCGAACGTGAAGGCGTCCGGGCCGAGTGCGTTCCAGTCCTGCTGCAGCCGACGATTGGGGTGCCCGCCGAAGCGCAGCGAGGTCCGTTCGCGGTTGAGAACAGCCGGTAGGTCGGTGGATCGCCCGATCAGCGTGTCACCGCTCTGGATATTGCGCACGCAATACACGCCCATAGGGCGGCGCGATTCCTTGTACGCGCGGGCGAGCGCTTTGCGGTCCATTGGCCGTCCGGAGAGGGTGTAAAATCTAATTCTATCCGGATAAAACTAAATTGTCAATATAGCCGGCTCTTACTTCTTTCCTTTAAACTCGGCAAGTTAATATCTATACTGTCCTTTCAGAAAAGAAAGGATTGCTTGTGTCTGTCTCTGGTCTGGGCGCCATGTCAGAAAGCACGAACGACTTACCCATGGCGCTCTCGAGAGATCGCCTCCGCGACAAACTCACGGAATCCATGGCGGCGGCCGTCCCGCCGCGGATCGCGCGCGACGTTCGCGTTCCTACGATCCCCGGCAAGGCCCTCGCGGTCGTGGGCGTACGCCGTGGTGGAAAGACGTCACTCCTCCACCGACGTATGGCGGACCACATCGGAGCGGGTCGATCACGCGAGTCACAACTGCTCCTGGAACTCGAGGATGAGCGGCTCGACGGAATGACGGCGGCCGATCTGGGTTGGATCGTCGAAGAACATGCGCGGCGCTATCCGCATGTCCGGCGCGGCGGCGCCGACGGAGGCACGCTCTGGCTCTATCTCGACGAGGTGCAGGTTGTTCCGAAATGGGAAACGCTCGTCCATCGCCTCCTTGCTGCGGGAAACATAGAAATCGCGGTCTCCGGTTCCTCGGCGAAACTCCTGAGCCGAGAGGTCGCCACGTCGCTGCGCGGTCGCGCCATGGACGTCCTCGTTCATCCGTTCTCCTTTCGGGAAGCGCTTCGCTATGCCGGCGCGGAAACGGATCTCCCGTGGGAGCAGCTAACGGGCCCGCAGCGCGCAACGATGGACGCCGCGCTGCAGCAGTATCTCACCGTCGGCGGCTTTCCCGAAGCGCAACAGACCGATGCGCAGGACCGACTTGATCTGCTCACCGGCTACGTCGACACCATGGTCTTGCGTGACGTGATCGAGCGGCACAACGTGACGAACGTCCGCGCACTTCGCTGGTTGCAACGACATTTGCTGGCGACGCCAGGTGGAAGCGTTTCCGTCAATAAGTTGTACGACGACCTCAAGTCCCAAGGCATCGGGGTCGGTAAAGACAACGTGTACGCGTACGTCGAATACTTCGAGGATGCGTTTTTGCTGCGCAGTATCACGATGCACAGCACCTCCGAACGACAGCGGATGTCCAACCCACGAAAAGTCTATCCGGTGGATACCGGTCTGATCTCGATCTATGAACGATCAGGGCGGACGCACCGGGGACGTGCACTCGAAACCGCGATCCTGCTCGAGCTGGAGCGTCGCCGCTATGCGATTGACTGGTTTCGTACGGCAGAAGGATGGGAGGTCGACTTCTACGCCACGCGACCTGACGCCGCGCCTCTGCTGATTCAGGTGTGTCTCGATACCGCTGCCGACGCGACGTGGGCGCGCGAAGTGCGCGCCCTCGAATCGGCGGCCGCGTCTCAGCCCGACGCCGATGCCATGCTCATCACGCTCGATCCGACGCCGCCGGCTCGCGAGTTGCCTGGTCGCTTGCGGTGGGCTCCGGCCGCTCAGTGGCTACTCGAACGCTGACACCCGCCCGTCGCTCCAATTCACCACCGATTCACCTCGAAATCGCCCTGATCGCCTTATGGACAGCCCCCCCTACGCCCTGACCGAACTCACCGTGGTCCTCGGCCCGCCAACCCATCTTGGCGCGTCGTTCGCCGAGTTTCAGCAGCGCGCGGCTGCGGGCGCAAACGTGACCGAACATGCGTGGGCGTTGCACGAATACGCCGCACTCGACACACTCACGCACCGCGATGGATCGGTCAAGACACACACGATTCTCGAGACGATGCTCTCCAGCGTGCTCGGCGCCGACGTGATCGTGCTCGACGTGGACCGCCGCTGGGTACGCGCGGAAGACGGGCACTTGTACACCGCGCTGTCGATCGGTTCGGAAGACATTCGCTCCCGCGCCGACGTGGGCTCGCTGTCGGGCCCCCGCTTTCTCGAGGCGCTGAATGCCACGGCCGAGACGATTGCGCAGCTCGACGGACGCGAGTGGATCCGGTGGAGCAGCCGGGCATGGGAAGATGCGTGGTCGCAAGAACACGTGGAGCGCAGCGCAACGCTCGTGCTGCAGATCGCCGAGGCGGTGGTCGGCAGTGTCTCGGTCACGGAAGATGCCGTGACCGATCTGGAAATCGATCTGGCCGGTGAGTTGGTGCAGGCCATCGCGGCGGGCCGTGACGCCGCCAACGACGAGGGCGGCCCGCTTGCACAGGAGTTGCGCCTTCTCCGATTCGCGGATCCGTTGCGCACCGAGTGGGCCAGCGTGACCGCCGACGCGCTGTACATCGGCGCGCTTGATATCTCCCTCACGCGTCATCGCATCGCCCGCGAAAACGCCGCCGGCTTGGCCTTTCTGTACCTCGGCACGCAGCGCTCCGATCTGCTCAAGCAGAGCGGTGAAATCACCCCGCGGTTTCGCCGCGAGATCGTGGCCAAGACCTTCATGACGAGCTACGCGCTGGAGCGCCTGGCCCCGACGGTATCGCGGGAGTTGTTCGAGTTCATGCGCGGCTGACGCGCGGGATTCTGGTAACCGGTTCCGTGACGTCGTACGTTTGTCGCGAACGCTCTCCCGCTGAACGGCTGTCGATCCTCAAACGTGAATCGCCATGTTCCGAAGCACTTCGCCTTCGTTGCCCACTGTCGTCGCGCGCATGGCGCTCGCCATCGTTATCGCCACGCTGTCCGTCGCCCAGACCGGATGCAGCTCACCCGCCGTACCGGTGGCCGTCAACGCGGCCGATCGTGACTTGCTCGATGTCACGGTGCCACAGCTCGAGCAGCTCTACGCCGAGAAGCGCTACACGGTGACGCAGGTCGTGCAGTGGCATCTCGATCGCATCGATCGCTACAACGGTGTGTACGGGGCCATCGAAACGGTGTTGCGTGAAAGTGCGCTGGCCGAGGCCGCACGGCTCGACGCCGAGGCGGCGAAGGGCGACGGTGTCGCGCGCGGCCCGTTGTGGGGCGTGCCCATCGTGATCAAGGCCAATACGAGCGTGCAGGGGCAGGTGACCACGGCAGGCTGGGAGGGTTTCACACGCGCCGGTCATGAGCTCATCGCGCCCACGGACGCGACCATCGTGGTGAAGTTGCGCGCCGCCGGTGCGATCATCGTCGGTCTGGCCAACATGCCGGATCTCGCCAACAGCGACACCAATCGCAGCAGTTCGTTCGGTCGCACCGGCAATGCCTACGACGTGCGCTTCTCGCCCGGTGGCTCGAGCGGTGGTGTCGTGACTGCCGTCGCGGCGAACATGGCTGTATTAGGCAACGGCACCGATACCGGCAATTCCATTCGCATGCCGGCGGCCACGAGTGCGCTGGTGGGGGTTTATCCCACGCGCGGTCTGGTGAGTATCGCGGGCATTGCGCCGCTCGACTGGCTGCTTGATAACACGGGACCAATCGCCCGCACGGTGAGCGATGCTGCGATCGCCTTGGCGGTCATGGCGGGGAAGGACTCGCTCGATCCCGCCACGTTGCTCGCGTCCGATTCGGTGCGCGTGATAACCGAGGGTATGACGACGGCGTCACTCAAGGGCAAGCGATTTGGCGTGCCCGCCTTCATCATGGCCGGCAGCGGCATCCCGTTTCACGGCATTCCCGCCGGTGTGCCGGAGCGCGCCGCCGATTCGATTCGCGCTGCCGCCAACATGACGCTGCGTGATGACACCCGCGCGTTGTTCATGAAGGCTGTGGCGGCGTTGCGCGCCGCCGGTGCCGAGGTGGTGATTAGCGACAGCATTCTCCCGCCGCAATTCGCGAAGCTGGCGAGCCGCGTGTCGACGTACGCGTACATGCGCGATGGTACCGACCGTTTCCTGGCCACCTTCGGACCGGCTGCGTACCACTCGGCCACGCAGTACGAACAGGAGGTCGGGGCCCCGCTGTTCGTGTCATCCATTGGCGTGGAAGATCATTTCCGCTACATGCCGGGGGTGCGGCTCGAGCAGCGTGTGCTGGATACCGATGCCGACGCCGAGCGAAACTATCATGCGCCGCGCCGGGCGATGCTGGCCGAGTATGTGGCCACGCTCGATCGGATGAAGCTCGATGGGCTCGTCTATCCGGCCATTCAGATGGCCCCGCCGGATGAATCGATGCCGCAGGATGGTCGCGTGAGTGAGGGACCGCACTCGGCGACGAGCTGGGTGAACATGATCGGCGTGCCGGCCGTGGTGGTCTCGGCTGGACACTACGACAACGGCTTGCCGTTCGGGCTTGAACTGTCGGCGCGGCCGTGGCACGATCGTGAACTGATGGGCATGGCGCACGCGTGGGAGCAGGCCACGCCGCCGCGGCCTACGCCGACGCTGGTAGACGCAGGATTGCTGTCGGTGGTGAAGGTGCGAACGGCGAGGTAGACGCGCGATGGTGGTCGTGGATCGGGCACCGGCCGCGCGGTCGAACGCACGGTGGAATGCCATGTTTGCGTTTCGCGTTCCGCGGCGTTTCAATGAAACATGGGACAGTTTCTGAAAGTCTTTGCGCGCGTGCGCACCGCCGGGGTGGTGATCGTACTGCTGAACATGCCGTCGCTGTTGCATGCACAGGAGGTGCCTTCGCGCTCCCGCGACGAAATTGTCGGCTGGGTGGTCGACGCGGCCGGCAAACCGATGGGTGACGCCGAGGTGCTGATCGCCGGCACCGCATTCACAACACGGAGCGACGCCAGGGGCTTCTGGCGGATCGCCGATCCGCCAACCGGCCCGCACGTCGTGCTGGCGCGCCAGATCGGCTACGTGCCGTATCCACGTGAAGTGATTGTGGGACGCTCCTCGAAGGACACCTTGTCACTGCTGCTGCGCCGGTATCCGCGCACGCTTTCAACCGTTGAGGTCACGGCCAAGGCTAATGCCGCGACGGCGACGGCGGTGGCCCAAGGACAGCGACTCATCCAGATGCGCGTTGGCGCGGGTCGATTGTACACGCGAGAGTACATACTCGAGACGCGCCCGTACTCGGTCGCCGAGCTCGTGCAGGGCGTCCCGGGGCTCACCATCCAGCGGCTTCGCGGGAATGGCACCGACGGCGAAGTCGTGGCCACAATCTCCCGCAATCGAGGCGGGGCGAGTGGTAATCAGGGCGTGGGTAATGATGGATTTTCCAATCCATGCCCGGTGCAGTTCTTCCTGGATACGTCGCCGATTGAAGGTGATCAGGTGGGCCGACTCGATCCCGCCATGTTTCGTAGCGTCGAGGTTTACCCGATGAATGTGGTGATTCCAGGTTTGCCGCAGCGTGGAGATCGGTGCGGGGCCATCGTGATCAATTCCTTCCGGCGGTAGCCGGCGCTTCCGTGGACGGGGCATCCCTGAGCGGCGGGGTCGTGTAACGCTCTGGCGACACAGTGAGTGGTGGCGTATACTCGCGACGGCTTCACCGTGATCCTGCCCCCCCTCCCGCCCCGCCCAATGCTGTCCTTTCTATTTGCCCACATCGCGCCGCGCGTGCCGTTTCGCATGGTAGTGGCTACGATTGGCGCCATCCTGCTGTGGTGCGCAGCCCCGCTCGCCCAGCTCTCAGCGCAAGCGGCCACCGAATCCGCGCAACCGACGCGACGCGCACGGGTTGTTGGACTCGTTACCGATGTCGCGACCAAGCAACCGCTCGCCGGCGTCAACATCTTTCTCGTCGGCACGCCCATCACGGCGAGCACGGGGCCTGACGGTCGCTTCATCATTCCCAGCGCCCCGGCAGGTCTCTATAACATCGACGCGCGGCGGCTCGGCTACGGTCCGCAGCGGATCAACAACGTGCGGCTGGTGGCCGACAGCCTGATCACGGTGAACATCACCCTCAGTGTGACGTCCACGCGCCTCGACCAAGTGACGGTGTCCGGCAGTATGGACCCGCAGTCGGTGGCCAAGTCCACCATTACGGTCGACAAGGTCACGTCGGAAAACATTCCGGTCATGCCGACCGGCTCGGCCGCCAATCTGATTGCGGGTAAAGTGGCCGGTGTGGCCATCACACGTCCGAGCGGTAAGCCGGGAAGCGGCGTGAACATCGTGCTCCGCACGCCGATCTCCGGCATCACCGAGGGCGGCGCGCCGCCGTCGCCGCTCTTCGTGGTGGACGGTGTGTTTCTGAATCAGGCACAGTCGGTCACCACCCAGGACATCGAATCGATGGACGTGGAGTCGATCGAGGTGATCAAAGGGGCGGCGGCGGCATCGCTCTACGGCTCGCGCGCAGCAGCCGGCGTGATCGCCATCACCACCCGGCGTGGTAAGGGCCTCGCTCTCGGCACCACGCAATTTCAGGCGCGCTCCGAGACGGGCACCGATCAATTTCAAACGAACCTGCAGAAGAATCAGCATCATGCATTCCGGCAGGACGCCAATGGCAACTGGCTGAATGCGCAGAATCAGATCGTGCCACGGTCGCAGCGTGCGCTCAAGCCGCTCGGGATCATGGACGCGCCGTTTACGTCGCCGACCTACGATCACCCGAAGCTGTTCTTCAATCCGGGCAGCACCACCATTCAGAGCCTGCAGGTGCAGGGCAACGCCGCCGCCACGAACTACAACCTGGCGTACACCCGCAATGTGTTTGGCGGCGTCTTGGAAGACAACGAAGGGTATCGCCGCCAGACGCTGCGGGTGAACCTCGACTCGCGGCTGAACGAAAAGCTCAACGTGGGCGTGTCCGTGAACCATACCCGCGGACAGGACGACGCCTCGAGCCCCAGCTTCAACAACTTCTATCGCATCGATACCGACGTGAACCTCCGGGAGCCTGATCCGTTTCCCAAGATCGGTTTCCCGTACGTGATCGTTCCCGATTCGGTCACGCTGTATACGAATCCGCTGTACACGCAGTATATCGCCGACAATGTCATCCGGCGCGCGCGTACGTTGCTCAACGCCAACGCCAGCTACCGTCCCTTCAGCTGGTTGTCGATGGCGGGTGACGCCAATTACGACCGCGGCGACTTCGCCCAGACGTCGTATACGGCGCGCGGCACGCCGCTCGTGACCAGCACCGGCGGTCTCAGCCCCAGCATCGGTGCCCTGACGGAAAGCAACCAGGTCACCGACGGCTACATCATTACCGGTACCGTCTCCGCCACGAAGACACTGGGCGATCTCACCGCGCGGCTCTCGCAGCGTGGTGAAACGCGACGCGAGTACTCGCCCAGCCTCTCGACGCAAGGTACCGACTTCGGCACTGAAGGGCTCAAGGCGATGTCGCAGGCGCGTGTTCGCACCACGTCCAACAGCATCACCGACTATCGGGTACTCGGTGCGATCACGAACCTCGGACTCAGCTTCAAGGAACGCTACATCGGCGACTTCCTCTGGCGTCGTGAAGGCAACTCGCTGTTCGGTGCCGCTAATCGCTGGAACACCTTCGGCCGAGCCTCGGCCGCCTGGATTCTGAGTGAAGAGAGCTGGTTCCCGATGCCGGCGTTCAATCAGTTCAAGCTGCGCTACAGCTACGGCGTGACTGGTGTGAGCCCGAGCTTCAGCGATCAGTACGAGGCAATGACGAACGACGGTACAGGCGCCATCCGCCGCAGCAATCTTGGCAACGTCAACATCACGCCGACGTTTACCAAGGAACAGGAAATCGGCATCGATCTCGCGTACAAGTCGCGTCTGTCGGCGACGGTCACGTATGTGCGGAACGACAGCCGCGACGTCTTCGTGAACGTGCCGGCACCCGCCGTCTCGGGTTACCAGCTGGTACGCACGAACCCCGCGTACATCGGCGGCAATGTGCTCGAGTTCACGCTGCAGGGCGCGGTGCTGACCAACCCGAACGGGTTGCGCTGGGACATTCTCGTGACGGGCGATAACCAGGCGCAGTTTACGCGCCAATTCGGGCGCACCTGCTTCGACGACGGCCTCCAGTACAAGTGCGACGGGATTCCGCTCAGTGAGATGTGGGGCAACCAGAACGTGCGGGACAAGTCGCAGCTGGCCGCCATTCACCGCAACTCGCAGGCGCAATTCGACGTCAACGATGAGGGGTGGGTGGTGCCGGTGGGTGCGGGCAACACGTGGCGTGATGGTATTGCCAAGAATCTCTGGGGCACGTCGGTGAACATCGACGGCACCGCTTACGGCTGGGGACTGCCGATTCAGCGCCGCGATTCCACGGGACAGCTCTGGTACGACCGTATTGGAGACAGTCAGCCGCTCTTCCGCTTCGGTTTCCAGAACAATTTCCGATACAACAACTTCCGTCTCTTTATCCAGACGACGGGACAGTTGGGCGGCGATGTGTATGCCAACAGCAACCAGACGTACTACGCCTCGGGTGACCATCCCGATGTCGACCAGTTCGGTAAGCCTGATGAGCTCAAGAAGCCGGTGGCGTACTACAACGCCGTGTCGAACAACAACAATCTGTACCTTGCGCAGTTTGTGGAAAGCGGCACGCATCTGACGATCGCAGAGCTGATGCTGGGCTACACGGCAGACGCGAAGCGGTGGCCTTTTTTGAACAAGGTTGGTGTGTCGCGCGCGCAGATCGATCTGATCGGACGCAACATGCGCACGTTCACGAATTACACGGGCCTGAATGTCATGGCCGGTTCGCCGACCGTGCGCTTTGACGATGCCACGTATCCCATGACGCGCACGCTGACCGGCGTCGTGACGCTTACCTTCTGACCGAGGCCGAATTCATGCATACTTCTGTGTCCCGCCCGGTCGCCGTTCGCCGCCGCGCTGCTCTTCTGATCGGTACCATCGCCGCCGCCTCGCTGGCCGGCTGCGTCGATCTCGCCGTGACTGATCCCAACAACCTCAGTATCGCCACGGTCTTCAATAACGCGGCCAATACGGAAGCCGCGTTGATTGGCTCGTTCAAGGCCTACACGGCCGTGAATCGTGGCAGCTGCCCCACGCTGATTTACAGCCTGTGGGGGCACGATATCACGACCACCAGCGTGACGTATCTCGAGTTCGCTGTTGAACCGCGCCTCCCGATCAACAACCGCGACAACGTGAACTGCGCCACTCGCGTGCCGTATTGGACGCCGTACGAGGCGTCGGCTGGTGCCCGAGAAGCCTTCATCGGCATCCGGGATAACAAGCTCAAATTCGGTACCATCAACGCCGCCACCCCGGACGGCGCCGACACACCAAACCGCAAGCTCTTTGCGAAGTTCATCATTGCCATTTCGCAGCTCAAGCTGGCCTTGGCCACCGACCAAGCCTACGTCACGGACACCATCACCCCCGGCTTGAACCAGACGAATGTGACGCTGGTGCCGTGGCAACAGGTGCTGGACAACGCGAAGGCGCAGATGCGCGTGATCATCCGGGAAGCGCAGGCCGGACCGAACTTCACGTGGCCGGCGCTGTTCATCAATGGCCGTCCCATTACGCGCGACGAGCTGGTGCGGGTGATGTACTCCTTCCTCGTGCGCGCTGATGTCTACTCACCGCGTACCCCGGCACAGCGCAACGCGGTGAACTGGGCAGCGGTGTTGGCGCGCCTCGACTCCGGTATCGTACGCGACTTCGGATGGCAGGCTGATCCGGCGGTTGCCAACACGGCGTCGACGTACATCAACAACTCGTTTGCGCAGAATACGGTCCGTATCCACAACCGCCTGCTGGGTCCGGCCGACACGTCGGGCAACTATCAGGCGTGGGTCGCGGCGCCGGTTGCCAACCGCACGGCGTTCATCATTACCACGCCCGACCGGCGCATTCATGGAGCGGCCGGTAACGCGGCCGCCGGCACGCGCTTCACGCGGGTCACGGCCACGATGGGCAGTGCTTCCAACGGCGCGTATCTCACGTCGTGGTATCGCTCCACGCGCTACTTGAACACGGCGGCAGATTCCGGTAATCGCGCTTTCATTCAGGTCATCTCGATGGACGAGATGAAGTTCATCCGCGCCGAGGCACTGTTCCGGCTTGGACGCTTCACGGAAGCCGCCGCCGTCATCAACCCGACGCGTGTGGCAGCGGGCTTGCGTCCGGTCGATGCGAGCGGTCCGCCGGCCGGCCGGGATTGCGTGCCGCGCAAGGACAACGGCGCTTGTGGTGACTTGTTCGACGCCATCCAGTACGAGAAGCGTATTGAACTCTACCCAACCGAGGGCGGCGACATCACGTGGTGGGACGCGCGTGGCTGGGGCAAGCTCGTTCCCGGCACACCGTATCACGTTCCCGTGTCAGGGCGTGAGCTGATCTCTCTTGGTATTCCGTACTACACGTTCGGCGGCGTGGGTTCACCGGGCACCGCCCCGTAAGGCTTCGGCCGACACGATGGATAAAGGGGCCGTGCATGATGCACGGCCCCTTTGCATCGGCGCGACCGCGAGCGTAAATCGCTTACGGCTTTTCGCTGATATTCGCGCAGCCCCACACATTCTGATCGTTCGGCGCCACCTGCGGATCGAACAGGCGAATGTAATACCGCTTGCCGCTCTCAAGCTTCGGGATCACGGCCGTAACCGAACCCCC
>JBBARJ010000063.1:0-12038 GCA_040399825.1 Gemmatimonas sp.
CGGCGGGCCCGAACCGGCGGAGCAGGCGATGGGCGACGCCATGAAAGGTGCCGCCGTGTACCTGATGCGATGCCGAGCCGACCAGCCGCTCGCAGCGCCCCAGCATTTCCTGCGAGGCGCGTCGGGTAAAGGTGAGGAGCAAAATGCGGCTGGCGGGGACGCCTCTACCAATTAAGTGGGCGACCCGATGGATGAGTGTCCGGGTCTTTCCCGAGCCGGCACCCGCCACGATTAACAGGGGGGTATCGCCGTGGCTGGCCGCGGCGGCCTGGGCCGCGTTGAGGGCGGGCCCTTCCGCTGCGAGCGGGGGCGGGGGGACCACGCGGGTCGCGGGGACGTGGATCCGAGGGGGCTCAGCCATCTCTTAGTATAGACACCGGTGTGTCTGGTTGCCGAGGATGTGACGTTCCCAGCGTAGGGGGCGTCCCCCTCCCGATGTCCCAGCGATCGGGCCGCGAAGGGCTCGATCGGCGGGGCAAGATTGTGGACAACCTGGCCTTCCGGGTCCGCAGTAGCAGAAATGTGATAGCCGTTCCTGAACGCCGGATGGTGCTGTGGCTTGACTCCTGTGGCCGGTCACCCCTAGTTTCCGGCGTTGCAGATGGCGGGAGACGTGTGCGTATCATCCTTCGGGAGGATCGCGCGCGTCATCCTGCCAGTGTGCGTCAGAGTGTGCGTGTTCAGGATATCAGCAGGAAGAAGTGTTGTGAAACGTGTGAGCGATCGCACGTGCAGGAGTCACGAGGAACCGACGCTTGGGTTGGCGACGCGTGATGCAGGGCCCGCAGGTGAAGCATTTCGGTTCTTCGGGCATCATGGTTTCGCACGACAGGATGTTGATTCGGCCGCTCCCCGAGCCAAGTCCTGCTCCTCTGTGAACGTGCATGATGAAGCACACGCCAAAGCGGCGCGCGCTTTCCAAAGCAAGACGTTGTTGAAGAGGCAACCCACCCTCATCAACTGCAGCTACCTCCACGACCTCGAAAGAGGGGGATGAATGCAACTCTTTTCTCGGAATAAGGCGATCGTTGCCCTGAGCCTTGGCGCCTTGGCGCTGGGTGCTTGCGGCGATGACGTGACGGTGCCTGTGGCACCGGCCGCGCCGATCACGCTGTCCATCACACCGCCTTCCGCCAATATGAACATTGGCGAAGCGGTGAATTTTGCTGTCCAGATCTCGGGTGGCGCGACTGCCCCGACGCTCGCCAGCTGCACCACGAGCTCGGCGACGGTTGCTACGGCTGCCGTGTCTGGCTCGTCCTGCCGCGTGACGGCGATCGCCGCCGGTAACGCGACGATCACCGCCACGGCGTCGACGGGTCAGTCGGCGGCCGCGTCGGTCTCGGTGGCTGCTCCGGCTGCCGCGATCAGCGGCCTGCAGGTTTCGCCGAGCGCGGCGAGCGTGCAGGTGAACCAGACCGTCACGATCGTCCCGACGGCGAACAAGGGTGCTGCTGCGGTCGCGATCGCGTACACGTACGCGTCGTCGTCGGCCTCGGTCGCCACGGTGACGGCGGCTGGTGTGGTGACTGCGGTCGCCCCCGGCGTTGCCACCATCACGGTCACGGCCACGGGAACGGGCACGGGCTTCACGACCACGACGCTCACGTCGGCGGCCGCGATCACCGTGACGGCGCTGCCCTCGGGCATGACGTCGCTGAACGTCACGCCGTCCACGCTGGCCCTCTCGACCGGCGCCACGGCGCAGATCGTTGCCAACGCGCAGCAGCCCACGGGCGCGGCCGCGGCGTCGATCATCTACGGCACCACCCGTCCGGCAGTCGCCACGGTCAGCTCGATGGGTCTCATCACTGCGGTCGGACCCGGCACGGCAGTGATCACGGTCACGGCCACGTCGGCCGCGAACGCGAACTTTGCCGCCGCGACGCTCTCGGGCTCGGTCGCGGTGACCGTCTCGCCGAACGCGCAGGTCAGCATCGTCGGTCTGCTCAACGGTATTCTCCCGATCGACCTCGCGTCGGTGAGCGGCCAGTTCGAAGCGCAGCTTTCCATCCAGCCGAACGGACAGAATGTGTCCGCGGTGAACTTCTGGGTGTGTAACGAGAACGAAGCGGTCCTCGATTGCGCCACGCGCTCCGGCACGCCGGCCGCGCAGCAGGCGTTCGGCCCGTCGGGCGCGCCCACCGGTCAGGTCTCGGTCTTCGTCAACACGGCCGATTTCAAGACGCCCAACTTCACCACGGGTGAAGATGCCCAGGTGAGCTACCCGAACGGCCCGAAGACGCTCGTCGCCACCCTCGCCGTGGCGGGCTCGTTGCCGACCGCGTCGAACACCGTGTCGTCGGTCAACTTCACGAACACCGACGGCTTCACGCTCAAGTGGACGCTGCCGACGAACAAGGCGAACAGCAGCGCCGGCAACACGTACTACGGTGGACCGGCCGCGAGCGGCATCGGCTCGTTCGTGGTGGTCCCGGTGATGTACAGCGGCAAGAAGATCATGCAGGTGACGCTGAATGCCGCCCGTATCGGCAACGCCTCGGCGTGTGGTAACGACATCATCGACAACACGCGTCCGTTCGCTGGTAGCTATGGCGTGCAGGCGTACGACAGCGCCACGGTGGCGTTCAACTGCGCTGGCGCCGCGACGGACCTCGACGGTCACGCCCCGGGCGTGTACGCGTCGCTCACCGACGCGGGAACGGCCGGCCCGATCGCCGACACCGGCTTCGAACGGGAGCAGGGTGAGTCGATCTACTGCGGCTTTGCGAACACCGCGCTGAACAACGGCTGTGCGCCGTGGTATTTCCGCACGTCGTCGTCGTATCGCCCGGTCGGCACCTTCGTGGCGGCTGACTATCAGGCACCGGTCATCTCCAAGCTCGAGGTGCGCGGTGGTGGTTTGGCCTCGCCCGACTCGGGTTGGGTGAACGGCACCTACGCGTTCAACGAAGTCACCAACACGGCGACGGGTGAAACCCGCTACACGATCGCCGACGCGGCTGTCGGCCTCCTGACGGCGCGCAACACCGTGTTCAACGTGTGCAACACGCCGGCCTTCACGCCTGGTGTGACGCTCACGGCCGCGGTCCCCTGCACCACGCCGGTTGCGACCGGTGGCCTCACGGCGACGGTTGCCGGCATGGGCCTGCAGGAAAACGCGACGAACCTCGAGAACACCGCGTACTTCATCACGGCCACGGAAACGGACCGCCTCGGCAACAGCACGACGTCGAACGCGTTCGCCTACACGGTCACGAACGCCAACGGCAGCCTGACGAACGTCCCGGCGACCACGAGCGGCACGCAGTTCGGCGTCGACCGTACGGCCCCGCAGATCGTGGCCATCCCGGCCCCGGCGTTGGTTGAGCCGGCGTCTCCGTCGCTGAGCGGCTTCGCCCGTACCACCGTCGACTCGATCTTCTCGACGGGCGGCGCCACGGTGGCGTCCAACACGACCGCCATCCTGACGGATGTGGCCATCAGCGCCACGAACGCGCTGTTCGCCGTCCGCGCCAAGGACGAGCGCTCGGGCTTCTACGCCTGCACCGCTGGCAACTGCTACACGAACAGCGGCGTCCGTCTCGGTACCTTCGGCATCACGCGTCGCATTGCGCCCGCGTCGCCGTCGGCCGCCAACGACGCGACCGTGCAGAACATCGTGAGCTCGGCGTTGAGCACGGGTAGCAGCATCGGCAACAGCATGAACGGCATCGTGCCGGGCACCGACAACACGGTCCGTCAGTTCTCGATCAACATCTTCGGTGACGCTGGTCGCGCGCCGACGGCGCTGTCGAGCACGATCGGAGCGGCGCAGTCCGGTTACTACACGTTCACGGGCACGCTCGTCGACCGCGCTGGTAACACCACGGCCGTCCCGACGCGTAACGTCGTCATCGACAACGCGGCGCCGACGATCAACAGCGTGATCACCAACGCAGCGGCCTTCTACACGGGTGGCCAGACGTCCGGCGTGACGCTGCAGGCCAGCGATGACCTGGAAATCATGGGTGCGGAATTGACCCTTGGTACCCCGGCCATGAACATCCGCTTCCCGCGCGTGACGGCCTTCGCGAGCACCATCCGCACCGGCCTGTTCCAGAATCCGTTTGCGGCGCTGACGAGCAACAAGCTCGCCAACCTGACCGGTCTCGGTCAGACGTTCAACGGCGCGATCAACCTGCCGATCCCGTTCCTCCAGGATCTCCAGGTGCTCGCCACGGCCAGCACGACGGTCACGTCGCCCGCCGCGCTCGATGCCACGGTCAAGCCGACCAGCATCGCGGCACGCGTGTTCGACATCCGCTCGATGGCCACGCTCACCGGCTACACCACCGGCAGCTGGTCGACGAACGCGTTCAGCGCGCCGACGTCGCTGACGATCAACAGCAACCAGGTCAGCACGCCGACCATCCGTAAGAACTGGGGTGCGGATGACGCGGTGAACAACAACGCGGGTGCCAAGATCGCCACGTGGTCGGTGTACTCCGCCACGTCGACCGCGGTTGAGTTCCGTGTGACGGCGACCTCGTCGTCGGCCAGCGTGCCGTTCAACGCGGTCCGCGTTGTGACGCGCCGTCAGGACGCGACGCTTGGTACGTACGATGCCGATTACGAGTACCGCGGCGTCGCGACGTTCACCGAAACGCTGGATGAAGGTGGTGTGCGCGTGTTCCGCTACCTGTGGACGGTCGGTTCGGCCGTGGCGCAGGGTGCGAACGTGTCGCAGGCTGGCTTCACCGGCCTCGACTCCATCCGCGCCATCGGTACGGATGCGAACGGAAACGGCCTCGTGACGGCCGCTGCGATCCCGGGTGCCACCACGGTCCCGCGCGTGATCAGCGCCATCGCGATTGGCACGGTCAACGTGTTCAGCCCGACGGCGACTCCGGGCTCGAATTCTCTCGGTGACTGGACTCTGCTGGGTGGTTGGTTCACGCGCACGGGTTCCACGTCGGTAACCGCAACCGCGGCCTCGATCGCTGGCGATACTCGCGCCTTCATCGAGCAGAACGCCAGCCTCGCGACGGCCCGTATCTATGCCACCCTGACGGTTTCGCCGGGTGCGGCGGTCACGACGAGCGGCAACACGACCGTTACCTGTACGTCGAACACGGCTGATGTGGTCGTGGTCGGTCAGGGTATCGAGCTGCTGCAGTCGACGGCGAGCACGAACACGGTTCGCCAGGCATACTGCGATGTGCGTGGCGCCACGGATGGCCCGGCGACGATCACCATCACCGCGGCTCGTGCGGCTGAAGCCCCGTACGCTGCGGCGACGGCGACGAACACGTCGATCACCACGACCGTGTGGTCTGGTGCGGACAACATCACCGGCCTGGGCGCGCTGTCCGTGGCTGACCTGAACGGCGCTGGCACGTGGCAGGCTGTCGGTGGTACGTCCACCAGCCGTAAGGAAATCTTCACGATCGGCGGCATGACCGGCTTCAACAGCGCCATCATGACGCCGGTGTATCAGGTGAACCGGACCACCACGTTGGCAACGACCGGTGGCTCGGTCTCGGCTACGTCCGTCGCGAACAGCCTCACGGGTGGTGCAACGATCACCGTGACCTGTAACGCAACGTCTGCGAATCAGGCCTTCACGCTTGAAATCCTTGGTCGCGCCACGAGCCTGAACGGTTACTCGGCTCCGCAGCGCACCACGATCAACGGCACCTGTCAGTAAGCCTGATCAGCCCCACCCATCCAGGGTGGGGCTAACAGGAACACGGTAAGTCTGTTGGAGTACGCAGGCGGAGCGTTCCTTTTTGGGGCGCTCCGCTTTGCGTTCGGCTCCTGAACACGAGTGGTATGCCGGTACGAGCGGATGCCCAACGGACCAACAACTCCCACTTTTCACCAATCACGCATGCGCTTTTCCCTTGTTCGCCTTGTCCCTGCGGCGCTCGTCGCGACGCTGGTTGCCTGCGGTAGCCCGGAAGCCGGTGCGGAACGGCTCGAGGAACTCACGGTGGGAATCACCGGGGACAGCGTCATCACGCTGTTGGGTGAGGGCGCATTGACGGCCAGCGGCGCCGATACGAGTCGCGTAGACCACGGTCACCGCAAGAGCCGCTATTTTGTTGAGGGCAAGTTTTACACCGTCATTTACGCGCGCGACGAGCCCGGCGACGTCTCGGAGCCGGTGCGTCAGCAGGTCGAGACGCCGATCGTGCTGAGCCCGAGCAACACCGTGTTGGGCTGGGGCTGGAAGTACTACGTGGAAGAGGCCATGGGCACGCTGAAGCTTCCCACGCCGCTCAAGGAACCCTTCAAGAGCAAGCGTCAGGATTCATCCAGCGTCGTCCCCGACGCCAAGTAGCCTACCCCAAGTAGCTGTTGGAAGCACGGTGAGCGTGTTTACGTTACACGAAGGGCCCTGCGGATTGCTCCGCAGGGCCCTTCGTGCACTACCTGGTCAGGCCCGCGTGTTACGCACCAGGGGGCACGACCGCGACGACGGTGACCCCCACGCTCGTCGAGGTGAGCCCGCCGCCGCTGATCGTCAGGGACTGCGCGGCGGTCGTGCTCGCACCCACGGTCCACGTAATCGTGGCAATGCCGCTCGAGTTGGTGAGAGCGGTGGCCGTGGACGCGGTGGCGATCGTTCCGCCGCCCGTGGACACCGTGAAGGTTACGGACACACCGGCGCGTGACACTACATTGCCGAACTGATCACGAAGCTGGGCCGAGACCGACACATCGGTGTTTTCGGTAATGTTGCCGGCCGGCGTGCGGCTCACGAGGAACCCGGTCGCCGCGCCAGCGATCGTCGTCACGGAGAAGGTGACCTCTTCGGTCAGCCCGTCCGCTACGCCCACCACAGTGGCCGTGGTTCCGGCCCCCGTCGGGACGGTCCATCCGCCCAGCGTCGCGATGCCGTTCGCGTTGGTGGTGGTTGCGGCGCCAACGATGGTGCCGGTGGCAGACGTGGAGACGTTCCCGACCACGGCGAACGTCACCGCCACGCCAGACACAGGATTGCCGTCGTTATCGGTAACACGTACGGCCGGTCGCTGCGACACCGTAAGGTTGCTTCCCACGGTGATGCCGGACAAGGTCGGGGCACTCCACGCCACCGCGCGCGCGGCGGCGCCGGCGGTGGCCGTGGCGGTGAAGGTCACGTCGGGAAGCCCGGCGCTGCGCGCGATGAGCGACTGGACCCCCGTGGCCGGTCCCAATGTCCACGAGCCCACCGTCGCCACACCCGTGCTCGACGTGGTGCTGGTACCGCCGGTCACCGTTCCACCGCCGCTGCCGATGCTGAAGGTCACGGAGACGCCGCTGACCGGATTGCCGCGACTGTCGCGCACCACGACGGCGGGTGCGACAGGGATGTCCGACCCGGCGGTCACGGTCTGATTCTGACCGGCTTGGGCGACCATGAGACTTGCTGAACCAGCGGTGCCGGTGGCCGTGAACGTGACCGGGTTGCCAGTCACGTTGGACGCCTGCACCGTGGCCCGCAGTGTGTTCGTGCCGACCGCATCACCGAGGGTCCATCCGCCAACGGCCGCGATGCCGGTGGCGTCGGTCAGGGGGCGCCGTGATACCGCGGTGCCTCCGCCCGACGTGACGTCATAGACCACCTCAACGCCGGCGACCGGGTTGCCATAGGCGTCCAGTACGCGCACCGCCGGATCCACGTCGAGGGAGCGTCCGGCCAGTGCCGACTGATTCGCTCCGGCAGCGGCGCTGCCCGTGGCGGCCGCAGCGGCCCTGGCGGTTGCCGTGAAGGTGGCGGCGGGCAAGGTGCCGACCGATGCCACCAGTGTGTAGCTGCGCGCCTGCGTGCCCAGTACCCATCCTTCGGGAGTGGCCAGCCCGCTCGCGTCGGTGGTGCGCGTGCCGCCTACGACCGTCGACCCAGCCGACCCCGTGAAGGTGACGGTTGCCCCCGACACGGCATTCCCGTTCGCGTCGGTGACCCGAACCGATGGGAGCGGCGCGACGGCCGTGAAGACGGTGCCGGTCAGGCTGGTGCTCCCCTGCGGGACGATGGTGGCCGCCGCACCCGCGACCGCGGTGGCGGTAAAGGACACCGGGTTACCGGTGATGCCACTCGCGACAGCGAGCGCACTGAGGCTGTTGGCACCAAGGGCGGTACCCAGCTTCCATTCCCCAACCGCTGCCACACCGGCGGCATTGGTGGCCACGCCGGCGCCGGTGATGGACCCGCCGCCACCGGTGACACTGAACAGCACCGAGACACCGGGCACGACGTTGGTGAACCGGTCTCTGACGGACACCGAAGGCGGCGTTGCCACCGCGGTTCCAGCGGCCGCGCTCTGCGTGTTGCCAGCCGCGAGCACGATGGTGGCCGGCGCCCCCGGCTTGGCCGTGGCAGTGAACTCGATGCTACTGCTGACACCCAGCGCCGATGCCGTGACGCGCTGGGCGACGACACGCTCGCCGAGGCGCCATGAGGTCGAGGCCGTGCCCCCCGACTTGGTGGTGTCTACGGCCTTGCTGACGGATCCACCGCCGTCGGCCACGACGAACGTGACCGGAACGCCGTTGACGGCGGCGCCACTGGCATCGGTGACTTTCACGGTGAGCGGCGACGGAAGGACTTCGTCTACCACACCGGTGAACGTAAAGGCGCTGGTCGCGACGATGGCGACGGGCGGCGGCGGCGCGTTGTCCTTACAGGCCGAGAGGGCGACCGCGCCCAGGAGCAGGACACCGGCGAATGACCGTGTTGGTCGAACGGTTTGCATAAGGATGGCGGGGTAGTGGGGGCGTACTGATGAAGAGTGGTGCACGCTCGCGTGAATCCTACCGGTGTACGGGCGGGCGGCAAGTCGCCCGCGCAGATTCACGACCACTTTGGGCGGTACTCGCCACGCGGTTATGCGGGGGAAACGATCTCGCGCATCAGTGCGTCCGGGAGCGGCTGCCGGTCGAGTGAAAACACCTTGGCCACTGCACAGGCCACGGCCTCGCTCACAGCCTCGATGGCCGGTGCGTCGTGCCCGGCTGCCGCGCACTCCCGCGCCACGGTGCTCATTTCCACGCCGTCGATGCCACAGGGCACCGTGTGGGCGAAGGTGCTGAGATCATTCACCACGTTGAGCGCCACGCCATGCCACGTGACCCAGTCTTTCGCATGCACCCCGATGCTGGCCAACTTGCGCCGTCCGGCGGTATCCTCGCGCCACACGCCGGTAAGGCCGGCCACGCGCCCCGTCTCGAGACCGAAGGTGCGCAACGCCACGATGATGGCCTCTTCCACCTGCCGCAGATACCAGTGCAGGTCCTGCTTGTGTCGCTTGAGGTCGATGATGGGATACGCCACCAGCTGCCCCGGCTCGTGAATGGTCACGTCGCCACCGCGCTCGACGTCGCGCAGCTGCACGCCGCACGCCGCCAGATACTCCGACGTGGCCAGCAGATGTCCCGGTTTGGTGCTGCGGCCGAGGGTGACCACCGGCGGATGTTGCACCAGAATGAGCAAATCCTGATCGAGCGCCCCCGAAATCCGCGCCGCTGCGGCGCGCTTTTGGATGCCCCATGCCACGTCGTACGGGGTGAGGCCGAGATCGAGGAGATACAATTGCATAACAACAGTAAGGGGTAGGGAGTGGGGAGTAGGAAGTACTCCCTACTCCGTACTCCCTACCCCCTACTTCGCCGTTACGCGTGCAGCATCTTCCCCATCGAGTCCAGCACTGCCTCACCGATCGCTTCGCTGAGCGTGGGATGGGCATGGATCGCGAGGTCAATTTCTTCGACGGTGAACTCGTTCTCGCGGGCGACCACGAGCTCGTGAATCATTTCGGTGGCATGGGCGCCGACGATGTGCGCGCCGAGGATTTCGCCGTACTTGGCATCGCGAATGATCTTCACGAACCCGTCGGTTTCACCGCTGGTGCGCGCGCGGCCGTTCGCGGAGAACGGGAATTTGCCCACCTTGTAGTCGAGCTTCTGGTCCTTGCACGCCTGTTCCGTGAGTCCGATGCTGGCGACCTCGGGGTGGCAGTAGGTGCAGCTCGGAATGTTGTTGTAATTCACCAAATGCGGGTGCTCGCCGCCCAGCAGGTCGGCCAGCACATGTCCTTCGCGTGAGCCCTTGTGCGCGAGCATCTGATTGCCCGACACGTCGCCGATGGCGTAGTAGCCCGCGACGCTGGTCTCGAACTTTGCGTTGATCTTCACGAAGCCGCGTTCCGACTTGGCGATGCCCACCGCTTCGAGACCGATATTCTCGACGTTCGGCGCGCGGCCGGCGGCCACCAGCACCTTTTCCACTTCGAGCGTGTGCGTGGTGCCACCCGACTCGACCACCAGGGTGGCGCCCGTCTTGGTCACCTTGGTGCTGGTGATCTTGGCGCCGGTGAGCACCTCGATCTTCCGCTTCTTGAACGCCTTCGCCAGCTCGGCGCTGCAATCGGCGTCTTCAATGGGGAGGATCGTGGGGGCCACTTCCACCATTGTGACCTTCGTGCCGAACGCGGAGAACACGTCGGCGAATTCCACACCGACGGCGCCGGCACCGACCACGACCATCGACGCCGGGGCCTTCTCGGCGATCAGCACGTCATCGCTGGAGAGCACGACATTCTTGTCGAGCGCGAGACCGGCCTGCGGCAGCCCCTTCACGCGCGAGCCCGTGGCGATCACGACAGCCTTCTTGGCTTCGTGCGTTTCCTTTTTGCCGTCGGCCAGCGTGACCGTGACCTTCCTCCCCTTCTCGAGGATGCCCTCGCCACGGATCGAGTGGACCTTGTACTTCTTCATCAGGAAATCGACGCCCTTGGAGTTCTGCGCGCTGATAGCGCGCGAGCGCTTCATGGCCGGCCCGAAGTCGAGCGTGATGCCGTCGAGGGTGATGCCGTGCTCGGCCGCCTTGCCGAGCTTCACCGCGAGGCCGGCGCTTTCGAGCAGCGATTTGGCCGGAATGCAGCCCCACAGCACGCAGGTGCCGCCGAGCCCTTCACGTTCGATAACGGCCACCTGCATGCCCAACTGGGCACAACGGATGGCGCAGACGTAGCCGGCGGGACCACCGCCAAGAATGATGACGTCGAACAAAGCCATGATAGTCGGGGATAGACGGGGAAGGACGATGCCGAAAGATAGCGGAAGATGCGCGCTACCGTTGAACCGTCCGCACGCCGTCCGAGAAGATCACGTCGATCGCCCGTCCGCCGGTCACGACCGCGTCGCCCGAGCGCCGCACGAAGCCCATCAGCGCCCCGGTGGAGGCGTCGCGCACCATGGCCATGGGATACGCCGACGTGTTCCACGTGACACGCGCCCGGCCGTCGGTGGTGCGGTCAACCTGAGCCTGTACCGGCACCGGAGACGTGAGTGGCGTACCACCGGCGCTCGGCGCCGTCATGCGTGCGCTCCGACGCGCCACAGCGGAGAGCGGGGAGCGGGCGTCGCGCACGCGGATGGCGGCGAGTCGTGCCTCCAGGGTGGCGCTCCACGGTACGACCACGGCAAACTGCCGTTCATCGGCCGCGGTGGCATGGTCCACCCGCTGAGCCTCAATCGGGGTGTCGAGCAGCGTGGTGCCATCGCCATCGAGCAGTTCGAGCCGGTGCGAGGCCGCTGAGGCGCTGGTGCTGACCGGGGCGTTCACCCGGAACGCGGGCTCCAGCTGAATGCGGCCGTCGACCACCCGTCCCCATACCAGCAGTCCTTCGCCCGGTGCACTTGGCGACGACACGCCGCCGCCGGCGCTGCGATGCTGCATGACGGCCGACCAGGTGTAGTCGCTGATCCACTGGTTCGTGCAATAGCCCATCACGTCGGTCGCCGCCGGCGAGACGAGCGTGTTGGAGAGACTGTTCCATCCCCAGTTGCCGATCACACCGCCCGAGTAGGGATAGTTGCCATCACCCGTGGTGCCGCAGGGCGCGTGTTCGCGCGAGAAGTTGTGGCCCCATTCGTGGGCCGCCACGCCGTCGCCGCTGGGGAGGTTATCCCAGCCGATCGCGGCGCGACCGGGCACGTAGCCGTACCCAGCGATGCCGCTGGTGTACGACACCTTGAGCACGCCGTAGTAATGCATGGTGCTCGGTGCGCCGTCGGCGGTGCGCAGCGCGTTGATCTCACTGAGCACC
>JBBARJ010000063.1:12048-13377 GCA_040399825.1 Gemmatimonas sp.
AGGTGAACGGGGCGCGCACGTCGGACGAGATGGTGCCCAGCGGGAACATGCGCTGCACCGACGACAGGAATGCGGCTTTGTTGGTTGCGCTCACGTTGCCGGTGAGGGCGCCGACCACGATGGGCACGAAGCGCACGTTGAACGTGGGGACGCCGTTTACGCGGATCGTCTGCGGGGTGCCGCTACTCGGCCAGACGTTATCGCTCCGGTCGGCGTCGGTGATGGCGAGTGTCGGGTCGAGATCGACCAGCACGCGCATGGTGGAGCGGATGTTGGCGCCCGGCACCAGCAGGTTCCACGTGGAGGTCAGCGTGCCCTCGGCGATGGTCGTGCGCACGCTGGTCTCGGGTGCCGTGATGGTGGCCGTCTGCAGCAGCGAGGTGCCGTCGTAGATGCGCACGCGCACGTCGGGGCGCGCCGTATTGGCGGCGTTGGCCTGCACGAACACGCGCAGCAGGGCATCGCGACCGGCCACCAGCGATACGCTGTTCTCGAGATTCTGGATCGCTTGCGTGAGATACACGCTGGTGATCGCGTAGTTCGCGGCCACGATCGCCGCGTACGAGAAGGTGGCCGTGGTCGTGCCGTTCGGCGTGATCGTGACGCTCTGCGACGAGGGCGACGGCGCGTAGGTGGTGGCGCCACTCACCACCGGGTTGGCGGTGATGGTCCAGTTGCCCACGGGCAGCGACGAGACGGTCCCCGCGCCGCTGGCGGTACGCGGTGCGCCCACGCCGGTGAGGGAGAACGTCGGGGTGGCCCCGCCGGCGAGACCGGTCGTGGAGATGGTGACGGCGCCGGTGGCCAAGGCGTACGACACGGTGGCCGGCGCGGCCACCAGCGACGCGACCACGGTGACCGACTGCGACGTGGGTGACGGCACGTACGTGGTGCCGGCCGCCGACACGTTCGCGGCGTTCACCTGATAACTGCCGGGGGCGAGCAAGCCGAGCGTGGTGGTGGTCGTGACCGTTCGCGCGTAGCCGCCAGGGCCCGTGATGCTCACGCTGCCGGCGGCGCCACCGGGGAGGCCGGCCACGACGACGGCGAGTGAGCCGGTGGTGATGCTGTACTGCACCGGCAGCCGCAGCGTGTCGCCGGCCGCGACCGTGGTGTCGCGCGAGGTCGGCGTCGGCAGATAGGTCGCGCCGCCGCTGGTCACGCTGCCGGCGCTCAGGCGCCAGCGTCCGGATGCCGCGGGGGTGATGCGCGTGGTCGCCGTGATCGGCGAGGCGTCTCCCGCTGGCGAGGTCAGGGTGATGTTGGCCGCGGTGCCGTTCGGCAGCCCGGACACCGACAGGTCGACGACCGTCGGTACGATCGTGAAGG
>JBBARJ010000064.1:0-13220 GCA_040399825.1 Gemmatimonas sp.
CGGTATCCAGACAGTAATTCTCGAGCGAGAAGGAGCTGTCGGGGAGGTGAAAGGTCCACGTGAGTGGTGCCCCCGCAGTCGGTGGTCCGGCACGCGGTGGTCCGTCACGCGGCGGACCGGACAGCGTCGTCTCGAACCCGTAGCGCCGGTACGAGGGGGCCGCGGAGAAATCGAGCGCCGGATTGGTGTTCACCGTGACGAAGCGGCCACCAGGCCTGAGGTAACGCGCGATGGCCTCGTACATCTCCTGCAGCTCGGCGCCATCGCGCGCATAGTTGAGGAGATACGCCGCCACCACGAGGTCACACGCCGCCTCCAGCGGGACGGCGCGCGCATCACCAACTTGGTACTGCACGCCGAGGCCGTGCGCGTCTTCCTGCGCACGCGCCAGCTCGATCATCTTGGCGGACAGATCGACGCCGAGCACGCGAGCGGCCCCGCGCTGGCGCAACAGGCGCGTGTAAAATCCCTCGCCGCACGCAAGGTCCAGCACCTGCAGGCCGGTCGGGTCGCCGATCAGGCCGAGGAGCGTGAAGGCCTCGACGTACCCACGCCACGGCTGCTGCTTGGCGCGCCGGTAGTGTTCCGCGATCGGATCGTAATTGGTGGTCATCGAACGCGTAGCATATCGCTACCGGCATCCGGTGGCCAGCCACGAGGCCGACACGTCGCCCCCTTGCCCACCGCCGCGCAGCCTTGGTGATTACGGCATGCCATCATATACGCTTCCATCGATCCGTTCGTCGCGCTCTGCGCTGGCGACGATCCTGTTGTTATCCGCCTGCGGCGCGAACGAGACCAACGCCCCCGCGGCACCGCGCGTGCTCACCGTTGGTGTGGTGCAGGCGCTGAGCGGCACGAACGCCGTGTACGGCAAGACGATCGTCGAGGGCATCGATCTCGCCGTGCAGCAGCTCAACGCGGGCACGGCGGAATCCGGGGTGCGCATCGACCTCACCGTCATCGACGACGCCGGCGCCAGCGCCCAGTCGACGGCAGCCTTCGCCACGCTCCTGTCGCGCAAGGTCGACGTGCTGATCGGACCGACGCTGTCCAATCTCGCCGCCGCCGACCACGCGCTCGCACAAAGCGCCGGTATTCCCGCGATTGGTGCGACGACGACTGCCGCCGGAATTACCGACGTCGGCAACTTCATCTTCCGTGTGGCGCTGGCGGAGAATCTGGTCGTGCCCGCCACCCTCGCGCGGGTCGCGCCATTGGTTGGGCTCAAGCGGGCCGTCCTCATCGACGATAGCGATGACGCGTTCTCCCGGTCATCGGCCGACGCGATGCGCCTGGGCGTGGCGCAGCAAGGGGCGACGATCGTGCGCGAGATCGACCTCGCCAAGCAGGATCTCGCGGCGGAGCTCGCACGACTGCAGGGGACGGCGTTCGATGCGTTCTTGGTCACGCCGCTGGTGGCCAAGGCGGCTCCGGCGCTGCTCGCCATCCGTGCGGCGCGTTTTCAGCAGCCGGTGATCGGTGGGAACAGTTTCAATACGCTCGACATCGCGCGCATCGCCGGCTCGGCGGCCGAAGGGGCGTATGTGGGCGCCGCGTGGAACCCCGGCTCGACGTCGAAAACCAGCGCGGCATTTACCGCGGCGTATCGGGCGAAGTACGGGTACGCCCCCGACCAGTACGCGGCGCAGGGGTACACGGCGGTGCTCGTGGCGTTCGACGGCGCACGGCGCACCGTCGGCAGCACGCTCTCGTTGCGCGACGCCATGGCCGCCACACGCGATTTGGACACGCCACTCGGCGTGCTGTCGATGTCCGCTCGGCGCGAGGCGGTGCACGCGCCGGTCGTGCAGCAGTTCCGCAACGGCCAACTGGTGGTGCTGCCGTAGCGGTCCGTCAGCGCGGTCAGGCTGATGCGCGCGCCACCCGCTGGCCGCGCATCAGCGCCCAGTACAGCAGCGCACTGAGCGCGAACGTGAAAAACCAGGCGTAGGTGTACACGAGGTCGAGCGGTCCGGGATCGGCCACGAGGCCACCCGGGGTCGTGGCCGCCCGCACGAAGCCGGGCACCACGGGGAGCACCGACAGCACGAGCGCGATCATGGCGCGCGGATTCACACCGTGCCAGTACCGGTACGCGCCGTCCGTGCGGAACAGATCATCGACCAGCAGGTGCCGGCGGCGAATGACCCAGTAGTCGACGATCAGAATGCCGCCGAGCGCGCCCATGAGACTGGAATAGCCCAGCAGCCAGGTGAAGATGTACGCCGCGGCATCGGCATACAGCCGCCACGGCATCATCAGGACGCCGATCACGGCGGTGATGAGGCCACCCGTGACATAGCTGATGCGGCGCGGATGGAGATTGGAGAAATCGTTCGACGGCGACACCACGTTGGCCGCCATGTTGGTCGAGAGCTGCGCCGCGAGCACGATCAGGGTGGCGAAGACGATCACGCCGGTACCACCCACGCGCGTGACCAGCACGACGGGGTCCCAGATGGGCTCACCGAACATCCCGATCGTGGCACTCGTGACGGCCACCCCGATGAAGGCAAAGGCCGTCATCGTGGTGGGCAGCCCCAGTGCCTGCCCGAGCATCTGGGACCGCTGATTTTTCGCGTAGCGCGTGAAGTCGGGAATATTGAGGCTCAGCGTGGCCCAGTACCCCACGTTCGCGGTGAGGGCGGCGGGGAAGATGGTCCAGAAGCGGGCGTGACTCGTGGTAAGCGACGTTGACTGCGCGAGGACAGGGCCGAAGCCGCCGCCGCGGCTGACGGCCCATGCCAATAGCAGCCCGCCGCCGGCCAAGAGCAGTGGCGCCGACCACGCCTCCAAGTGTTTGATCCCGTCAGTGCCCTTGAGAATGACCCCGACCTGGGCGAGCCAGAACGCGGCGAACGCGAGGGCGGTGTGCGCCGGCAGGCCGTTCCAGCCACTCCAGAGCGCCGACACGAGCGTGTCGAGGGCGAGGGCACCGATCCACGTCTGGATGCCGAACCAGCCGCACGCTACGACCGCGCGCAAGAGCGCCGGCACGTTCGCGCCGTGCACGCCGAAACTGGCCCGGCACAGCACGGGGAAGCTGACGCCGTACTTGGTGCCTGCATGTGCGTTCAGGATCATCGGAATCAGCACGATGACGTTGCCGAGCAGGATCGTGAGCATCGCCTGCCACCACGTCATGCCCTGCGCCATGAGCCCGGAGGCGAGGGTATACGTGGTGATGACCACGCTCATCCCGATCCAGAGCGCCGCGATGTGATACGTGCTCCACGTGCGGGTCGCGTGGGTGGTGGGCGCGAGGTCGGCATTCCACAGCGGACTCTCGGTGATCGGACGTGCGGTATCAGCCATAGGGTGGGAAAGTGCGAAGCGTCTATGGCGTGGGCATTCCGCGGCTCCACGTGGCGTAGCGCGCCGCGGAGCGTTGCACGATGGCGTGGGCGTCGCGCGTGATGTGCGCGTCCCACCACGCGCCGTAGATGCGGTCGAAGCGCAGACCGTGCGCCACCTGCGCCATGCGCTCGACTTCCTGCGGCGGCAGCGGGATGAAATTTGGATAGCTGCGCATAAAGCCGACGTATCGGCGATCGGGAATCACCTGGATGATGTCACCGGTGAGTAACGCCCCGCGTCCGTCGGCGCCGGCATCCCACTGCAGCACCGTCCCGCCGGCGAAATGTCCGCCCAGCTGCACCAGTGTTACGCCGGGGAGGAGTGAGTGGCTGCTGCCGTCCCAGAAGTGCATGGCCGCGTCGGGACGCATCACGTGCGCGCGGTCGGCGGCGTGGAGATAGATCGGCACATCACCGAAAGCGCGGCTCCACTCGACCATCGAGGCGTAGTAGTGCGGGTGCGAAATCGCGATGGCGTGCAGCCCCCCGAGCGCCGAGATGATGTCGATCGTCGCGTCGTCGAGCAGCGAGATGCAATCCCAGAGCACGTTGCCGGCTGGTGTCCGAAGCAGGAGCGCCCGCTGCCCAATGCCGAAGGCCGGCGTGGTCCCGATCCCCAGCAACTGCGGCTCGAGGCGCTGAAAGGCGTTGCGGTGCCCCTGCGGCAGCCGAGCAAAGGTGGTCCAGCCCTGGCCGGTGCCGGGCACGTACTGGCGCTCGTCGTCACAGATCGGGCAGGCCGTCGGCGGCACCGGGGACGGCGGATACTGCGTGCCGCAGGTGGTGCACACGAACGTCTGGTCGGCGAGGGTCACGATCGGCGTGTTCTGAAAGGGGGCGGGCTTCGGCGCGGCATCGGACATCGGAGATACTCTGTGTTTTTTCACCCTGCGCTTGGTACATTAGCCCCTGCGGGCGATCCGCGCTCTCCTTTCCGACCTTCGCGCCTGAGGCGACCCGATGAGCACCCTGACTTCCTTGACGCTCGCTGAAGAGCTGCTGTTGGTGGCCCTTGATGACGAGCGCGGGACGCTGCTCCCCCTGCCGCCGTTCTCGATGGAAGTGGCGAGCGCCGCCGCCTTGGTCATGGACCTCGCGCTGCTGGGGCGGATCGACACCGACGAGCAGTCGCTCACGGTGCTCTCCAGGGAGCCCACGGGGAACGCCCTGCTGGACGAGGTCCTCGCGCAGATCAGTGCCGACCCCACCACGCAATCGACCGCCGAGTGGATGAACCGCCTCGCCACCGGCACCGAAACGCGTGACCGCATCATCGCGGCCCTGGTGCAGCGCGGTGTGCTGCAGTCGGTGGAGAAGCGGCTGCTGTGGGTGTTCAAGACACGCGTCTACCCGCCCACGAGCGGGCTCGAAGAGCGCGAGGTGAAGAGCCGGGTGATGACGCTGCTCAATAACGAGGAGATCCCCGATCCGCGCGACTCGCTGCTGGTGGGGCTGCTGCGTGGCACCACGCTGCTCGACGCGCTGCTCAGTCGCACCGAGCGGCACCGGCTCGCGGCGCGCATCGACCAGATCGCCGAGTTCGAGGAACTCAACCGATCGATGTCGCGCACGATCGGGGAGCTGCAGATTCTGCTGGCGGCGGCGAACATGGGCATCGCCTGACATTATGACCGAGCGATCCATCCAGACGACGGCCACGGTAGAGCATCTCCCCGCACTGGTCGAGTTTCTGCAGAGCGCGTGGCAGGAAGGGGCACTTCCCGACGCCGCGGCGTTTCCGTTCGAGTTGGCGCTGGACGAGGTGTTCATGAACGTCGTGATGCACGGCACGACGCCGGACGGTCCCCCTCGCGAGGTATCCGTCGTGCTTCGCTACGACGGATCGGACGTCACGATGGTCATGGAAGATGACGGCCCGGCCTTCGATCCGCTCTCGCTGGCGACGCCCGATGTGGACGCCCCGCTCGAGGAGCGGGAGATCGGCGGCCTCGGAGTGTTTCTGGTGCGCGAAATGATGGATGAGGTTTCCTACGCCCACACGGGCACGCACAATCAGCTGACGATGCGCAAGGTGGTTTCATGAGTGGTTTCAGTGGGAAGATTCTTGTGGTCGACGATACGCCGTCGAACATCCAGTCGTTGGCGGCCACCCTGAAGCCGGCGGGCTATCAAGTCCTCGTGGCCACGAACGGGCAGCAGGCGCTCGACGTGATGGCGAAGGTGCGCCCCGACCTCATTCTGCTCGACATCATGATGCCGGTCATGGACGGCTTCGAGGCGTGCGCGCAGATCAAAGCCAACAGCGACTGGCACGATATTCCCATCATCTTTCTGACCGCGAAGACCGAAACCGCCGACCTCGTGAAGGGATTCGAGCTGGGCGCGGTGGACTACGTGAGCAAGCCGTTCAATGCGCATGAACTGATGGCGCGCGTGCACACGCATCTCACCGTCGACCGGCTGCGCACCAGCGTGTCCGAAAAGAACGCGGCGTTGGAGAAAGCGCAGCAGCAGATGAGTGCGGAACTCGACCTCGCACGCGCCATGCAGGTGGCGATCCTGCCGTCGCGGTTTCCGGTGGCCGTTGGCTGTGACGGCGCGGCGCGCATGCTCCCCGCCACCACGATGGGCGGTGACTTCTACGACTTCATCGAGCTCCCGGGCGGTCGCATCGGGCTCGTGATGGCCGACGTCTCCGGTAAGGGAGTGCCCGCGGCGTTCTTCATGGCCGTGGCGCGCACCAATCTAAACGCGCTGGCCGCCACCGCGTCGGGACCGGCCGATTGCCTGCAGCGCACGAACGACGTGCTGCTCACGCAGAATCCGATGGATCTGTTCGTGACGGTGTTCTATGCCGTGTTCGACCCGGCCACCGGTGTGCTCACCTACTCCAACGGTGGACACAACCCGCCGCTCTTACGACGGTCCAACGGCCACGTGGAGATGCTGACTTCGGCCGCCGGACTGGTGCTGGGCATGTTCCCCGCCAGCTACGACGAGGATACGGTGCAGTTGGCTCCAGGCGATACGCTCGTGCTGTACACCGACGGGGTCACCGAGGCCTTCAACGTCGAGGTGCAAATGTACGAGGAGGCGCGGCTCGTGGAACGCGTGCGCGACGACGGCGGCGCCACGGCGAAGGGGCTGGTCACCGCGATTTTCGACAGCGTGATCGGGTTCTCGGGGGCGGCCCCGCAGTCCGACGACATCACGGTGGCGGTGCTGTCGTGGTCGGGGGCGGCGTAGCCGACGGCAGAGGGGGCGGAAGAAACGGAACGGCCCAGTACTCAGTGCACTGAGTTCAGGCGTCTGACTGCTTGTAGTGGTCAGATTTCAGCAGCGACAGTCCGCAGTACCGAGCGTTTGACTGGCGGCGCGGCGATGAATGCACGGCAAAGCCGGCGCCGCGCTCGTCACACAGGCAATTCTCGACACTGTGCACTGTCGCTGCTGAACGCTGACCACTATACCCAGTCTGACGCCTGAATTCAGTACACTGACGCCTGGGTCGTCACGCCCCCACCGCCGGCGCGCTCAACGCGCGCGCGATCCGCGACGATGTACTCCAGGATCTCGCGGGCGAATGGGCCGGCTACGGCGAGCTGGCTCACATCGATCGGGACATCGATCGACTGCAGCCGCAGGACATCGGTGCCCGCACTGAAGTGCGGGCACAGTCCGCCGTAAAAGAAGCCGAGTTGCTCGGCCACGGTGCAGGCGGCCGCGCACCCCGCGTCGTCGAGGCGCAGATCAAGAAAAATGACCCGCGCCCCCGCGCGTCGCACCAACTCGTCGCGCGCGGCGCGCAGCGCCGTGGCGATGTCGGCGCCTGCATGCTGCACCCCGATCATTCCGAAATCGAGGCCGCCTACGAACGTCACGGTCACGTCGCTGTCACCGGTGGGTTCACCGCCGTCGGCGATGGTGACGGGGATGCCGCAGCCGTCGTAGGTGCGCTGCAGCATGGCCCGGTGCTGCGGCGGCGCACAGATGGTGCGCGCCGCCGGCGGCACCAGCGGTTGGAAGTACACGATGAGGGTGGTGCGCTCAGTGGCGTCGGCCACCGCGATCCCCTTCAGCTCCAGGGCGACCAGAGCGAGGTTGATGGCGCAGGCGCGGGCTCCGAGCCGTTCATTCGCCCGCTGACTGAACGGGTGCTTCATCGTGGGTTCGCTGAACACCGCGAGCAGCCCCAGTGCCTGCGCGCGCTCCTCGGTCAGGCGACGCATGCGCTCCATCAGGCCGCGGCTGCGGTGCGCCGGATCGACCACCGCCTTCCCCAGTTCGCCCGTGGCGCAGGGTGTGACGCCCAGCTGGCCGAAGCCACGTACGTCGAGGGCGTAGTGCCCCACGACCTCGCCGTCCGTCGTCGTAGCCACGATCGACAGCACATGGCCGGCGCGGTTGAGTTCCCGGATCCGATCCGGGATGTACAGATCGTCGGCGTAGCTGAAGCCGTAGGTGCGGTAGATGGCGCGCGCGATCTGGGCCCAGTCATCCGCGCCGTCGGCGCCGGCGACGCGCACGATGTACTCCTGCGCCGGGGCGAGCGGCGCGTCCTCGGCGAACGGGACCAGTGACTCCGGCGGGGCCGATGTGGTAATGTCGGGCTCCCGCCGATGGAACACCAGCGAGAGCCGATTCCCTTGCCGACCGAGGGGAATCCAGCGCGCCTCGTCGGCGCTGTGACGAATGAGCTGCCGGGCCACCGCCGAGAGATCGATGGCCTCGAGCGACGCGGTCGCCTGCGCGCCCGGGTCGTCGCCGATGGAGAGCGGCGGAATCTCACGATCGTCAAAGGCAATCTCGAGCGCCAAGGGTGTGATCGTGGCGTGCACGCGCACCACTGAATCACTCGGCCCGTCCACGCGATCGAGGATCAGACTGAACCCTTCCTCACAGGCAAGCTCGACCGCCGCGGTGCGCGCCGCGTCGCATCCCACGAGTAACGCGAGCGCACGCGCCTGGGCAATCACCAGCGCCAGCGCCTCGATGCGCGCCGGCACGTCGAGCGTCGTGTGCATTACGTGTGCGCGTTCAGGGCGGCCTCGAGGGCGGCGTGTGCGTCGCCGAGGGCATATCCCTGTACGTGCGCTTCGAACGCGGCGAAGCCCTCGTGGCCCAGCAGCGCGCGGAACACGTCGCGATGGGTGTCGAGGTCGTCGGCGGCATCGGCATCGAAGTCGGCGAGACGCTGCAGCGTGCGTTCCACGATGGCTCGTCCGGTGGTCGGATCGAAGGCTGCCACCGGGGCCGCCGCGGCTTCCACAGGCGCCGGCGCGTAATCCGGTCCGAGCCGTTCGATGAGCAGGGCCATTTCTGCGGCCAGCGCGTCACAGTACGGCGCACAAGTGCCGGCGTCGGCCCCGTCCCCGATCGCTTTTTCCAGCACTCCACCAGCGGCTTGAACGGCGCCGGCGCCGAGCGAGCCCGCTACGCCCTTTACGGTGTGGGCGAGCCGCTCGGCGGTGCCGCGATCGCCGCTGGCCAGGCAGACGCTGATGCGCGCACCCGCGTCGGCTTCCTGCGCCACGAACTGCCGCAGCAGCTTCACGTACAACTTCTTGTTCCCGGCCACGCGGGCGAGCCCCTCATCCACCGCGAGCCCGGGAATCCGCGGCAACGCATCGGGCGCCGCCACCGGTGCGGCCGCAGGTGCGGTCGCCGGTGCGGCCACGGTTGCGGCGTCGGGTGTGGCACTCGCCGGCACGACGTCGGCGGCCCGGGCGGCCCTTACGGCAGCCGCCCGTGCGGGCGCGTAGTACTTCTCCAGCGTCGCAAACAGGATCGCCGGCGCAATGGGCTTGGAGATGTGGTCGTTCATGCCCTCGGCCAGACAGCGCGCGCGCTCATCGTTCGACGCGTGCGCCGTCATCGCGATGATCGGCAGCGTGGTGAAGCGCGCGTCGTTGCGGATCGCCATCGTCGCCTGATGCCCGTCCATGATGGGCATCTGCAGGTCCATGAACACGACGTCGAATCCGGTGGGGTTCGCGTCGAGGTGGTTGACCGCCTCGCGGCCGTTATTCGCCACGGTGACGTGCGCACCGGCCCCTTCCAGCAGCTCGATGGCGATCTGCTGGTTGATCTCGTTGTCTTCGGTGAGCAACACGCGCGCACCCGCGCACCGTTCGAGATCGCTGTCGACTTCTGGCGACCCGGAGGCCGAGCGCATCGTTCCGGTTTCAGCCGCACTGGCAAACAGCGTGACCAGCGTGTCGAGCACCATCGACTTGCTCACCGGCTTCACCATGAAGCCGTCGAGATTGAGGGCGCCTGCCGCTTCTTTGACCTCCTCCCCACTGAAGGCGGTCACCATCACCACCGCCGGTTGCGACGTGAGGCCCGTCTCCGATCGCAACAGCCGCGCGGTCTGCAAGCCGTCCAGTCCGGGCATCCGCCAGTCCATGAACACCACATCGTACGGCGCTGCGGCATCGCCGTTGTGCTGGCGGATGGCGGCCAGCGCTTCGGCGCCCGAACTCACCGAATCCACGGTGGCCACGAGGTCGCCGAGCGAGTCGGTGAGGATCTCGCGTGCGACCGGGTTGTCGTCCACCACGAGCGCGCGCAACCGATGCATCGCCTCGGGGACCATCGTGCGGCGGTCGCTGGCATCGCCAACGCCCACGCGAACGGTGAAGAAGAACGTGGTGCCGACCCCGGGCTCGCTCTCGAGCCCGATTTCGCCGCCCATCAGCTCCACCAGTGTCTTGCTGATCGTCAGGCCCAGTCCGGTGCCGCCGTGCTTGCGGGTGGTGGACATGTCGGCCTGCGTGAACGGCTGGAACAGCTTGGCGCACTGCTCGGCGGTCATGCCGGGGCCCGTGTCGCGTACGGTGAAGCGCAGCAGTACGCTGTCGTCCATGCGCTCGACCAAGGCGGCCTTGATATGAATTTCGCCCTGCTCGGTGAACTTGACGGCGTTGTTGATGACGTTGGTGAGCGCCTGATTCAGACGCAGCGGATCGCCGATGAGATCGACCGGCACCGTGCTGGGGATGTCGACCAGGAACTCGAGCCCCTTGTCGTACGCCTTCTGGCTGGTGACGGTGGTGACGGCGCGGAACACATCCTCGAGATTGAAGTCGACGGACTCGATATCGAGCTTGCCGGCTTCGATTTTGCTGAAGTCGAGAATGTCGTTGATGATGCCGAGCAGCGAGTTGCCGGCGGTGTGGATCTTGGCGACGTAGTCGCGCTGCTTGGCGCTGAGATCGGTTTTGAGCGCGAGGTACGCGAGCCCGATGACCGCGTTCATGGGCGTGCGGATCTCGTGGCTCATGTTGGCCAGGAACTGCGACTTCATCTGGCTGGCGTTGTCCAGCTGCTCACCCTTGAGACGGATCTCGGCGTACAACCGCGCATTCTGGATGGCCATCACCGACTGCGTCGCGAACGTTTGCAGCAGGCTCACACGCGACGCGTCGAACGCGCCTGGCTCGCGGCGCCGGATCACGATCCCGCCGATGATGCGGTCGTTGCTCATCATGGGAACGCCCAGCAGCCCGCGGAACCCGCCACCCCGCGCGTTCCCCGCCCACAGCTGATACGCCGGGTCGGCCTCGAGGTCCTCCACCATATCGACCCCGCGCTTCTCGGCGGCCATCCCTACCACACTGCCGGCGCCGATGCCAAGGCGCGACCCGCGCAGCGAGGCCACCATCTCCTCCGGCACGCCCACGTTGAATCGCGGATCGAACACCCCGTCGGCTTCGTCGAATTCGTACAGCGTTCCCGAATCCGCACCGCCCAGCCGTACGGCCTCGGTGATGATCGTTTCCAGCACGGTGTCGATGTCGAGCGAGGCGTTCACCACCTTGCCGATCTCGGCCAGCACCCGCATCTCCTCCTGCTGTTCGAGCAGTTGCGAGCGCTGTTCCATCAGCGCGTCCTGCGACTGCGTGAGCGCGCCGGTCTGTGTTTCGAGTTCCTCCGCCTGTTCCTGCGTGCGCGCCAGCAATTCCTGCGTGCGGACATTGCGCTGCAGGATTTCGAGCTGCAGGGCGACTACCGGCATCACCTCGTCGATCAGGGCGCGATGGCCGTCGCTCAGCGGCGCGAACAGAGCCAGCTCGATCACGCCGAGCGCGGTATTCTTCGACAGCACCGGGACGGCGACGATGACGCGCGGGGTCGCCCCGCCGAGCGACGAAGCCAAACGCGCGTAGGTGGGCGGCACGTCATTCCACGTGAGCTTGGTCCGCTCCTTCGCACACTGGCCGATCAGGCCGTCGCCGATCGCGACCGTCTGCCGGGTCGCGAGGGCGGCGTCGAGTCCGTAGGTGCTCAGGCAGACGAGCGACTTGCCGTCGGCCTCCATGCAGTACACCGATGCGGCGCCGGTCTGCAGTTCCGGCATGAGTGTGGAGAGCAGCTGACGTCCAAACTCCGGGAGGCTGTCGGCCGATTGCAGCGCCGCTGAGACATGCCCGACCATGGCCTTGAGCTGCCGCTGACGCTCCACCTCGTCGGCGGTGGTGCGGTAGCGCTGAAGCGAGCGCGCCACGTCACCGACTTCGTTCGCGTCGTTCTGATGGTGAATTTTGACGTCGGCCTTTCCGGCCAGCAGTGCGTCGACGTCGTGCTTGAGCGTGTCCAGCGGACGGACGACCTGGCGGTAGAAGAACGCCAGCGTGAAGAGCAACAGCAGTGCGGCCGCGATGATGCACCCTTGGCGCACCACCCGCACGGTTCGCGCGCTCTTCTGGGCCGTGGCCACCTCCGCCTTCAACCGCTCCGTCACGATGTCCCGGAACTGGTCGAGTCCTTCCACAATGGAGGCCTTACGGGCGCGATAGTCGTCGCCATACACGAGCGAAATGGCCCGTGTGAAATTCTTCTCGCCAGCCGCCGCGAACGCCTGATCTTCCAGGGCAATGAGCGCCGTCGACTTGGCCAGCGTGTTGTCGAGGAGCCGCGTCTCATCTCCCGTGATCCCCAGCGCCTTGAGCTTCTCTACGGCCTTGGTGCGGTTGCGGTCACGCGCGACTTCCGTCTCGAAGTCCTCGCGCCAGCGCAGGTCACCAGTGGAGGCGAAGGCGCGCACGTCGGCGGTGAGCCGGTCGGACCCCTGTCGCAGCTGGTCGAGGGCCAGCAGCGCCGCCGGGAGTGCCGCTTCCGACGCCATCTGCGCATCGACGTACTGGCGCTCGGCGCGGTTCGCCACGTACCAGCCACCCAGCAGCGGTATGGCGATGAGTAGGATCAGCGAATTGGTGGTTTTGATGCGCATGACAGAGGTCGGGCGGAATCAGCGGGGGGCGGGCGGCGACCTTCGCCGATGGGCGAGGGCAGGGGCCGTCCGAATACGGGCGCCTCGGCGTTCATGCCGTGTCGCGACATCGTGACCATGACGGACGCGGTGCGATGAGTCAAGGCTGAGGCTGTCGAGTTATAATTAATTGGTACGTGACGCCGCTCTGAACGCGTTGCGCCTCCCCCCTGCCGCCTTTTCTCTCACTACTTCGCTCATGTCCGCAACTGCTACGTACGTCCTCGCCGGTCGCCTTGACGGCTTCACCTCCGCTGCGCACGAAGCGGAGCTCAAGGCCCTCCTCGCGGGCGACGCGAATTCGGTCACGGTCGACCTGAGTCAGCTGGAGTACGTCAGCAGCGCCGGACTGCGCGTGCTGTTGATGACCGCCAAGACCGCCAAGGCGAAGGGCGGCGCGGTGGTGCTGATGTCGCCGTCTTCAGTGGTGCTCGATGTCCTCAAGATCAGCGGCTTCGACAAGATCTTCGAAATCCGGACCTGAGGCGACCTAATGACCAGCCCGACCCCGCTGTCCCTAACGGAAGAGCTGCTGCTGGTGGCGCTCGATGACGATACCGGTCGTCTGATCGAGTTGCTGCCGTTCTCGTTGGAGACGGCGATCGCGGCGGCGTTGGTCATGGATT
>JBBARJ010000065.1:0-13189 GCA_040399825.1 Gemmatimonas sp.
GGTATCCTCGACCTCGCGCATCAGCCCGACGAGTACTGCGTCATCGACGATCTGGTGCAGTCCACGAAGGTCCTCGCGCTCTCGATCTTGGAGTTGACCGGCACGCTGTGACGTAGCCGATACCGCGCCGATCGTCGCCTCCGCTGGACAAGGGGTCGTCGCGCGGCGCATTTCGATGACAATGACTCGTGGTCACGCGATGCCATCGGCGCCGCGTGCAATGTTCGTTCGTAGCTACTCCAGCGTTCCCCGACGGCGTAGACAGTTGTCCTCATGAGGAGCATCAGATGAATCGTGGTTCTCGCTGGCCCGTATTCCTGCTCGGCCTTGTCGCGGCGCTGCTGCCGCTCGGACCGTTGCACGCCCAATCCACTGGTACGGTTTCCGGTCGTGTGACCGATGAACGCTCGGGCCAACCGCTGCCCGGCGCCCAGGTGTTCGTGGAAGTCACTCGCGTGGCCCGCTCCGATCAAGAGGGGCGCTATCGCCTCACTGAAGTGCCGGCCGGCAGTCGCTCCATCACCGTGCGCATGATCGGCTATGCCACCAAGGTCGTGCCGGTCACCGTCACCGCCGGACAGACGCTCACCACCAACATTAGCTTGGCGGTACGGCCGCTCGACCTCGATGCCGTGGTCGTGACCGGGCAGGGTGGTGAAATCTCCAAGCGACGCATCGCCACCACGGTCGATGTCGTGAGCCGTGAGAAAATCGAAGCCTCACCGGCGCGCCGGCTCGACGAACTGCTGCAGACCAATCTGCCCAGCGCGCAGATCCGCATGACGTCGGGCCAGCCCGGCACCACGTCGATCATGCGCACCCGCGGCATCACCTCGGTGAGCAACAACTCCACGCCCGTCATCTACGTGGACGGCGTGCGCATGGACAACCTCAACACCATCGCCACGCTCGGCATGAACGTGTCCGGCGTGCGCTCCCAAGGCGCGGCCACCAGCGCCATTGCCGACCTGCCGCTCGACAACATCGATCGCGTGGAGTTCATCCCCGGCGGCGCCGCCACCACGCTGTACGGCTCCGATGCCGCCAACGGCGTCATTCAGATCTTCACCAAGCGCGGTGTGTCCGGCGCCACGAAGGGCTACTTCGAATCGCGCCTGGGCTACGACACGCCGCAGACGCAGTTCCTGTTCTTCGACCGCACGAAAGACCTGCTGTACCGCAACGGGCTCACGCAGACGTACACCGCGGGGATCGAGGGCGGCAATAACGCCATCACGTACAGCCTCTCGGGTAACCTCCGCGCCAGCGAGAGCCAGCGCGTGTACGGCGACAACCGCGCCTTCGGCGTGCGCAACGCGATCGGCGCGAACCTTGGCACGCGGGGACGCTATCAGGGATCGTTCGCCTACAACGAGACCGACTCGCCGCGCTTCCGCAACGGCAATGGCGGTGGCTATACGTCGCTGTGGGTGCTGGAGGACGGACGCTCGAGCGCGTTCGGCTTCAACAACAACATCGACAGCATGAACGACGAGGAGTACGCCAAGCTCAAGACGTTCGTGAACGACGCCGAGCGGCTGCAGGACAACCGGGTGTTCACGCGCTCGTTCCAGAGTTCGCAGCGGATCGACTTCGACCCGATGCCCACGCTCAAGACCCACATGACGTTCGGCCTCAACAACCGCTTCAGCCGTGAGCGCGCGATCGTCACGAATGAATATCAGGTTGCGACCAGAGCGTTCCCGGCCGGCACCACCGACCGTGGCACCATCCAGAACTTCGAGCGCAACTTCACCGGCTTCACGTTCGACGTGGGCGGGCAACACACCAAGAACTTCGGCGACAAGCTGTCGGTGATCAGCTCCGTCGGCGCACAGCTGTTCCGTAACGACGACGTGCAGGTGTCGTACACGGCCACGAACGTGCGTGACGGCGCGCAGACCGTCACCGGCGCCGGTGTGACGGCGAGCTCCGACCTGGCCTATCGCGTGGCGAACTACGGTCTCTTCGCGCAGAGCAACATCAGCTACCTGGAGAAGTACACCATGGAGCTGGGGCTGCGTGCGGACAAGAACACGGCGTTCGGCGCCAACACGGGAGCGCAGCTCTATCCGAAGGTCGGGCTAGTGTACGCGCTCGGCGCCGAGCCGTGGCTGCGCAAGCTCATCTCGGAAGACGTGCTCTCGGATATCCGTCTGCGCGCCGCGTACGGCGTCGCGGGTCAGTTCCCGCAGCCGTTCGCGAACGACCGCACCATCGCCATCAATTCGTTCAACGGACAGCAGGCCGCGACGTTTGGCCAACCCGGCAACGCCAATCTCAAGCCGGAACGCACCGGCACCTTCGAGATGGGCACCGACCTGAGCTTCCTGCAGAACAAGGTGTCGCTCGGACTCGGCTGGTACTCGGCCCGCACGGTCGACGCGCTCATTACCGCACCGCCGGCCCCGTCTACGGGCGAAACCAACCAGATCACCAACTTGGGTGAAATCGCCAACAAGGGGCTGGAACTGCGTGGCTCCGTCACCCCGGTGAGCAATGCGAAGTTTCGCCTCACGCTCAACGGCGCGTTCAACACCTTGGACAACAAGGTGGTGAAGATGGGTGGCACGGCGCCGTTTGCCATCAGCGGCTATAGCGCCAGCACCGTGCAGGGCGTGGTGCAGGAAGGCTACCAGGTGGGCTACCTGCGCGGTCTCAAGGCCGAATTCGGTGCGGACGGCAAGATCACCGCGATCAAGCCGCTTTCGTTCCTCGGCAACCCGACCGCCGACAAGTTCGGCAGCTTCGGAGCCCAGATGGGCATCGGATCCCGCTTCAACTTCCTCATGTCCGCCGACTACCAGTTCGGCGCCCAGACGCACTCGTTCGATCGTGGCTTCCGCTACCAGTACGGCCTGGCCGGCACCGAGAACTACGTCCCCGCCGCTGCGCTCGCGCAGGCGCCGTACAATGGCAACCGTGCCCTGATCTGGTCGCAGGTGCAGAACCTGTGGGTGCAGAACACGGACTACGTGGCCATCCGCAACCTCACCGCGGACTACCGGATGCCCGAAAAGCTCCTGCCGCGTGGCGCCAAGGATCTGCGCGTCGCGTTCTCCATCGCCAATCCGTGGCGCTGGACCGCGTCCACCTTCGATCCTGAGACCGACTTCTCGTCGACCTCGGTGCAGGGTGGTGCCGCCGTGGGTGGGTTCAACTACGCCACCGACAGCAGCCCGCGCACCTTCCTCCTCACTCTTCGCTTCGGGTTCTGATCATGCGCCGACAGACATTGATTCCTGCGTCGGTCCGCTTGTTCGCGCCGATGCTCGCGGCCACCGCACTGGCGGCCTGCAGCGCCTTCACGCCCACCGAGGTCCGGAATCCGAACCTCACCGACCAGCAGTTCCTCGGCACCCCGTCAGCCGGCGCCTCCTGGCTGCGCGGCACCAGCCGCCAGTTCCTGCTCACGCTCAACGGTGTCGTGCAGAACGCGGAGCTCGGGTCGGACAACTACTTCAACAACTACACGACCAACAACCAGCAGTTCGACGCGCCGAACATTCTGTACGTCGACCCCGATGTCACGTCGATCCAGAACACCATCGCGCGACTGCGCTACATGGCGAGCTTCGGGCTGGACAGCGTCTTCCCGCGGGATCCCCTCGTGACCCCGAACGAGAAGGCCGAGATTTATTACCTGCGTGGCGTCGCCAGCTTGTTCGCAGGGGAGATGTTCGTCGGTCTGCCTGCGGTCACCAACGGCCCCGTCGTGGATGCGCAGACGCACCTGAATGCGGCGGTCGCCGACTTCACGCAGGCGCGCACGCTCTCCACCGATGTGCCCAGCAAGAACAGCTATACGCTGGCCCTCGCGCGGGCGTACCACCGGTTGGGCAACAAGGCCAAGGCGGTCGAAGAGGCGCAGGCGCTGCTCACGGCCAATCCGACCTTCATCCGCAATGCGACGTTTGATCCGATCAACGGCCCGTCCAACAACATGACGGGCGTGCTGACGAGCTCCGTCAACAACTTCCAGCCGTTGCCGCGTCTCGACTTCCTGGATCCCAAGTTCCTCAACCGGGGTGCGACGATCCAGAGCCCGATCGCCTTCCAGAAGTCGGAGGAGGCGCACTTGATCATCGCCGAAGCCAACATCGCCGACAACAACCTCACCGCGGCGAAGGACCAGCTGAAGCTGCTGCTGGCGCTGGTGCTCACGCGCACCACGGAGCCGTGGGACAGTCGCCTGCAGCTGCGCGGTCGCGCGGCCGGCAAGGTGCTCTATCCGAACACGGCGGATACGAAGGTCGCGTTCGCGCCCGGACAGCCGTTGCAGGACGGCTTCGTACTCACCCGCTCCCTGCCGACTGTCCGCGTGGCGACCGTTTCCGGCACCTCGGTCACGACCGCCCGTATCGACGCCATCACCACGGCCGACGACGCGCTGTACGTGCTGTACCTCATGCGCCAGGAAATCTTTATCGCCGAAGGACGCCGCCTGGCCGACCTCGGCATCAAGCTCCCCGTGGCGCAGACCGAAGTCATCGCCAACAAGAACACCAAGGACGGCGAGCCGTACACGCTGGCGCAGGTCCCGTCCTTCATCCCGCGGGCCTTCGAGATGGACGCCTTCACCTACGACGCCACTGCCAAGACTGTGGTCATCAAGCACGACATGAACCGGACACTGGTGCAGAACAAGACGTCTCCGTTCGTGCTTCCCTTCCACTAAGGTCTCGGACTTCTCCATGGTTCAGCGTTCCCGTCCGATCTTCACCTCCCCCGGCGCGCGATGGCGCGCCGGGGTGCTGGTGGCCACCGCGCTTCCGGCGCTGGCCCTGCCAGCCCTCGCACTCCGCGCCCAGCCCGCGCGCCCGGCCACACAGCCACCGCCACGCGTCACCGTGATCGGCCCCGGCCCGACCAACTCGCTCACCGACGTGCCCGGCCTCAAAGTCGGTCACTTCACCCGCTCGGACAGCGGCTATCGCTCCGGCACCACCGTCATCCGCACCGAAAAGGGTGCTACCGCCGGCTATAGCCAGATGGGTGGCGCGCCCGGCACCAAGGAAACCGATCTGCTCAAGCCGGGCGGTCAGGTCCGCACCGTGCAGGCCATCATGCTGGGTGGTGGTAGTGCCTTCGGCCTCGATGCCGCCACGGGCGTGATGCAGTGGATGGAAGAGCACAACTTCGGCGTGCCCGTGGGCGGCGGCGTGGTCCCCATCGTGCCCGCCGCGATCCTCATGGACCTCGGCCGCGGTGGCAACTTCAAGAAGCGCCCCGACGCCTCCTTCGGCTACAAGGCCACGGAAGCCGCCACCACGGACCCCGTGCAGAGCGGTCGTATCGGCGTGGGCATGGGTGCCGGCTGGGGCATGGGCACCGCCAGTGTCAAGCTGTCCAACGGCTACACAGTGGCCGCCATCGTCGGGCTCAACCCGGCGGGGTCACCACTCGACCCGCGTACCTGCCTCCCCTACGGCTTCTTCCTTGAGCTCGGCGACGAGTTCAACCTGGTGCAGCCCAAGGCCGAGGAATGCACCGCGGCGGCCACCGGTCGCGGTGGTCCGAACGACGGCTCGGACGGCGCCCCGCGCAACACCACCATCGCCCTCGTGGCCACCGACGCCCCGCTGTTCGACCTCGAGGCCGAGCGCATGGCGCAGATCGCCAATGCGGGCCTTGCCCGCTCCATCCGTCCCATTCACGGCATTGGCGACGGGGACACGGTGTTCGGTATGGCCACGACACTGCCCTCCACCCAAATGAGCAACGGCGATCTGCAAGCCATCTTCAACGCCGGGGCCGATGTCCTCGGGCGGGCGGTCGTGCATGCGGTCCTGATGTCCAAGCAGGTCGGCACCAGCCGAGCCGGATATTGTCAGCAGTATCCGAGTGCCTGTGTGAAGCGTACCGGCAAGTAACGCCGCACCACCCCCTTTAGGACCAGATACATGAAGCGACTCGCCGGCGGGCTGCTGGCCATGCTGATGCTCACCGGGGCCGCCAGTCCCGCAGCGAACACCCTCGACATCTACTTCATCGATGTCGAGGGAGGACAGGCGACCCTCATGGTCACACCGGCCGGTGAGTCGTTCCTGATCGACGCCGGCTTCCCCGGTGACGGCACGTTCGCGTCAAAACCGGGCGACCCGGCGCAGGCCCGGGACGCCCAACGCATTCTGGCCGCTGCCCGCGATGCGGGCGTGCGCCAGATCGATCACCTCATGCTGACCCATTACCATGGCGATCACATGGGTGGTGTCATCGAATTGTCGCAGCTGCTCCCCATCCGCCATTTCATCGATCACTCGGCACCGAGCGCCGAGGCCGAGGTCGGCGTGCCGGGCACGATGGCCCTGTACAACGCCTACGTGGCCCTGCGGGCCAGCGGCAAGCACACCGAGCCCAAGCCGGGTGACCGACTGCCCCTGGGTGGCGTAGACGTGGTGGTGCTGGCGTCGGCCGGCGAGGTGCTCGGCGCGCCACTGGCGGGCGCCGGACAGCCCAACCCGGCCTGCACCGGCACCGGCGAGCCGGCACAGGAAAAACTTGAGAACCCGCGCTCGACCGCCATCCGCGTGCAGTTCGGGGCGTTTCGCTTTCTCAACGTGGGCGACCTGAGCGGCGCACCGCTGTTTGCCCTCACCTGCCCCACCAATTTGATCGGCACGGCGGACCTGTACCTCATTGCCCACCATGGTGGCAACGATGGCGCGGATCCGTCGCTGTTTGCCGCCGTGAAGCCCCGCGTGGCCATCTTCAACAACGGCCCGCGGAAGGGGGCCCAGGCGCGCACCTTTGCGACCATCCGCGGGATCCCGAACCTCGACGGCTGGCAGCTGCACCGCAGTGGCAACCCCGGCGTCGAAAACTTCCCCGACGCCCGCGTCGCCAATCTCGACGAGAGCACGAGCGCGTGGCTCAAGGTGTCCGCCAGCCCCGACGGCAGCTTCACCGTTACCAACGGGCGCACCGGGCAATCCACCGCGTATCCGCGGTAACCGCAACACGGTCACCGCACCGCGGTAGCCGCGCGCACTCATCATGACACGAGTTCTGAGATGACCGCTCCAACCACGCCCTCCCCGGCCCTCGATTCGCAGTGGATGCCGTTCACGGCCAACAAGGCGTTCAAGGCGCGACCGCGCCTGCTCGTCAGCGCCAAGGACATGCACTATCAGTCCGACGACGGGCGCGCGATTCTCGACGGGACCGCCGGACTCTGGTGCGTGAATGCCGGTCACTGCCGAACGTCCATTATCGACGCGATCAGTCGGACGGCCTCGACGCTCGATTTCGCGCCGAGCTTTCAGATGGGCCATCCGCTGTCGTTCGCGCTGGCCGACAAGCTGGTGAAGCTGCTCCCCACCGGCATGAACAAGGTGTTCTTCTCCAACTCGGGGAGCGAGGCGGTGGACAGCGCGCTCAAGATCGCCATGGCCTATCATCAGGCTCGCGGCGAACCGGAGCGCAACATGTTCATCGGACGCGTGCGCGGCTATCACGGCGTGGGCTTCGGTGGCATTTCCGTGGGCGGCATCGAGACGAATCGCAAAACGTTCACGGCGCAGCTCATGCCGCACGTCGATCATCTGCCGCACACCCACGATCTCGCCCACAACGCGTTCTCGAAAGGACAGCCGCTCTGGGGCGCGCACCTCGCCGACGCCCTCGAAACCATGGTCGCCACGCACGGTGCCGGTCGTATCGCCGCCGTGATCGTCGAACCGCTGGCGGGATCCACCGGCGTGCTCGTGCCACCCGTGGGCTATCTGGAACGACTGCGGGAGCTGTGCACGGCCCACGGCATCCTGCTGATCTTCGACGAAGTCATCAGCGGATTCGGACGACTCGGAACCCCGTTCGCCGCGCAGTACTTTGGCGTGACCCCGGACATCATGGCGCTGGCCAAGGGACTCACCAACGCGGCCGTGCCGATGGGCGCCACCGCCGTGCAGGGGTCCATCTACGACACCGTCGTCAACGCGTCGGCGCGCGGCATCGAGTTGTTCCATGGGTATACCTACAGCGGACACCCGCTGGCGGCGGCCGCCGGCCTCGCCACCATGGAGATCTACGAGCAGGAAGACCTGTTCGCGCGGACTCGCGCGCTCGCGCCGGTGTGGGAAACCGCCGTGCACGCGCTGCGTGATGCGCCGTACGTGATCGACGTGCGCAACCTGGGTCTGGTGGCCGGCATCGAACTCGAACCGCGTGCCGACCTGCCGGGAGCCCGTGCCTACGACGCCTTCGTGAACTGCTTCCACGAGCAGGACGCGCTGATTCGCGTTACCGGCGATATCATTGCTCTGTCGCCGCCGCTCACTATCAGCGTCGACCAGATCCACGAGCTGGTCGGCAAAGTCCGCCGGTCACTCGAGGCGATCACGTAACGTCAGTGCGCGAGGCTTCGTGAACGGAACCACCTACCTGTCGGTCAAGGCGCTACACGTCATCGCCGTCATCGCCTGGTACGCCGGGCTGTTCTACATTTTTCGCCTGTACGTGTACCACGTGCAGAAACGTAGCGAGCCGGCGGTGACGGCCACCCTCGAAGTCATGGAGCGGCGCCTGCTGCGCGCCATCATGACGCCGGCCATGGTCGTCTCCATCGGTGCCGGCGCCGCGATGCTGGTAATGAATCCGTCGCTGCTCAAAATGCCGTGGATGCACGCCAAGCTCGGCGCCGTCTTCTTCCTGCTTGGCTATCACGGCCTCGCCTCGTGGACACGCAAGAAATTCCTGCGTGGCGAGTACGTGCTCAGTGAAACCGCCTGCCGCTGGATCAATGAAGTACCCACGATCCTGCTGCTCATCATCGTGATCGGCGTGATCGTGCGACCGGGCGCGTGATGTAAACAGCGGCGGCCGTGGAGCGCCCTACAGCAGCTTCCGGAGCACGTCGTCGTCGAGACGGTGCCCGCCACCGAACGTCAACTCTTCTACCTCGATGCCCATCGCGTCGATGCGCTTGCGCAGCGTTCGGCGGAAGGAATCGGTGGCGAATTTGTCCTTGTCGCCCACCACCACCTGCACGGAGGTGCCGGTCCACGCCGCGCGCATCGCGTCGTCCGACACATCGTGCGCGAGGCCGCCCGCCCACAGCACATGCGTGGCCACGTCAGCGCCTTCTTCCGGCACGCCGCGGTCGGCCACATCGGCCACCCAACGCATGCTCATGGCGACGCCCTGCGAGAAGCCGAGCACCTTGATCGCCGGCACGTCACCACGCGCGTCGAGAATCGCGTCGACCTCTTGCCCAACCACCGCGTGCAGCATGCCGAGCGCGTCGCGCAGGTCGTCCTCACGATCGTCACGCGTCAGCCACGTGGCGCCGGTCCGCGCCAGATGCTTGCCATCGGCCCTCGGCAGCTCGAGGTAGAAGCGCGACAGCCCCTCGGGGGCGATGACGCGCGTCGCTTTGGGCACCTGACGGGCGAACGTGGTCAGGAAGTCGCTGGCCAGCTGTCCGTAGCCGTGAAAGACCACCCACAGCGTAGTGGTATCGGCTGGCTCGGCTCCAGCGGTGGCGTACCGGGCCGTGCGTTCCACGGCGATCTTATGCATGGTGATCGCCGCGACGGCGTCACGAGTGGCGTCTTGGAATTCAGTCATCGTACGTGAAGTGTAGTCACTGGCCCGAGGCTTCGACCGCGCGGCGACCTCGAGCGTGGTGATCTTCGCCGAAAAACATCACGTTAGGACCGACGGTCCGAACCGTTTTTCCAACGGTCTAAACACATCCCGTTCGCTTGACACCGCATCGCCCGGCTCCGAATACTTCCTGAGTCCGAAGTGCCGTCGCGTTTGTCTCTGAGTGTGCCGCCCTCCTGCACGCTCCCGCCGGCCGCCTTTGGACATGACATGTGGCAACGGAGTAGCGGTATGGCGGGACCTCGGACGACGGAACACCACGTCGGCACCACACACGGGCGCGATCAATCCGCGGCCACGCCGCTGATGACGCTCACGTACCGCAGTCGCGCGACGACGCCGCTCTCCGAATCGCAGCTGAGCGATCTGCAGCACTCGGCCGCCGCGCGCAACCGTGCCGAAAACATCACCGGCATGATGGTCTACAACGACGACCGCTTCTTTCAGTGGCTCGAAGGACCGCCGGCCAGCATCGCCCGCGTCTGGTCGTCGATCAGCCAGGACCCGCGGCACGCCGACATCGAAGCGCTCTCGGTGCACAGCGCCCCGACGCGCCTGTTCGCAAACTGGAGCCTCAAGCTCACGACCGGACTGGGCGACCCCCTGATCGGCGACCTCACCGCCGCCGCCGTGTCGTCCACCAATGCCGCAGCCGAACGACTGGCGGCGCTCGTGATCGCCACCGAGCCGTCGGAGGCGCGACTGCTGTTGCTCGCCGCGCACGCCGAGTTCCGCTCGATCGCAGCGCTCACCGAACTGCTCATCGAACCCGCCGCGCGCTGTCTCGGCGATCTGTGGGCCGACGACGATTGCGGCGAGTACGACGTGACGCTCGGACTCTGTCGACTGCAGACGTTCTTGCGCGAAGTCGCCGCCGACAGCGTGCAGCAGCACAGCGAACACCCGCTGGTGGTACTCGTGGCACCGTTGCCGGGCGAGATCCACATGCTCGGCGCCACGCTCGATGCCGAAGCGCTCTGGCATGCGGGACATGACACGCGCGTCCGCTTTCCGTCGACTGAACAGGCGCTCGAGCGCATTGTTGCCACGAACTGGTTCGACGCGGTCGATCTGTCGCTCAGTCCCGCGTTCACCCGTGAGCATCGCATTGATCGCATGAGTCATATCATCGACTCCGTGCGTCGCGCCTCGAAGAATCCGGCCCTGGTGGTCATCGCCGGTGGACGCGCCTTCTACGATCGCACCGCATCCAGCACGGATGTGCACTCCGACGGCAGCTCGACGTCAGCCGCGCATCTCTCCGCCGATATCGCGCGCGCGCGCAGCGGTCACGCGTAGCGGTTTCACCGTCGCGTGAACAACGCGGCGGCACGATCCTGACGGACCTGTCGCTCCTGTCGTAGCATGGTGTTCGCGTCGATCATCGTCTCCACCTGCAGCAATCGTCGCGAGGCCTTACCGATCCACACCACCGATTCGCGCTTCGGGGCCAACGTAAAGATCACCACGTGTGCCTCTTCGCCGAGCACGGTGGCACTGCCGGTGACGTCAATGCGATACTCGCGCAAACCACTGTCGGTGTCATACACGCGAAAGCGGGCCGCGTAACCTTTTTCGAGCGGCAACGAACGCACGATCAAATCCCAGTTTCCCGAATCGAACGGCGCCAGCGCAAGCGTGGTATCGATCGGCAGCGACGGCACATCGACCGGGCCGATCGATCCCTTTACGCGCTTCCCGTTGAAGTCCAGCGAGATCAGCCGCGACGGCGACACATTGCGATGACGACGCGGCGCCAACGTGCGCGCGTCGGTCACGGTGGAATCGATCAGTGGCGCGCGCCCCGGAGACACCGTGAGCACGCGATGAATCACCGGTACGTCGCCGCGCATCTCGAGCGTCACGACGTCGATCGCCGTGCCAATCGTCTGCTGTTGCGTGCCGCGATACGCGATGAGCGAGTACTGCACCGAGTCGGCCACGATGCGACTGCCCCGCAACGTGGAGTCACCGGGCGCGATCAAGACCGCCTGAACGGTCGGTGGCGAGGCGGCGGGTGCCTGCTGCGCGCCAAGCGGCCCACGCATCGCCGCCAGGAGCAGCGCGAACGCGAGGCCGTGCATCGGGTGGATCGACGCGAAGCCAGCCGCACGACAAGCCGTGGAACGAGACATCCCGAAAGCTAGCATCGACGACCCCGCCACCGCCAAAAGCGGCGCCACCTCACAAGAGGTAACGCCGCTTCCGCTAGTCTCACCCACCTTCGCACCCAAGTGCTTCCCGTGTCGTTCACACGGTGCCCACCGCGATCCTAGTAGCGGTAGTGATCCGACTTGAACGGACCCATCGGATTCACGCCGAGGTACGCCGCCTGCTCCGTGTTCAGCGTCGTCAGCTTCACGCCGAGCTTGTCGAGGTGCAGGCGCGCCACCTTCTCGTCGAGATGCTTCGGGAGCACGAACACCGTCTTGCCGTACTTCTCGGCGTTGGCGTGCAGTTCGAGCTGCGCCAGCACCTGATTCGTGAAGCTCGCCGACATCACGAAGCTCGGGTGCCCCGTGGCGCAGCCGAGGTTCATCAGGCGGCCTTCGGCCAGGATGAGAATCGAGCGGCCGTTCGGCAGCACGAACTCGTCGTACTGCGGCTTGATGTTGATGCGCTTCATGCCTTCGACCTTCTTGAGACCGGCCATGTCGATCTCATTGTCGAAGTGGCCGATGTTCGCCACGATCGCCTTGTCCTTCATGCGACCCATGTGCTCGACCGTGATGACGTTCTTGTTGCCAGTCGCCGAGATGAAGAGGTCGGCCGTGTCGATGATGTCTTCGAGCGTCGTCACCTGATAGCCTTCGAGCGCCGCCTGCAACGCGCAGATGGGATCGATTTCGGTGATGATCACGCGCGCGCCCTGACCCTTGAGCGCCTGCGCACAGCCCTTGCCCACGTCGCCGTAGCCCATGACGACGGCGATCTTGCCGGCGAGCATCACGTCGGTGGCGCGATTGAGCCCGTCGATGATGCTGTGACGGCAGCCGTACAGGTTGTCGAACTTCGACTTGGTCACGGCGTCGTTCACGTTGATGGCCGGGAAGGCCAGCGTGCCGGCGCGCTCCATTTCGTACAACCGATGCACGCCCGTCGTGGTCTCTTCGCTCACGCCACGGATGCCAGCCAGCACCTTCGTCCAACGGCCCGGGTGCTTCGCCTGCTCAGCACGCAGCAGGTCGAGAATCACGCCCCACTCTTCCGGCTCGTTATCGCTGTCGAAGCCCGGGATCACGCCGCTCTTCTCGTACTCGGTGCCCTTGTGCACGAGCAGCGTGGCATCGCCACCATCATCGAGCAACAGGTTCGGACCCGTGCCGTCGCTCCACATCAGCGCCTGCTCGGTGCACCACCAGTACTCCTCGAGCGTCTCACCCTTCCACGCAAACACCGGCGTACCCTTCGGCTGCTCCACCGTGCCGTGCGGCCCCACGGCCACGGCGGCCGCGGCATGGTCCTGCGTGCTGAAGATGTTGCACGACACCCAACGCACATCGGCGCCAAGTGCGACCAGCGTTTCGATGAGCACGGCCGTCTGCACCGTCATGTGCAACGAGCCCATGATCTTCGCGCCCTT
>JBBARJ010000066.1:0-13062 GCA_040399825.1 Gemmatimonas sp.
ACATCCGTGGGTGTACTCAACTAAACCAGTCTCCTGAAAACCCGGGGCAGTTCAGGCGTGGCCCTCACCGGTGCGGCGTGGCACGTCGAGATGGCGCCGGATGCGCAGTTGAACGTGTACGATCCCAATGCCGCGTTGCCTACCGATCGCTGCTTCGGCCACCCCTACGCAACGCAGTACCACTACCACGGGTATTCGTGGAAATGCATGAACCAGGGTACGGCGGGTAAGCAGTCGCCGCTTGTCGGCTATGCGATGGACGGCTTCGGCATCTATGGTCCTCGCGGTGCGGACGGTAAGCCGATCACCAATGCACAACTCGATGAGTGCCACGGCATGGTGAGCGAGGTCCTGTTCAACGGCAAGTTGCAGAGCATCTACCATTACGTGCTCAACAACGAGTACCCGTACTCGATCGGTTGCTACCGGGGCACGGTCCAGGCGTCCATGGCTGGCATGTAACAGGGATTGGACGTGTAGCGCTTCGCTCGTTCTACTTGTGCTTCTGCGGGCCAAACACCGGCACGTTCCCCAACCCTCGTTTGGTCCAGACCGCAACCACGGCGCAGCCGTCTAGCGTGAGATACTCGGCGGGTACCGTGGACGACCGTCCGTACACCTCGAGGACCGCCACGTCGTCGGGCGCGACCATCTCGTCCAGCGTGGCGGGGTACCGTCCCGGCGTGAACAGGAGGACGCCATCGAGGAACAGCGTCGCGCGACATTCGAGGCCCACGAAGTTACGGCCCACGATGTTGTTCCCCCATCCTTGGCCGGACACGACCCGGAGACCGGGCAGCCCCGTGAGCGCATTGGTAACCATGGTGCTGCTGCGCTCGCGCACGGTGGCCCCATCGAGGAACGTGCCCTGCCCTTGCCGCCAACGGCGCTCCAGCGACCGTATGTCGTTGGGCAACGCCCGGCCGGCAACTACGCGCACCGTATCCAGCAGCACATTGCGCTTGTTGAGCCTGAACGAAAGCTCCAGCAGTACGCCGGGCTCCAGTTGCACGGCCCGTCGCTCTGGCTCGTAGCCAATGGCACGCGCCTCGACGCTTTGTGTGCCCCCCGCCGCATCCAGGATGTAGAACGCTCCCGTGGAATCGGTGCGTACCGCGGCTCCGCTGCCAATCACGCGCACGATGGCGTCGGGCAAACCGACTGCGGGGCCCGATTGCACGGTCCCGCGAACCACCGCGGCGCCGGCGCGCGCGGGGGCGGGGGCTCCACTATCGGTGGGGAGCATGGCAGCAGACGCGCGCCGGTCGACGAACAAATCGAGCACGGCATACGCTGATTCGGGCATGTCGAACTCGATCTGTCCCGTGGAGTCACTCGCCTGCCACGCCCGCGCCGACACCACGGTGCCTCGCGCGGCGCCGCACAGCACATACCGCCCCTCACTATCGGTACGCGCCGTGCGTCGAACCTCTTCGCGCACCGTAGACTTCTTGGCGAAGACCCATTCCGGCCACTCCACCGACACCGTGGCGCCGGCCACTGGAGACTTATCTCCCACCGAACGCACCTCACCAACCAGCGTCACCGCGCTGTCGCTGCCGCTGGGGCAGAGCATGCGCGCCACCGACGACGCACTCGCAATGGCCAAGGTGAGCGGAATGGTGCCGCTCTCCACGATCGCCACACGGGCCAGGGGTGCCTCCAGGCGCAACGAATCCAGGCGGGCGTGGGCAAACGATGCCACCCACACGCCACCCGGTAATTCCGGTACGTCAAAGAGCCCCCGCTCGTCGGTGCGCGCATTGATTCCCACCGACGGATCATCGGGGCGAAAGAGCCGCACCAACGCATTGGGGAGCGGGGCAGCGGCGATGCTGTCGTACACCTGGCCCACGACCCGTGCCGTGACGGGCGTTTGCGCGGCGACGGCGTGCGAGGGCGAGAGCAGCGCGACCCCCAGCAGCAGGCACATCACCGAGCGAGCACGACCGAAGAAGCGCATAGCGTGACTCAAACGTTTCGTGTGGAGTATGGCCGCACGCAAACGTATCGCCGGAACGGCATCGCGGGGAGTACACGGGAGATTACCGAGTGGCTGCCGTACGCATACCCCGGGACAACATGGACGTGATGAGCTCCTCCCATTACCGTGCCACCATGGACCCCCTCGACATCGCGTTTGCCGAAGCCCGCCGCTTTCTGGCCTCGCTTGACTCCCGCCCGGTCGCGTCACGCGGCACGCCCAGCGAAATGCGCGCACCGCTGCCGACGCATCTGCCGGAGCATGGCGTGCCCGCCACCGATGTCGTCCGCGCGATCGCCGCAGCGGCTGAGCCGGGATTGACGGGCAATGCCGGCGGCCGCTTTTTCGCCTGGGTCAAGGGCGGTGCGCTGCCCGCGGCGCTGGCCACCGACATCATGTGTTCGGCGTGGGATCAAAATGCGGTGCTGGCATCGACCAGTCCCGCCGGGGCCGTGCTGGAGGAAGTCGCCGGACAGTTCTTGCTCGAGGCGCTGCGGCTGCCGTCCGATTGCAGCTATGCCTTTGTCACCGGCTGCCAGATGGCGCATGTCACCGCGCTGGCCACCGCGCGTCATGCCGTGCTGGCGCGCCACGGATGGGACGTCGAAGCCAAGGGACTCCAGGGTGCCCCGATTGTCCGTGTCCTCGCCAACGGGCATCATCATTCCTCGGTGACGCGGGCGCTGCGCCTGCTCGGGCTGGGTAGCGACTGCGTTGTCCCACTCGGCGGCGACCGCCCCGGATACGTCTCACCCGACGTGCTACGCGATGCGCTGGCTCTCACCCCCGACGCACCGACCATTGTCATCCTTAATGCCGGCGACCTGAATATCGGTGCCTGCGATGATTTCACGGCGCTGTGTCCGATCGCGCAGGCGGCGGGCGCATGGGTCCATGTCGATGGCGCCTTCGGACTGTGGGCCAATGCCAGCCCGCGGCTCTCCCCGCTGGTGGCCGGGGTGGAACGGGCCGATAGCTGGGCAACCGATGGCCATAAATGGCTGAACACGCCCTATGATTGCGGCATGGCGATCACCCGCGATCCGGTATCGCACAGCGCGGCCATGCGGATGACGGCAGCCTATCTCACGAATGGCGGCGATGTCCGTGATCCGATGGATTTCACCCCGGAATGGTCGCGCCGAGCGCGCGCCTTGCCGGCCCTGGCGGCGTTGATGGAGCTGGGCCGCGATGGTCTAGCGGCCATGATCGAGCGATGCTGCGATCATGCCGCCGCCATCTATGACGGCATGGCGGCGTTACCGGGCGCGACCGGCCTCGCGCGACCGACGATGAATCAAGGGCTTATCCAATTCCACGCGCATGATGGCCGCAACATCAGCGACGCGGTGATTGCCAGCATCAACGCCAGCGGCGAAGCCTTCATGAGTGGCGGCACGTGGGATGGTCAGCGGGTGATGCGAATCAGCGTGTGTGGCTGGAATACGAGCAGCGGTGATGTCGCGCGGACCGTCGCGGCGACGGCTGCGGCCTTGCGTGACTTACGCTGAGGAGGCGCGTCGCCGCGCTCACCCGGCCGCGCCGATTCCCTACAACGCCGCGCTCAAATAAAAGTCCGTCCGCCACTGCTTCAGTGGATACAACCCGCGCGAGAAGTCCACGCGAATCAATCCATCCAGCACCCCGAAGCCCACGCCCGCACCACGCTGCGGCTGCACCTTCGCGAACGCCTCGCGGCTTCCCGCCCAACCGATGTCAAAGAACCCGACCGGCCGGAAGACGCCTTGCTTGGTCCCGACTTCCGCACGCGCCAGCCAGAACGCATCGCCATCCTGCGTGCCGGCGATCTGTCCGCGCACCGTACGCACTCCGCCCACGAACCAGCCGCGCTGACGCGGCACGTCGCCGAGTGAACTGCCGATCGCGCCGGTCAACGCCGTGGAGAATAGCGACACCGGGCGCGTGATCGTGCCTTCCACGGACGCCCGCGCATACTGAAAGGTCCCCGTGCCCGCCTCGCCATTCAGCACCGTGGTCACGCGCAGTCCCTGCGGGCGATCCAGCAACACCCGCGAATACAGCCCGGACACACCGGTCACACTCAACCCTTCGGATTCGATATTCCGGCGGAATCGGCGGTCGGCAATGAGCTTCGCCAGCGAGAAGGTATTCACCACATTGGTATCGCCGGCCGTCCACTGCCGCTCGATGAACAGCTTGTACTCCAGCGCACCACGACGACGCTCGCGACGCTCACTCAACTCGGCGCCCGTCGTGCGGTAATAGAACCCTTCGTCGCGTCCGTAGATGAACGCCGGCAAACTCGCACCGAGGCTCAGTCCCCCGCCCCACTCGGGATTGGTGGCGGCGAGGCGATGATACACCGCAGCCGTCACCGTGCGTGCGCCGTTGCTCCGCGTCACGCTCAGCTCACCGTTCGCGTGCAGATCGGCGTGACCGATGCGCCCCACCGCGTTCAGCGTGTAGCCCGCACCCAACAGCTGCGACACATGCACGCCGGCCGACAGTCCCTCCACGCGGTTGAAACGCAACAGGTCGGAGCCCACGCGAACGGTTGGCATCTGCGGCATCCACCCGGGCTGTAGCGACATGTCGAGTGCCGACAACAGGGCGTCGCGACTCGTGAGGTCGAACAGCTCATCGTCTGACACCACCGCCGGTGGCAGCGCGGGCGACTTCGCGAGCGTCGTGGCATCGCACGGCATGTCGTACGCCACGCGCAACGCGCCTTCGTAGCGCGATTCCACGCGCGTGTACGTGGAATCCTGTGCGCACAGCCGACGCCGCAGGCGCTCAGTGGCCGACAGCTTCACCGTATCGACCACGGCGTTGCCGGTACCGCCCTGCACGGCGCCGCCGCCGATACTGATGGTGACGTTACCACTACCCACCAGTACCGTGGTGTCACTGCGCGTCCCGGCGCCGGAGAGACGCGCCGCTGGGATCGCCGCCAACGAGAAGTCACCGTTCACCTCGTCGTACGTGAACTTCTCATCGATGCTGAATGGCGTCCGGATGAAGCCGATCTGCGCCGACGCCGTGGCACTGTTGGCGCGCGGCAACCAGAACTTGCCCTGATACAAGCCGTACTCAACGGTGATCGCATCGAGCTTCGCCTTCGCGGGACGGAACGTTGCCTTCACCCAAGCCGGTGGCCCATCGTCGGCCCCGGTACCGCTGGCCCGCGCCTGCACCGACGGTGCGCGCAGGATCGAGTCCTTGACGTACAGATCACGCGGCATACGCACCCGGGCAATCGAATCACGCAAACGGTCCGCCTCGCGGCTCACCTTGGTGTCGGCCTCGCTGTCTTCCGACGCCACATCCCAGATCTCGAGCTCGGCCGCCAGCCGGTACGCCGCGCGCACCAGCTGCCCACCGTCACGATCGAACCAGAACGAGCCTACGAACACTCTCCAGTCGGGGCGACGTGCCGTGATGCGCAACTCGCGCAACTTGATCACCCGGCCACCATCGAGCGTGATGTCCACCGAGTCGCCCGTGGCATACGTGTAGTACGTCTCGGCGCCGTTCGCGAGTGGATGAATGACTTCACGCTCGTCGATGTCGCTCTTCACTACGCCGAAGTTGCTACTCGGAAACCAGAGCGACTCGCGCCCCGGAAAATACGGAATGGAGATAGCACCACTGAAGTCGCCATTCGCCTTGCCACCCATCGGCACCGTCATACGCGACCCCACCGGCCGCACCCGCACACCAACATTTCGTCGCCACGAGATCTCGGCCACGTTGTCCCCACGGAACAACAGCTTCTCGAGCCCTAGCCGCTTGGCGCCCAGCCCCATCGAGATGCGCTGTGTCGCGGTGGCCTTGTAGGCCGTCAGCGCGCTATCCTGCCGCACCCGCGCCTCACGGGCCCGTAGCAGGATGCGCTTCGCCTCGGGGTCGCTGAAGGCCGACGCGCTGGCCGAGTCGGCCCGCAGCCTCCGTATCACGCTGTCAGGCGAGAGCTGCCGGCGCGCCATCGAGCGGGCGTCGCGGCTCAGCTCGCGCGCCGCCGCCCGTTCCTCGGCCGTCAGCGTGTCGCGCGTGACCGGCGGCTTGGCTCGCGCCTGGCCGAACAGCGCCTCGGGACACGCGGCGGAGATCAGGCTCATCACCCCAACCAGGGCGACCACACGGAGCGAATTCGGAGAGCGCATGAACCGGGGAACGGGACGAGACGGGGACTTCATGACCAACACGACGGTCTCGGTGACCATACGGAGGGCCGGACCGAGCGGTTTCCCCGCCTGAAACGTAATTTCGAGGTTCGCCCGTTGTGCCCGGTTCGTTACGGCCACCGGCGACCTCTGTCCCAGATTCGCCGACCACCATTGGGAGTCCGCCGTGCATCCGATCCGCTTTCGCGACTGCTTTCGCTCCACCCGTTCCCTGATCGCCGGTCTCACGGCGTTCGCCGCCGTACCGGCGTCTGCGCCCGCGCTGCTGGCCCAGGGAGCCACCCCGCCGGCCACGGCGACCACACCGGCGGCCACCGTGCCTGTTGACCCCCGTCTCGAGAAGCTGAAGGCCGAGGCGCTGGTCATGGTCGAATCCCGCGCCAAGCAGGTGCAGGAGATCGTAGACATGCTCTTCTCGTTTCAGGAGCTCGGCTTCCAGGAGTTCGAGTCGCAGCGCTACATCACCACGCTGCTGGCCAAGGAAGGCTTCACCATCGAAAAGGGCGTGGCGGGCATGCCGTCGTCGTGGACGGCCAAGTGGAGCTACGGCACCGGCAAGCCGGAGATCTCGCTCGGCTCCGACGTGGACGGCATTCCGCAGGCCAGCAACAAGCCGGGCGTGGGCTACCGCGACCCGATGGTGAGCGGCGGCCCGGGACATGGCGAAGGGCACAACGCCGGTCAGGCCGTGAACATCGTGGCGTCGATCGTGGTGAAGCAGCTCATGCAGCGCGACAAAATCAACGGTACACTGCTGCTGTGGCCGGGCATCGCCGAAGAACAGATGGCGGGCAAGGCGTTTCTGGTGCGCTCGGGGCTGTTCAAGAACACCGACGTCACGCTCTTCACCCACGTCGGCAACGATCTCGGCGTGTCGTGGGGCGCCAGCGGTTCGAGCGCCCTGCTCTCGGCCGAGTTCCGCTTCCGTGGCTCGAGCGCGCACGCGGCCGGTGCGCCGTGGAGCGGAAAGAGCGCGCTCGACGCGGTCATGCTGATGGCGCAGGGTTGGGAGTACAAGCGCGAACATTTGCGGTTGCAGCAGCGCTCGCACTACGTGATCAAGGACGGCGGCGATCAGCCGAACGTGGTGCCCAGCACGGCGAGCATCTGGTTCTATTTCCGCGAGCAGGACTATCCGCGCACCATGGCGCTGTTCGAAGTGGGCAAGAAGGTCGCCGAAGGCGCCGCCATGATGACGGACACGAAGGTCGACACGATCGCGATTCTCGGCTCCGGATGGTCGGCGCACTTCAGCAAGCCGATCGCGGAGGCGATGCACGCCAACGTGCAGACGGTCGGCATGCCCAAGTGGGACGACAAGGACCAGACGCTGGCGAAGGGCATTCAGAAGGAGCTCGGCTCCCCCGACTTCGGCTTGTCGGAGCAGGTGAACAAGCAGCTGCGTGGCGCCGAAACGCCGCAGAACTGGATGGGTGGCGGCTCCGACGACATCGGTGACATCGCGTGGAACGTGCCCACGATCACCCTGCGCTTCCCGTCGAACATTCCGGGATTGCCGGGGCACAACTGGGCGAATGCGATCTCGATGGCGACGCCCATCGCGCACAAGGGCGCGCTCGCCGGTGCGAAAGTGCAGGCGCTCACGATGCTCGACATCGTCATGACGCCGAAGATCGTGGCCGATGCATGGGACTACTTCAAGAACGTGCAGACGAAGGACATCAAGTACACGCCGTTCATCCGTCCCCAGGACACGCCGCCGACGTACCTGAACGCCGACATCATGGCGCGCTACAAGACGCAGCTGCAGAAGTTCTACTACGATCCCACGAAGTTCAAAACGTATCTTGAACAACTGGGTATCGAGTATCCGACGGTGCGAGCGCAGGTGGTGGCACCGAAGGGTGAGGACGGCAAGGAAAAGCAGTAAGGGGTATGGAGTAGGGGCTCGGGAGTAGCACAACGGGCCGGCTGTTCGTCAGATGACGTACAGCCGGCCCGTTCGTGCTCGCGGCGCGTTGCCGCGACGATCGGCCTAGTGCTTGGTGTTCGCGGCCTTGAAGCGCGCGCGAATCTGCAGCAGCTCGTCGCTGTGATCCACGTTCTTCTTGGTGGCATCCTCGAGCAGCTTCATGATGGCGAGGTTGTCCTCGACCACCGTGGCCGAACCACTCAGGTGCACGCCGAAGCCGAAATGCTCGCCCGGCACCAGCACCATCTCGTTGCGCAGCACGACGTCGCTGGTGTCGTCAGCGATGCGCACGGCCACAAACTTCTTGCCGGCCTTTTCCATGAACGAAATGCGCAGGCCATTCACCCCGTCCGGCCACGGCGCATACTCGTGCTGCTGGCCGTCGCTGCCTTCGAACGTCGTCGACGCGGTGGTCAGGTTCATGAAGTTCTTTTCGAAATTACCGGCGTAGCGCAGGGCGTGTCGCATTCGTGAAGTCCGTGGGCGTGAAGAGCAGATAAAACGGAGCGGTCGCTTGAATATCGCACCGCCGACGCCCGATGGCGAATCAGGACGACCGCGCCGCCCGGGCCGCCCTGAACTGACGGGCACGCTGAACGCGCAGGTAGAGGCCACCGGAGAAGAAGACGAGCGCGCTGAGCCCAAGCAGCTCTTCCCGGGACAGGTTGGTGAGCACCCACAGGCACACGGTGGCCCCCAGAATCGGGACGAGCGGTCCTCCCGGTATGACGAACGGAGCGTCTGACGTCTGCACGCCGCGCTGCCGCAGTCGCAACACGGCCAGACAGACGAAGACGTCCACCAGCAGGAGCGACGAGGTGCCCAGAATCGCCAGCGGCTTGAACGCGCCAAGGACGGCTAAGGCGCAGCAAATCGCCGCAAACACCAGAATCGCCGTGTGAGGCGTCTGGAACCGCGGGTGCACCCGGGCCAACGGCGCCGGGAGTAGACCGTCCTTGGCGGCCGCGTACAGGCAGCGCGGCGAGAGCAGCAGGTCGCCGTTCAGATTGGCGAAGATGGACAGCGAAACGGCCCCCAGCAGCATCGTGCGCCCCCACGGGCCCATCAGCTGGCCGGCGGCGGCCGACAGCGGCGAGACGGTCTCGCGCGGCAGATCGGCGCCGAGCACCCCCTCGGCCACCAGCTGCAGCCCGAAGTACAGGCCGACCACGGTGGCCACGCCCATCAGCAGTCCGAGGGGCACCGTCCGACTGGGATTGCGCAGCTCGCCGCTGGCCGACAGCGACGCTTCGCCGCCCACGAACGCGAACATCAGCAGCAGGACCCCGCTACCCAGCGTGGACGCGTCGGGGATGCTGGTTGGCACGAGGTGCGACCACTCGATGTGTGGGAGGCCGACCACGAGCAACAGCAGCAGCGGTAGCAGCTTGAGGACGGTCAGCACGACAACGACACGCGCACCGGTCTTCACGCCCAGGACGTTCACGGCGGCCGTGAATCCGAACAGTGAAATCAGGGCGAGCGCGCGCGGGACCGGCTGCGCGAGCATCGGCACGGACGTGGCCAGCGCACTGACGAGGACATCAGCGAGTGCCGCATTGGCGCAGGCGGAAAACCCGAACCACACCAGATTGGCCGCGATGAATCCGACAAAGGGACCGAACGCCGTGCCCACGTACGCGTACGCCCCGCCGCTGCCATGGACGCGACTACCCGCTTCGGCAAAGCAGAGAAAGATCAGCATCACCAGCACCGCACAGATGGCGTAGCCGAGCGCGGTGGCGCTGCCCAGGGTGCCCGCCACGAGCCCGGGGAGTGCGAAGATGCCGGCACCGATGGTGCCATTGGCGAAAATGAGCGCGAGCGAGCCCGGACCGAGAACGCGGCGCAGCGCGCCGCTGTCCGTCATGCGCGCCCTTTCAGACTGGCGTCGGCAGCGAGCACGGCGTTGAGCAACACGTCGGCCCCGTTGGTGATATCGACCGCGCGAGAAAACTCTTTCGGCGAATGACTGATCCCCCCCACGCTCGGAATGAAGATCATCGCCATCGGCGCGATGTGGGCGATCTCCTGCGCATCGTGACCGGCACCGCTGGGCATCCGCTGCGACGAGAGGCCGAGTGCGGCGGCGCTGGTTTCAATCCAGTTCATCACCGAAGCATCGGAGATGGCCGGCTTGCTATCGGTGAGGCGCTTGAACGCGAACGTCGTCTTGGTGGCGGCACCGATTTCCCGCGCCAAGCGCTCGAAGACCTCAGTGAAGTGCTCGATCTTTTGCTGGTCGAGGTCACGCAGGTCGACCGTCATCACGACCTGTCCGGGAATCACATTGGTGGTGTTCGGCGACACCACCATGCGGCCTACGGTAGCCAGCTGGCGACCGGGTTCGGCCCGCACCGCCTCATTGACGGCCACGGTGAACGTGGCGGCCGCGAGCATGGCATCCTGTCGCTGATCCATGGGCGTAGCGCCGGCGTGATTGGCGAAGCCGGTAATCGTGACTTCGAACCAGCGCAGCCCGACAATGCCCTGCACCACGCCGATCTGCTTGCCGGCCTTCTCGAGCAAACCGCCTTGTTCAATGTGCAGCTCGATGTAGCAGGCGATGTCGCCTTTCTTCTTCACCGATTCAGACAACCGCGACACGTCGCCACCGATGATACCGATGCCATCGCGGATGGTCTTGCCGGAGCGCGCGACCTTGGCGAGTTCGGTATCCGTCATCTCGCCGATGGCGGTCTTGCTGCCGGTCGTGCCCCCTTCTTCGTTCTGCCAGATCACGACATCGACCGGGTGGCGCAGCCGCGTGTTGGTTTCGCGCAACGTGCGCGCCACTTCGATGGCACCGAACGAGCCGACCGGTCCGTCATAGTTGCCACCGTCGGTCACCGAGTCGATGTGCGAGCCGATGAGGATGGGCGCGAGCGTCCGGTCCGTTCCCTCGAGACGCGCATAGATGTTGCCAGCCGTATCGATGCGCGGCGTGAGCCCCGCGTCGCGCAGCAGCTGCTGTGTGAAGGCGCGCCCGGCGAGATCGGCCTCGGAGTACGCGACGCGATTGATGCCGGTGGGCGTACGACCGACGCTATCGAATTTCGCGAGCCACTCGTTGAGGCGCGCGCCGTTCACGCGCATCGGCGCGGCCGCCGGGAACGCGTGGGAGAGGTACGGCATGATCAGCGGCATCGACGCCAGCGCACCGGCGTGACCGAGAAAGGTACGGCGCTTCATGACTCAGCCTCGGGCGGCGATGGTGCGAAGGGCAGCCGCCAATTTGTCGGCGTCGGCGGGGGTGTTGTACAGCGCGGGGGTGACGCGCACGCAATCGCCGTTCGCGAGCCCGGTGCGCTGGAAGGTGAAGATGCCGAATTCGTCATGCAGCGTGGCCGCGAGGGCGCGGTTGGCGTCGCCGGTACCGCGCTGATGCAGACGGAACCCGGTGATGGCCCCGGTGAGCGCGGCGTCTTCCGGCGTGAGAATGTTCACGCCCTTCACATCAGCCACGGCGTGCACCCAGCGGTCGCGCAGATAGCGCAGGCGGGCGGCTTTTTGCGGGATGCCGATGCTGAGCTGGAAGTCGATGGCGTCAGGAATCGTCATCACCGTGGCGAAATGCGTCGTACCCGTGTGAATGCGACTCTCGATGCGATCGAGGGGCGCGCTCTCGTCGGCGTGCGCGCGATCGATCGCGCTCAGGCAGCCCTCGCGGATGTACAGCGCACCGGCGCCGACGGGTGCGCCGATCCACTTGTGCAGATTGAGCCCCACAAAATCGGCGCCCATATCAGCCATGGTGAGCGGCACCTGTCCGAACGAGTGCGCGGCATCGACGATCACATCCACGCCACGTGCCTTGGCCAGCTTCGTGATCGCACCCACCGGCAGCAGCAGGCCGGTTTTGTTGTTGCAGTGTGTGAGCAGCAGCAGCTTGGTGCGCGGATTGGCGTCGAGTGCCGTGGTGTAGACCGCCAGGATGTTGTCGTGCGACGCCGGCTCGGGGATGTTCAGCGTCACCACCTTGGCGTTGCAGCGCGCGGCCAGCGCATTCATGGCCCACTGCATCGCGTTGTAATCGAGATCGGCGTACATGATCGTGTCGCCGGGCTGCACCCGATTGTACTGCCCGATGAGCGCCTGCAGCGCTTCGGTGGCGTTGCGCGAGAAGGCGAGCTCGGAGGGCTTGGCGCCCACGAAGGTCGCCACGCGCTCGCGCGCCGTGCGAAACATCGCCGGATACTCGCGCCGCGCGAAGTACGAACTCTCGCTGTTCACGCGATCGATATGGCGGTGATACGCCTCGAGCACGGGCTGCGCCATCATGCCGAAGAACCCCGCTTCGAGGTTCGTGGTACGCGGAGTGATGCGGTACTTGGCGGCCACCTGCGTCCAATAGGCCTCGTCGCGCGCCACGTCGTACAACGCCCCTAGGTGCGGCGTGAGCGGGGCGCTGCTGGGCAGTGCGCTGCGGTCGGCGGGCGGCGGCGTGGCGCCGGCGGCACTCGGGACGACAGCGGCAGCGGCAGCGGCACCGAGAATGGCCGCGCTCTTCACGAAATCCCGGCGGGAGCGGTCTGTAGACATCCCTGACGCTACGGTCTTGGCGGCGTGACCGCAATCGCGCGCGGCGGTTCGTGGCAGTGGCATGGCTGCACAGATCACGCAGAGGCGCAGAGCGCGCAGAGGCCGCAGAGGGAACCCCCAGAAACTGCCGAGGGAAAGACACGAGGCTCGACTCTGCGACCTCTGCGCCTCCGCGTGATCTGGCACCGGCCTGCCCGTTCCGCGGGACAGACCCTGGGGAGAGATTACCCGTATGCCATTCCCACCGTCGTGGCGCCACCATCGCGTGGCCATCGAGGTCCTGCTTGCGGCCCTCACACTGAGCGCGTGCGGGGGCGGCCCGACGGACGCGACGCCCCCGGTCGTGCCGCCGACGGTCGTGCCGGTCACCTACGTGCCTGGACAGTCGTACCTCGGACGGAACGGCTACGTGGAGTACATCGCCGGCAACTCGCCCG
>JBBARJ010000067.1:0-12753 GCA_040399825.1 Gemmatimonas sp.
CCGACGCATTAGCGCTGTTGGTCGAGTACGGATGGCCCGGCAATGTGCGCGAGTTGCGCAATCTCGTGGAAAGCATGGTTGTCCTGGCCCACGGTCGGGAAATCGTCGCCGATGATATCCCGAGGCCAATCCGCGACGGGGGGGGGCGTCGGTTGCTTCCGGTCCACGTCGGGCCGATGGTGCGCGAGGGCGAGCGGGCGCAAGGGCGAGAGCTCGAGTTCATCGTGCGCTCGCTGGTCGAGCTGAAGTTGCAGGTTGAGGAGCTACGTCGTCGGGTGGACGGGGAGAGCCGGACGCCGGCGCCAGGGTGGGTGGGCGACGTGCGCGCACCGTCTGCGGTATCGGGAGCAGGGTCCGACGGGGTGGTGCCGATGCCGGGCTTCGGGTTGATGCGTGGCATTGAGCCGCGCGAGCTGGGTCCGCCGGCCACGGTGATTACGCTCGGGCCCGGGATGACAATGGCGGAAATTGAGCGGTTGGCGATTCAAGCCGCGCTTCGCGACACGGGTGGGAATCGACGGAAAGCGGCTGATCTGCTGGGGATCGGCGAGCGCACGCTGTACCGGAAGCTTCGGGAGTACGAAGGGGAAGGCGTCGAGGACGAGGGCGAACGGGATGCTCCCCTCGACAAAGCATGAGGTCCGAGCCGGTACGTCCATGCCGGACAACGCCTTGTGAATTGTTGAGGCTTGCCGGAAATCGACGGCGATCACATATTAGCTCTTCAGAGAACCGAACACAGGTGTTTGGCATGCATCCGCCGCGGAGACATTCCTGTCTATACCAGTCAATTTCGGCATGACGTTCCCTCAGACCCCCTCCGGCTCGATTGCGGGAAGTGTGCTGCCTATTCGTCGGGCTGAGGAGCTGATCGCCACCCTCCCTGGGGTGCTGTCGGTGCGCATCGTGCCCAACGAGACGGGTGCGGTGGATGAGATCCACGTGCTGACCACCGATCTGGTCCTCCCGAAAAACACCGTGCGCAACATTGAGAGCGCGCTGATGGCGCAGCTCGGTCTTCGGGTCAACCACCGAAAGATCTCGATTGCGACGACCTTGGACGCCCCTCGGGCGGCCGACCTGCCTGCCGCGACACCGGCTCCTGCCGGTCTGAGCGCGATGGATGGCGGCGTGGCGCCCGTTTCGGCGCCGGCGCCCGCTCCCGCCGCTGTGGCGGCCGAATTCGTTGCATCGGCGTCCGCCGGTGGTCACATGGGAGGGGCCGTGCGTGCCAATTCGCCCATCGCGCCGATCGCTGATGCGATCCCGGCCAGCCGTCGGGTGCTGATTTTTGAGGATGTCGAGGTTCGGCGGTCGCGTTCGCGCGGGGTGCTGTGCCGAGTCACCCTAAGCCGGGATGGACAGGAATTTGTGGGCGAGTGCGAGGGTCAGGAAAGCGAGCGATCGCGGATCGACCTGGCGGCACGCGCGACGTTGTTGGCGATCATCGCCGCCTCGAAGGCCATGGCGGGCAGCGAACGCTCGTTGGTGCTGGAAGGTGCGAAGCAATTCGATGCCTTCGATCGCGTATTCATGTTCGTCAGCGTTGCGGCGCGCGTGGGACGCGAGCCGGTGATGCTGACCGGAAGCTGTGAAGTGCGTGAAAGTGCCGAAACGAGCGCTGTGCTCGCGGTGCTGGATGCGACCAATCGTTGGATGCACCTCGACCGTTAGCAGAATTCGCGAAGCGCTGAAGGCTGGCGCTTCTTTTTACGCACTCATCGTCATCCGAGACGAAACAACAAGTGTCCCCGTCAACCGAACCAGAGCGGAGCTGAGCGGGCAGGCCAAGCAGTAGGAGCGGAGCCAACCTCGTCAAGCATGTGGAGTCCCGAGCGGGACACACGTGACTACCCCGATGGGAGGTGACGTAAAGATGGAATTCGTGGCCCAGCTCGTGAATGCGATGTGGTCGTTCGTGTTGGCTGATCTTAAGCTTTGGGGCTGACCTAAAGCACTAGGTTGACGGGGACCGGTTTTCTCTATGTCCATGAAGACAAGCGTTGTCGCCTATGTGTACGCGATCGTGGCAGCCGCAGCTGCCTCGCTTGTCGCTGTGTATCTATATCAGCCAGATGTCAATATCGTATTTCTTGCTGGCTCCGGTTGGCTGACGCTCGTTGCCTTTCTCGGGACCGTTCTCAGCTATCGTGTACAGGGAAGCACTTTTGGAGCGGTTTCTTTCATACCGTTCCTGACGGCCTTCGTGCTTTATCCATCGTGGGCCACCATTGCGATCGTTGGCACGGGTGCATTCATCGCGGAGATGATGAAACCCAAGATGGCGATCAAGCGTGCTTTCAATGTTGCGCAGATCGTGCTTGCCGGATGTTTTGCGATCGCCACCTACGTAATGCTCGGCGGTGTGCCTCTGCTCCTGAATGCGGAATTCCGGGCTCTTCCTCATGCTTCAGCGGTTGTTGTCTTCCTATTCGTCAATACGCTTTCTGTCGCAGCAGCGATTGGATTCGCCGAGGGCAAGAGCGTCGTTAAGACGTGGTACGAAGGAAACTCCGCCGGTCTCGTCTACGATGTCGTCGCAATCCCGGTCGTTTATGGGTTTGCTCGAGCGTATGTCGACTGGGGTGGGTGGGGAGTAGCAGTTCTTTGCGCTCTCGTTCTCGGCTTGCGGCTGACGTATCAGTCGAAACATCAGCTTGAGACGACGAACAAGGAACTTCTTGAATTGTTCGTACAAACGGTCGAGTTTCGCGACCCGTACACCTCTGGTCACTCCCAGCGTGTCAGTCGCTATTCGCGTATCATAGCGCAAGTCATTGGACTCGGTCCGAAGGATATCGACCGGATTTCAACGGCAGCGCTCCTGCACGACGTCGGTAAGATTCACGAGATATTTGGGCCGATTCTTTCGAAGCCGGGCCGCCTGACCCCAGAAGAGCGCGCGATAATGGAGCTTCATCCCATTAAGAGCGCCGAACTCGTTGCGAAGATCTCCGATCTTCAGGACATCATTCCGGCGGTTCGCCATCATCACGAGAATTGGGATGGTACAGGATATCCTGACAGGCTCGAAGGGCGAGATATTCCGCTTGGATCAAGAATCATCATGTTCGCCGACACTATCGACGCGATGACCACGGATAGGCCCTACAGAAAGGCGCTTGGCGAAGCAGAGGTCCGTTCAGAACTTCGGAAGTTTCGCGGCGTGCAGTTCGATCCGAATATATGTGACGCGCTCGTAGCGTCCCCGGACTTTGCTCGACTCTTCGACCAAAACGACTCCGGTCGTGTCCAGTCGTTAACGCAAATCTTCGAGCTTGTCAGGCGCAGGATGAAGACTCCCGCCGTAGCATAGCCGCTTCAACTGTCAAATCCGTTGGTCAGTTGAAGCAGGCCAACCGCGATAGGAGATCGATCGCGCCGAAGATTCGCGACGTACTCCGATGCTTTTGTGCGGGCCTCGAACTTCCGCCCTACACGTTCTAGTGCGCTGAAGTAGACGGTTGAGAGAAAATCGCTCGTGCCGAATCTTGAAGTAAGCTTGTACCTCGCATCAGCGACCTCGAGAAGCGCGGCACTCGGTATCCATTCCGGATCGAGCAAATTTGTGCCCATCTCAAGCGCTACCATATACGCGTGCGCCTTCACGGTCGGAAAGCGCGGGTATGCGCGCTTGTATCGTTCAAGTAACTGCGTCGCGCGGTCAAATTGACCATTGTAAATCGCCAGCCGGCAAAAGTAAGCGACTACATAGCTTGACGATACTTCGTCCTCCTCGCTTTCAAAAAGCTGCGCGAGCGCGTTCGTCCAGGCATTCGCGTTCGCATCGTCGGCCATTTCAAGATGTAGATTTGCAAGTTGCCATGCTGGAAATTGCGCGAGTCTCGGGGCATCAATCTCTATCGCAGTTCGATAGCTGAAGTCGAATGCCTTGATAGCACGAGCCGTCTTTCCGCACATTCGAAGAGTGAATGCGGCCCGGCCAGCGTCTTGATAGGCCGCGGTGGAAGCTGGCTGTTTGAGTGCCTTTCCGAACAGGCTTTCCGCTAGATGCTCGCCAGTGTCCAACGACCCGAAAATCGTGTGGTAGAGTAGCGCAATGCGTTGAAATCGATCGTCTGTCGCAATCTCCTTCTCCGTTGGTGCGATTGATTCGAAAATGGCGTTTGCTTTGAGGCTGTCGCAGGTGTTTGAGCAGATTACGAGCGCGATCTCAGCCGCTCTCAATCGTGTCGACCGTGGAAGCCACGCCGAGTCCACAAGCTGTAGTGAGAACTCGACCAATCCGTCTTTGTCCACGAACGGGTCTGCGCGGTAGGCAGAGTCGACGATCGAGATAGCCTCCTCTGCCTCTGCCTCAGTCAGTGAATTGAACTCAGTGGGCAACCTCAGGGCGCTCTGGCCCAGCGAAAGGAACTTCGCGTACTCGCCAGAGTCGAGTTCAAGGCGCGCTTGAAGACGTCGAAGCTCTGTCGCAGTCGTGCTTCGCATGTTCTGCGAAGAGACTCGGCTCAACGTGCGAAGAAGTCCCCGAGGGCGTCCGGATTCAACCAATGGCTTCGCGTGCTTAACCAATAGCCGAATAACTGCATCGAGTCGCCCGCTGAGCTCTGTTTGATGCAACGATTGAAGCAAAATATCGATGTCCGCAGTCCTGTCGAACTCACGTTCAAATGCTTCGGCAATCGCTGAGCGCAATGCAGCACGAACGAGAGTCGACATTCGGCTAGTAGCGGCTTTTCCAACGAGTTCATGAGAAACAACGAGGGCAGCTTCGTCTTGCGCGAGATAACCATCCTTTTCGAGCTGTTCGAGCGCAGCAAGAAGCTCGTGAGTCGGGAGCTGAAGCGACTCCATGATTCGGTCTAGCGACGCATAAGGCCCGAGAAGCGCAATGGTTTGCACGGCGCGTATTGCGGCTGAGGGCAGTCGTTCGATGCGTTGGTCCAGCAAGGCTTGGAGTGTGGGAGGTATCCCGCCGGCATCCCCTGTCTCCGCCCAGTGATTCACGAGCGCTCGGAGAAATAGCGGACTCCCTTCGCTGGCGCTGACGATCCAGTCCTCCACCTTCGGGGACAGAGGCGCCGCCATGTCGTGGCTCAGTGAACGCGTTAGGGCGAGCGATTCTTCCGGCAGAAGTGCCTGCAATGTGATGATCTGCAGAGCCGATGGAGACTTCGATGATCTCTCGATGCGCCTCGCTGGCGGCCGGGTAGTGATCGTCAGGAAAACGCGCATCAGGCCCACAGTTTCGGCGAGATCGACAAGGACGTCCCACGAGTCATCATCAATCCAATGCGCGTCTTCGAAGATCAAGAAGATGGGCTTCTCCTCGGTCACTGCTCCTATCAGATCAATGATGGCATCACGCACGGATCGGCTACCTAGCGAGGTGGGGCTGGCACCATTCTGTAGCGTCCCACCGGCTAATCTCGGTACATCGTTTGGCTCATGGTTGTTGAAATCAGCATCGCTCGTTCCAACGATTTTGCGTAAGACGCTCATGCTTTCCGGCGAGCAGCCTAGCGCGCCAGGCACTGCGAGTAGTTCGTTGATCGGCTCGAGCAATGCATGCAATGGACGGGTCACGTCGCCGTCTCGGCACTCCACACGAATTTCGCGGAATCCCTCGATCTCGGCGATCTTCGAAAGTTCGGTGGTCAGTCGCGTTTTCCCAATCCCCGATGGGCCCACGAGCATCACTGCGCTCCCGTCGTGCCACCGGGCCCGCCGCATCGCCATCGTCAGATTCGCCAACTCGCTCGTGCGCCCGACGAAGTGCTGTTCCGTTGGCGCGAACGATGGACGCTTTTTCGACGGCGGCTCGGTGAAGCGCTTGCGCAGCAACGTGGCCGGCAGCCGAATGTCGCTGGCCGAGGGGCCGATCTCGGTGAGATACCGATCGATGATCGCCACCGCCTCCGCCTTCGAGCCGGCCAGCATCGTGCACTCGGCCAGCGTCAGCGTCGCCTCCTCGTGAAGTGGATCGAATTGCAGCAGCCAATGCGCCAGCGCCTCGGCCCCCGACCAGTCGGCGCGCTCCCGACGTGCGCGCAGCTGCTCCACCAGCACCCGCCGCACGGCGGCGTGTACCGTCGCCCGCTGGCTGTCGATCCACTCCTGAACATCCGGCCATGGCGCCACAAAGCCCGGCAGAAACACGCCGAAGGGTTCCGTCCCGCGCACCACGTCCCGATCAAACAAGGCCGTCGTCTGCGACAATGAAAACGTGGTCACCACCTGCCGCGGATCGAGACAGACGGAGTCGCCCATCAGCGACACGTTGATCCCCATCGACCGCGCCTTGTACAGCGCCTGGCGCAGGTTGCCGCCCTGCCGCGCCACGGACTGGCCAGGCCACAACGAGGTCAGCAGCACGTCGCGCGACTGCCGGTACTCCGGGCTGTACGCCACCCGCACCAGCAGCGCGAACAGCGTCCCCGTGGAGGGCACGATGCGATCGTCCCCCAACACCACGCGTGCCGCCCCCATGGTCTGAAACACTAAGGGTAGACCGCCAAGGTCGGCGTCGTCGCTGATGTCCGGCAACGTCAGCTCGTCTCGAGCCGCTGATGGAAGTCGCACGCGAGCCATGGGCACACCCGTCGGCAAGAGTACACGCTGGGCGATCGTCGTCGTCACCCGGGACAACCTGATGTTGCGGATAGGTCGTCAGCGAAGCGTCAGCAGGCCTAAATGTCGCCTCGGGGACCCCCGCCCAGCAGCGTATCGCCTCGGCCCCAGCGGAAAATACGCCACGGGCGGCAACTCCTGAGGAGTCGCCACCCGTGGCGTGTCATTCGTACTGTCCCACTTCAGGGCGCGACGAGGCCCGCCGCTCAGGGAAATTCGATCAGCGACTCGGTCGGAATCCCATCCGCTTCGGCCTGGAAGTTGACCACGAGCCGGTGACGCAGCACGGCCTTCGCCACGCTGCGCACGTCGTCGAGATCGGGCATTGCCCGCCCATCCATCGCCGCCCGCGCTTTCGCACCCAGCACGAGATACTGCGACGCACGCGGACCGGCGCCCCAGCTCACGTACTTCTTCACCTTGGCACTCGCGTTCGGATCGTCCGGGCGCGTACTGCGCGCGAGCTTGACCGCATACTGCACGAGACTCGGCGGGGCCGGCAGCCGACGCACGAGGCGCTGCAGCCGGAGCAGCTCTTCGCCGCCCACCACCGGACGCACATCGCCCTGCGACGCACCCGTCGTCGACATCACGATCTGCTCTTCTTCTTCGCGCGACGGATAGCCGACGGTGAGCTCGAACATGAAACGGTCGAGCTGCGCTTCCGGCAACGGATACGTGCCTTCCTGTTCGATCGGATTCTGCGTGGCGAGCACGAAGAACGGTTTCGGCAATTCATACGTACGACCGGCCACCGTAACCGTACGCTCCTGCATCGCCTGCAGCAGCGCGGCCTGCGTTTTCGGGGGGGCTCGATTGATTTCGTCGGCCAGGACCATGTTCGCGAACACCGGTCCTTCGGCGAAACGGAAGGCGCGCTTGCCGGTACCGGGCTCCTCTTCCATCAATTCGGTGCCGGTGATGTCACTCGGCATCAGATCGGGTGTGAACTGCACCCGCGAGAAGGTGAGATCCAGCGCCTGCGCGACGGTCTGCACGAGCAGCGTCTTGGCGAGTCCGGGCACACCGACGAGGACCACGTGTCCACCGGCGAGTAGCGCGGTCACGAGATCGTCGACCACCTGCGTCTGGCCGACGATGCGCTTTCCGATTTGCGTGGCGAGCTCTCGTCGCGCCTCAGCGAGACGGTCGAGCAGGGCGAGGTCGTTCTCGACAGGCGGTGTAGTCACGAGATCGGTGTGAGATGCGAAATGGACGAGCCTGAAAACAGATACGGACGCCCGCGGGCGTCCGTTGCAGATGGGAGAGAATGTAACGCGTGGATCGATGGGCGCGAGCGACGCCGCGCTGCGCCGGTGATCCGCCACGGATCCGCCGAGGACTACCGCAGGGCGAAATCCACGCGCTGCTGCACGGGATAGTTCTCGCTCCGCAACGACGCCACGAGGGTGTACCGCCCCGGCGACGGCGGCGACCAGCGCTCGTCGTACACCACCGACGCGTGCGCATCAAGTAAGCGGTTCTGCATCGCCTGCGTGAAGAGCCGTCCCGCGCTCCAACGCCACACCTCCCGACCCGCATCGTTCAACACGACGAAGTCGTGCGTGCGGCCGTCGGGGAAGTCAAGCTCCACCCGCTTCCGAGAGTCATTCGAGACCTCGATCGCGAAGCGGACCACCCCACGAGAGGTGTCTACCCTGACGTGAGACGTCACTCCCTGCTCGGCACCCACCGTTGGGCGCGCACTCGCGACCGGACTCGACGCTCGCGGACCACACGCGAACATGAGCACGGCAGCGGCCAGCAGTGGAACGATGATGCGGGAAAGCATCAGGGCGTGGGTCGGATGGTCGGGTCGCGTGAGTCAGTGCCAATCGGAAGCACCGACATCGCTTGGACGACGCGCGGTCACATTTCGATTCTCTGCCACGTTATCAACGACGGCTATGGCTGTCAAGCATCAGTTGACACGCTAAGTGACGATGCTGCTTCGCATTTCGCATCTGTTACCCACCCGCAATCTGGTGTCGGTTTTCGTTCGGGTTCGGTCATTTTGATAGCTTGCGAAAAATTTCACAAGCGTCTAGCTTCTCGCTCGGATGGCTGATGAACCGCGGACACCACGACCCGGCTCGACGCCGCCCGGAGAGCACTCGCCGTGGGCGCTCGCTGGCCTCGGACTGCAGTTCTTCGGGTCTATCCTGATGTTCGTGTACGCCGGCACGTGGCTTGACCGCCGGCTCGACACGTCGCCTCTCTTCGTGTTGGGCGGGCTGTTCGTTGGTGGGGGAGGAACTTTCTACGCGAGTTACCGGCGTCTGATGAAGCCGGCCGGCTCGCGTGTCACGGACGACACCGATTCGTTGCTGAAGCCATGACGACAGATCGTGTTGCGCCCAATCGAATGCTCCGTGCGCTGCTTGGCTTCTCCGCTGCGCAGGTCACGTTGGTGCTGGTGGCTGCAGTCATCATGCAGCGGTTGGTCTGGACTGACCCCGCGTCGGCCGGAGCGGTGCGCGCCAGTGCGTGGCTCGCCGTGATCGTGCAGACATTCACCTTTGCGATCGCGATGCTGGTGGCGCGCACGCAGGTGATGGCAGGGTGGGGACTGGGGGTGCTGCTGCGGTTCGCTACGGTGGCCTTCTGGGCCTTCCTGGGAGCCAAGGCGTTGGGGTTGCCGTCCACCCCCGCGCTGATGTCGCTGGTTGTTTTCTACTTCGTCTCGACGGTGATCGAGCCGATCTTTCTGAACGCTCACTAAGACCTGATTCGGATGCAGTCCATGCTCCGCTCGTTGTCCTGTGCCGTGCTCCTTGCCCTCGCGCCCGTCGCGCTGAGTGCGCAGGACGCCGCCGATCCTGCTCCGGCTACGCCGGCGGCGGCTTCGGTGGACTTCATCACGCCGCACATTACCGATGCCTCGCACCTCGAAGTCCCGTGGCCGAACAGGCACCTCGCGAAGGAAGTCGAGCTTCCCAAATTCGCGCCAGTGCACATCGGCAGCATGGAAGTCGATCTCTCGCCCACCAAGCATGTCGTGTTCATGCTGTTGGCGGCGGTGATCGTGTCGGTGGTGCTCATCAGCGCCGCGTCGGCCTCGAAGAAGCAGCACGAGCATGAGGGCCGCGCCAAGGGATTCGCCGGGGCTATGGAAGCCATGGCGCTGTACCTGCGCAACGAAGTCGTGCTGCCGAATGTCGGGCATCACGGCGAGGCCTTCGTACCCTTCGCGCTCACCCTGTTCTTCTTCATCCTCACCTGCAATCTGTTCGGGATGATCCCGTACGGCTCCACGGCCACCGGCAACATCGCGGTGACCGCCACGCTGGCCATCATTACAGCCGTCGTCGTGGAGGTCGCGGGCATCCGCGCCAATGGCCTGGGCTACCTGAACACGCTGTTCTATTGGAACAAGGACCTGCCGATCGTCATGCGCGTCGTGATGTTCTTCGTCATGTCGCCCGTCGAAATGGTGGGCAAGATCTCCAAGCCGTTCGCACTCACGATCCGTTTGTTCGCGAACATGACCGCCGGACACATCGTACTCCTCGCGCTCATCGGCCTCATCTTCGCGTTTCAGTCGTGGGCGCTGGCCGGCGTGCCGGTGCTCATGGCGACCGCGATCAGCATGCTCGAACTGTTCGTGAGCTTTCTGCAGGCGTTCATCTTCACGCTCTTGGCCTGCGTGTTCATCGGTCAGATCCGCGAAGCACACCACTAGCAGGTCTCACTCTCCGGGCAGGTCCTCCCCCTGCCCATGAGAGCCGTAGCCGATCGAGCGATCGGTGATTCCCGTTGGGCCTCGGCCCGCTGACGGGACCCGCGGTCTCTGATGACCGCCGAAGGGAGTGCATTTCTCAACGACTATTTTCGGAGCGTTACGATGGAAATCATGGGTCTCCTCCAGGCCGCTGCGCCGGTTGTTCAGGATCCGAAGGGCCTCGCCATGATCGGCGCCGGCATCGCTGCCGGTGGTGCCGTGATCGGCGCCGGCATGGGCATCGGCCGTATCGGTGGTTCGGCCGTTGAAGGCATGGCGCGTCAGCCGGAAGCCGCGGGTCGTATCCAGACCGCCGCGCTCATCCTGGCCGCGCTCATCGAAGGCGCCGCGCTGTTCGGCGTCGTGATCGGCTTCCAGATCCAGGGCAAGATCACGTTCTAACGTGTTCGCGCGTGGGGCGTCCATCCGGGCGCCCCGCCGCACTCTCTTCTTCTCGTGGACCTCTCCATGCTCGCTCCTTCCGCTCGCCGTATCGGCGCGCTTGCTACCGTGCTCGCCGTCACCGCGTCACCGGCCTTTGCGTCAGAGGCCGCCGAGGGCGGTCCGCCCAATCTGCTCGACCCGAATGTCGGCTTGATGGCGTGGACGCTCGTCATTTTCGTCCTCCTGCTTGTCGTCCTCTCCAAGTTCGCCTTCAAGCCCATCTTCGCTGCCGTCGAGGCGCGGGAGAAGGCGCTCGAAGACGCGATCGAAGGCGCCAAGCGCGACCGTGCCGCGGCCGAGTCGCTGCTTGCGCAGCAGAAGGCCCTTCTTGAAGCCGCGCGGACGGACGCGCAGCAGATCATCGCCGACAGCCGCGCCACGGCCGAGAAGATGCGCACCGATCTCCTCGCGCTCACTAAGTCGCAGCAGGAAGAGATGATCGAGCAGGCGCGTCGGTCGATCGAGGGCGAGAGAGTGGCCGCCATCGCCGCCCTGCGCACTGAAGCGATCGACCTCGCCATCGCGGGCGCGTCGCGTGTGATCGAGCAGAATCTCGATTCAGCCGGCAACCGCAAGATCGTCGAGAGCTTCCTGGCGTCGCTCGACGGCGCGAAGGGTACGCCCTGATGCCGGCCGGCGTGCAGGGCGAATCGGTCGCCCGTAACTACGCCGAGGCGCTGCTGACCCTCGCGCGCAAGGCCGAGGACACTGCGGGGTGGGGAGTGTTGTTGCGGCAGATCGCGACCGCGATCGAAACTGACATCACGCTCTTTCGCTTTCTCGAGTCGCCGCGCATCGCGGCCGACCAGAAGTCGGCGGTGCTGACCAAGGCGCTTGGCGATCGTGTGCCGCGCCTGTTCCTGCGCTTCCTGCAGCAGTTGGTGAAAAACCGTCGCCAGATGCTCATTCCGATCGTCGCCAACGAGTACGACACGCTGCTCGACGCCTCGGCTGGTATCGTGCACGCTCGCGTCACCGTGGCACGTGAAACGGGCGACGACGAGCGTGATGAGATCGGCAAGCGCTTGTCGGCCATCGTCGGCAAGACGGTCGTGCCGCATCTCGCGGTCGATCCGAGCATTCTTGGTGGTGTGGTGGTCCGTATCGGCGACACCGTGATGGACGGGTCGCTTCGCCGCAAGCTCGCCTTGCTGCGTCGTCGCATGGGTGCGTCCCGCGTCTGATTCGCCTCCACGTGTTTCGTGAAGAAACGGGGGAGTGCACTATGGTGCACTCCCCCGTTTCACATCCGGTCGAGGGTCCTCGTGGCGCACCCGGCTGGTGTCCAGTCTGGTGGGCGGCTCCGGCCATTTACGCCGCGCCGGTGCCGGTCGTCCGTCAGAAGCAAGAAGGGGCCGCATGATTCGTCTACGATTCAGGAGCGTTGCATGAGTGGTCGCGTCGAAGTCCGGCATGTGCCGAAACCGTGGGGACACGAGACGATCTGGGCCCATACCGATCGGTACGTGGGCAAGATCCTGCACATCACGGCCGGACAGGCGTTGTCGGTGCAGTACCACGAGCGGAAGGACGAAACCGTCTATCTGCTGCAGGGCGAGATGAAGTACTGGGTGCAGCTACCGGGGGAAACCGAGCTGCAGGACCAGAGCCTGACCGCTGGTCAGTCGTTCCGGATCACACCGGGCACGATCCACTACATGGAAGCCATTACCGATTGTGACGTGCTGGAAGCCAGTACGCCGGAGTTGGATGATGTCGTCAGGATCAAGGATCGGTACGGTCGCGAGGGCACCAGCGCCCCCTGACGCGCTGGCCGCTCCTCACGGGCCGATCCGGTCTGGACTCCAGAGCACTTCGTACGGCGCCGCCCCTCCCCGAGGACGGCGCCGTTCTGCATCTTGCGTCGATCTGCAGGAGCGCCCGACTCACCCCGCCACTCGGGACCGAATTCGACATGAAGGTCATCATTCCCCTCGCCGGCAAAGGCACGCGCCTTCGTCCGCACACGCACGTGACGCCGAAGCCGATGCTGA
>JBBARJ010000068.1:0-12020 GCA_040399825.1 Gemmatimonas sp.
CTGGGACGTAGGGTGAGCGGCCCACTCGACCACGAGTTTCTTTCGCGCTTGCTGCACCATCCACCAGTTCTTGCCGACGATGGCGACGCCCGGCATGAGCCCCTGCAGATTGGTCGTGCCGTCGACCACGAACGCGTGCGTGACGCCCGGCATCGCCTTGATGGCGTCGAGGTTCGCGCTCGCCACCTTGGCGGCGAACACGGGGCTCTTCACGAACGTGGCGTAGTGCATGTTGGGCACCGTCACGTCGATGCCGAACATCGGCTTGCCCATCAGGATGTCGCGCAGCCCCACGGTCTTCGTACGGGTGCCGATGATCGTGAACTTCTTCGGGTCCTTGAGCGGCACGGTGGCCAGATCGGGCGGCGTGACCGACACGGCGGCGCTGGCCAGCGACCCGTAGGTGGCCGACCGCTTCGAGGCGCGGTGATGCACGACGCCCTTTTCGGTGTCCAGTTCGGCGGCAGGCACGTTCCACTGCGTCGCAGCGGCCGACACCAACATGGCGCGCGCGGCCGCACCGACGCGGCGCTGCGGCAGCCAGTTGGTGGGCGTGGCGGTGCTGCCACCGGCCGTCTGTGCCGAATACTTGGTGGGGTCGAAGTCGGCTTGCTCCACGCGCACGTTCGCCCAGTCCACGTCGAGCTCCTCGGCGATCAGCATGGGCAGCATCGTCTTGATGCCCTGGCCGATTTCGGGATTCTTCGCGGTGATGGTAACGATGCCGTCGGGGGTGATGCGCACGAAGGCGCTGAGCATCGGATCGGCGACGGGCGGAAGCGCGCCGTTCACGCCGAGCCGTTCGAGGGCCTCGAGCGGCTCGGCGTAGCTGGCCAGCAGAATACCGCCGCCCGCGAGGGCGGTGACGCGCAGGAAGTCGCGACGGTTCACGCCCGGCTTGTCGGATTGGGTCGTCATCGTCGTGGCCTCAGCGGTTGTCAGGGGAGCCGTTCTTCGAGGGCGTCGATCCACCCACGGCCGGCGAGGCGCCCGACTTGATCTCGGCGGCGCGGTGCACTGCCTTGCGAATGCGGATGTACGTCGCGCATCGGCACAGATTCGTGTTCAATGCGGTGTCGATCTCGGCGTCGGTCGGTTTGGGCGTCTTCGCCAGCAGCGACGCGGCGCCCATCATTTGGCCGGCCTGACAGTAGCCGCACTGCGGCACGTCGAGTTCCTCCCACGCCTGCTGCACGGCGTGCAGACCATCGGGCGACAACCCTTCGATGGTCGTGACGTCGGCGTTGGCGACGCGCGAGAGCGGGGTGTTGCACGACCGCGTGGCGACCCCGTTCACATGCACCGTGCAGGCGCCGCAGCGGGCGATGCCGCAGCCGAACTTGGTGCCTTTGAGATCGAGTTCGTCACGGAGTGCCCACAAGAGGGGCATATCGGCTGGCACGTCGAGCGTGCGCGGCGTGCCGTTGACCTTGAGCGTAATCGGCATAGGACCAGGCGGGACGGGGGCAGGGGGCGGACTGTCGGGTGACAATCCAACCCCTAAATGTCGTGCCGCGCGGTCTGGGCGTAAAGAGCTCGGGCCGTTTGTCGCGGCGCGACCTCGCTGGACCGGCGCCGGCCGATCAGCGAGAATTCCTCATGGAACTCGGTATCTACACGTTCGGCGAAACCAATCCGCGGGCGACACATGACCCGTCGGTGGCCGCCCGTCGCATGCAGGACCTCATCGAGGAGATCGTGCTCGCCGACGAGGTCGGACTCGATGTGTTCGGCGTGGGCGAGCATCACCGCCCCGACTATGTCGTCTCCAGCCCCGCCGTCGTGTTGGCCGCGGCGGCCGCGCGCACCCGCCGGATTCGCCTCACGAGCGCCGTCACGGTCCTCAGCTCCGACGATCCAGTGCGCGTCTTCCAGGACTTCGCGACGTTGGATCTCCTTTCAAATGGCCGCGCGGAGATCACCGCCGGACGCGGCAGCTTTATCGAATCGTATCCGCTGTTCGGGCAGAATCTCGACGACTACAGCGAGCTCTTCACTGAGAAGCTCACGCTGCTCCTGAAGTTGCGCGAGCAGGAGCGCATCACGTGGGCCGGTACCTTGCGCGCGTCGATCGACGATCGCGGCGTGTACCCGCGTCCCCTGCAATCCCCACTGCCGGTGTGGATCGCGGTGGGCGGCACACCGCAGTCGGTCGTGCGTGCGGGGACGCTGGGGTTGCCGCTCGCGGTTGCGATCATTGGTGGCGCGCCGGAGCGCTTCGTGCCGCTGATCGATTTGTATCGTGAATCGGCGGAGCGTGCGGGACACGATCCCGCCACGTTGCTGGTCAGCATCAACTCGCACGGCTTCATCGCCGACAGCGAGGCGCGCGCGGTGGCCCTGTCATTTCCGCCGTACATCGAAACGATGGGCAGGATCGGCCGCGAGCGTGGCTGGCCGATGCCGACGCAGCGGCAGTTCGACATGGAGCGTTCGCCGCGGGGCGCGCTGCTGGTGGGTTCGCCGCAGCAGGCGATTGACAAGATTCTGTTTGAGCACGAGCTCTTCGGGCACAACCGCATGCTGATTCAGTTCAGCGTGGGACCGATGGCCCATACGGACATCATGCGGAGTATCGAGCTGTTCGGAACGGTCGTGGCGCCGGCGGTACGCCAAGCGCTGGGAGTGGCCACCCCGGTGATCGCACCGGGGTGATCTACACTCAGGCCAACTCAGGCCGCCGGGGCGTCTTCGTCGTCACCCGGGATTTCCGCGATCTCTCCCTCGATCTCGGCGACGACTTCTTCCGTCTCGGCGTCCATCTCGATCACGTCTGAGCCTTCGTCGCCGGATGTAGCGGCGGCAGCCTGCGGTGCCGGACGGCTCCATTTCTTGACCACCGGCGCAGCGCGACGCTCGAGCAGATTGTCGTAATAGGCCACCATACGCTGCTGGACGACTTCCAGCGTGTCATCGGGATCAGCGCGGAACGGCGCGTGACGCTGGTGCTGTTCGGTCGACACCTCGAACCACCACCACGGATCCGGTCCCGTGACGCGCGACGCGGCGACACGACACTGGAACGTCCGACCACGGTCAACGAAGGAGAATTCCTGCAGTACGTCCGACATGGGCAAAACCTTCGATGATGGGCGTCAAAAAAGCTTCTTCAGAAACCTAACCGATCCCCCACGCGGGAAGGAGGGACCCGCGGGGAAATCGGCCGAAGGCGGTCCTGCGAACGCGGCGCTGGGACTTAGTTACGTCGCCGTGCCGACCAGTGAATGGCGGAGATCCGCCACCCTTGCGGCGTACGCCGGGCCACGATGAGTTCAGCGCCGGCCGAGTCGACCGCGCGGTCACGGAACGTGCCCGTGGTCACGGAGGTGGCGGTGCTGGTGGCGAGGTCACCTTGAACGAGCACGCGGAGCGGCGAGCGCGTGCTCTTGATGGCCCTCGCCAGCGCGATGTCAGCGGGCAGATGATGGGCGCGGTAGTCTGCCACCGTTTCCACCGACCCACTCTCGAGGATCTCGGCGTCGTCCGCAAGCAGTCCGATCGCCGCAACACTGTCGCCCTGTTCGAGAGCGTCGTGAAAGCGGTGTACCAGCGCGGCCACGTCGGCGCTGTCGTTGGTCGCGGGTGTCGTTGACCGTGTCGTTGACGGCGTCGCTGGCATGGCCATCGCGGCCACGTCATGTCCCGCGTGCTCGCCACCGGACGCGACACCACCGACCGCCGAGCCGTACGTGAAGCCCTTCATGGCGCCGGTCTCCCAGTCGTGCGTCATCACAGCGCCAGCGGTCACTGTGGGTGTGGGGAGCGTCGGCAGGAATCCCGCCGACGGCCCGCCCATGTTCTCGATGCCCATGTGTCCCGACATGGCGAGCCACGCCGCCACGGGCATCACGTACGACGTGTCGTCGCGGTACAACCGCGCGGCGCGCAGGATCTCGGCGCGCTTGCGGTCACGAGGCACAGTGTCGTTACTCAGAATATCCGACACCACGTCATGCATGGAGTGCAGGTTGTCGAAGATGATCGCGGCCTCTGGAAACCGCGCGGCGAACGCCGGCGCCACCGCCGCCGTCATCGGCATCTGGTAGGGCAGAGCGGTCGGTGCGCCGTCCACCATTTGCCAGAAGCGCGCGACCGTGGCGCGTACGCCGGCCTGCTTCGCGGCAACGGTGTGGCCAACGAGGAGCGGTTCGTACAAACCGACCTGCAGCCAGTGGTAGCCCCAGATGAGTCCATTGAACTTCGGATACTTCTTGCGGAAGGCGAGCGAGTACGACTGCTCCTGCATCAGCGCCATCGTCTTGGGCTTCGAGCTGAATGCGAGTTCGGGGCGGCTTTTGTAGTACGCCAGCAACCGCTGCGCTTCGGTGTCCCGCTGCGCGTCGCTCAGACGTTCGTCGGCCAGCACATCGTACAGTTGCCGGTGCAACAAGTGCGCCCAGTCGAACATCACCTTCGCTTCGGGCGCGAGCTGTGCGTACTTGGGCTCGATGGCAGCCTCCTCGAGCGGCACGCGCGGCGGCTTCACCAGCACCGTCTTGGTGAGGTAATCGAATTCCTTTACCTCAAGGCGCGACGCGGGGGCGTTGGGCTTGGTCCAGAGCGTTTCGTACAGAATCGCGTGGCCGTAGTCAAAGGCATTGAACAAGCGATCGGCCGACGCGTACTCGTTGCGAAACGTCCAGTTGTGCGAGGCCTGGAGATAGAACTGTTCGTACGTCGTGGTCCACTGGGCCTGCGCGGTGCGCGGGACGGACAGCGTCGCGAGCGCGAGCGTCGCACCGATGACGCCGGTGATGAGCGTCCGCGAAAGTCTGAGGTGTGTCATCTGATGAGTTCGCGGTTAGCGGCGGGGAGACCAGGGCAGTCCAAGCGACACGGCGGCACCGGCGGTGAGAAACCAGCCGGCATCGCTGCCTGACAGGCGGTAGCCGCCACCACCATCGACGGCGAGCCGCGGGCTCAGCTGGTAGCGCGCGCCACCGGCCACGTCCCACGCGGTCTGTTCGGTCGCGTCGATGGGCTGCGAGGTGACCAGCTCCGCGGTGAGGAGGAGCGAGCGGAGCGGGAGGGTGCGGTCGACCGCCACGCCGACCAACCAGCGCGAGAGCTCGGCGGTCGGTGCGGTGCTGCCGGTGGTTGCCGGTGCGATTGGCGCGTCTCCCAGGGTGACCTGTCCATTCACGTGAAACCGCGCCCACGACAACGTCTTCGTGGCGATCGCCTTGAATGACGGATACGCCTTGTCGGGGGCCATCGCGCCCACGGGGAGAATGACATCCGCGACGATCGCCAGGGCGGGGAGCCGCGTCTCGGCGTTCAGGTTGTAGAGGACGGAGGCTTCGATACCGGCCAGTGCGGTCTGACGCCGTCCGGCAACGCCCTCGACGTGGGCGAGCGGAAAGCCGACCTCGACTTGCGTGCGCGGCAGCAGGCCGACGGCGATCTCCGGTTCGATGCCCCAGCGGTAGCTGCCGCCACGGGAGCGTTCGAGGCGAAACGGGGCCATCTGGAGCTCGACGGCGCGCCGTTCGATGGCGTAGGCGTCTTCGACGCGGACGGGGCGTCCGGCATCCATGTTGTAATAGTCGGTTTGCGCCGACAGGGGTGCCAAGGGCACCGCGAGGAGGGTGACAGCGGAAAACAGCCCCGAAACGCCGAGGCGCGGGGTAATTAATAGCGAAATCATGAGCAGAACCGGGAGCGTGCGCAGCACCACCGTGGCGCGCAACGTGGAGCGGACGCCCTCGCGCCATGGACAGGCACGGACGGGCGTCGGCAGCGACGATGTGAAGGCGACGTGACGACGTCGGTGAAGCGGCTCGATCCGGCGGGGACCGGAGAGCGGGGCGCTCAGCCTCGCGGCGGCGGGGGCTCGGGGGCGATGTCGAGCGACACCGGCGAACCGGCCACGTGCATCGGGCGGTGCACGTCGATGGCGACGTCGATGCTCGACACCACGACGGCCGAGCTCACGACGCCAACCACGGTGCACGCCATGGCCATGGGACAGGCCGCGGGCGAATGTGGATGCTCGGAGGGAGCCGACTCTTGGGGGCCACCGACATCGTGGTGGTGATGCGAGCCGGTGACCGCGGTGGTCGGCATGTCGCTCACGAGGGCGGGCGCTGGAATCGCGGCCATCTGCCGCTCACATACCGCACCGGCTGCGGGGAATACTCCCTGCAGCAGCTGCACTCCGAAAAGCGCGATCGCGGCGATGTGTCGGCTCACCTTCATAGAATGGATACTAGTTGAGGGAGCCGCGTCCGGGGAGACGGCACGGGAGATGCGCTACGGCGCACCGGCCGTCGGCAGCGACATCCGGTAGCCCACCCCCGGTTCCGTCACGATCAGCGCAGGCCGGATCGGGTCCCGCTCCACTTTTCGACGCAGGTTCGCGACATACACCCGCAGGTACTGCTGCGCGTCGCCGTGCGAGCGACTCCAGACCGCGTCGAACAGTTGCTGGTGCGTGAGCGTGCGCCCGGCGGCGGTCACCAAGGTGCGCAACAGCTCCCACTCGGTAGGGGTGAGATGGATCGGCGCGCCGTCGCGTGACACCACGCGGCTCGCCAGATCGATCTGCAGTCCATCGTACGCATACGGCACGTCGCCGCCGCGCACCGGCCCCATCGCCGCGCGACGCAGCTGCGCCCGCAGACGCGCCTGCAGCTCGATCGTGCTGAACGGTTTGGTGAGGTAATCGTCGGCGCCCGCATCGAGCAGTCGCACCTTTTCGGCTTCATCGTGGCGCGCCGACAGCACCACGATCGGCGTCGCCGACCAGGCGCGGATTTGCGCACACACCTGCGCCCCGTCGGCGTCGGGCAGCCCCAGATCGAGTACGATCAGCGAGGGTTTGCAGCTGCGCGCCAATTCGAACGCGGTCCGCGCCGTGGCGGCCTCGTACACGACGCTCCCCTCCGACTCCACGGCGGCGCGGATGATCGAGCGGATCGCGGGCTCGTCTTCGATCACTAGCACCACGGGTGCCGGAAGCGCCGTCGGTGATCCCGGGCTGAAAGACATGCAAGGCAACCTAGGTGCTGATAGCGCGGCGCACGAGGGGCACGGTAACGTTCGCACATGCGATTGCTCCGCTGGTCCCTCGCTCTCTCGCTGCTGACGCTCGGGCTGCTGCCGCTGCGCCCATCGCTCGATAAGGCGCACGTCGCCCTCGCATATCTGCTGCTGATCCTGGCGGCGAGTGCGCGGGCCGGACGTCGCGTGGGACTCGTGCTATCGGTCGTGTCGTTCTTCTGCTTCAACTTTTTCTTCGTCGAGCCGCTCCACTCGTTTGTGGTGGCCGAGCCGCTCGACTGGCTCGTGCTGGTGGCGCTGCTCATCACGAGCGCCGTGGCCGCGCATCTGCTGTCAATGGCGCAGAGTGAAGCCCGCATGGCGTGGGACCGCGCCGCTGAAATCGACCGCTTGGCCGTGCTTGGTGCCGAGACGCTCAACGCCGGCCCTGCCGAGCAGGCACTGGCCGCGATTGCCGGCGTGATCCAGGAGGCGCTGGGGGTCGATCGCTGTCGCATCCATGCCGTCGGCGAGTCGGGGGGCACACTCACGCTGGTCGCCGAACGCGGCGCCCTGTCTGCGGTGGTGCCGGAACCGGAGGCCAAAGCGCCCACACCGCCGTCTCGCGACCTCGGCATGCCCACGCGTGCCGATCTCCTGCAGTGGGTGGCCGATCATGGGCGTGTCGGCGTGGAGCGCGGCGATGGCTCCATGCGCGTCGGTGTCGTACCGAAGGCCAACGGCAGCGCCGAGACTCCGCTGGACATCACGGGAGGCGCCGGTATCGCCGACGCCTGCGGCCTCCTGCTGCCCCTCCGGGTGCACGAACGCGTGGTGGGGGTGGTGCACATCGAGCGCCGGCTGCCGCTCGATCTCACGCCGTCGCGCCAGCGCTTTCTGCGGGCGATCAGCTACTACGCCGCGCTCGGCATCGAGCGTCAACGGCTGATCACGCAGGCTGAGCATGCCGAGGCGCTGCGCAAGACCGACAAGATGAAAGACGCCGTGCTTGCGTCGGTGTCGCACGATTTGCGCACGCCGCTCACCACCATCAAGGCGCTGGCCAATGCGATCCGGCTCGAAGGGGACGATCGCGCGGCGATCATCGAGGAGGAAGCGGATCGGCTGAATCGTTTCGTGGCCGATCTGCTCGACCTGTCGCGCCTGAATGGTGGTGCCACGCCCATGGCACCGCAGATCACCGCCATCGAAGATCTCCTGGGGGCCGCGCTGCAACGCGTGTCCGGCGCGCTGGTGCATCGTGTCATCGATGTGCAGCTGCCGCCCGACGAGCCGTTGCTGCTGGCGCGCCTCGACTTCATGCAATCGTTGCGGATCGTGGTCAACCTGCTCGAGAACGCCGACAAGTACTCCCCGCCCGATCAGTCGATCGACGTGAGCGCCGAGCGGGTGGATGACGTCGTACGACTCGCCGTCGCCGACCGCGGGCCCGGTATTTCGGATGCCGAGCGCGAGCGCATCTTTGAGCCGTTTCAACGGGTCGGCAACATTCCCGACGCCAACGGGGCCGGGCTGGGCTTGTCGATCGCCCGTCGTCTGGCCGAAATGCAGGGTGGGCGCCTGCTACATGAGGCGCGTGACGGAGGCGGAAGCTGTTTTGTGCTCGAACTGCCCGCGGCATCTTTGTGAAATCTTGATGGCGTAGCGGATGGTCTTTGTGCGGTCTTGATGAAGGTCGTGCTAGCATCACAACATGACACATGCGTCACCTGCTGTTTCGTCCCATGGCTCGTCGGATCGTCCGACGGGTCGTCGACTTTCGCTGCTGACCCTTGCGGCCTTGGGCGTCGTCTACGGCGACATCGGCACCAGCCCGCTGTATGCCATGAAGGAGGCCTTCGGTCCTGCGCATGGCCTACTGCCGGACGCCGTCAACGTGTACGGCGTCCTCAGCTTGGTCACGTGGTCGATTCTGTTGGTCGTGGTGGCGAAGTATCTCATCTTCATTTTGCGGGCCGACAACAACGGCGAAGGCGGCGTGCTGGCGATGCTCGCCCTGCTGCTGCAGGACACGTCGGAACGGATTGGCCGCCGCCGGCGCACCGCGCTCATCCTGTTGGGCGTGTTCGGTACGGCTCTGTTGTACGGGGATGGCATCATTACGCCCGCCATTTCCGTGCTCGGCGCGGTGGAAGGGCTCGGCATCGTGACACCGACACTGTCCGCGTATGTGGTGGAGATCACGCTGGTGATTCTTGTGGTGCTCTTTGCCGCCCAACGCTTCGGGACGGCCACCGTCGGCCGAGCGTTTGGCCCGCTGACTCTGCTCTGGTTCCTCGTGATCGGCTCGCTCGGACTCCGCTCGATCATCGATACGCCGGAGGTCCTCGTTGCGGTCAATCCCCTGCATGGACTGCGCTTTCTGTTGCATCACGGGACGCACGGCTTCGTCGCGTTGGGTGCGGTCTTTCTCTGCATCACCGGCGCGGAAGCATTGTATGCCGACATGGGTCACTTCGGGAAAGTACCGATCCGTCGGGCATTCTTCGCGGTGGTGCTACCCGCGCTGCTCCTGAACTATTTCGGCCAGGGGGCGCTACTGCTCCGCGACCCGGCGGCCGTGAGCAATCCGTTCTATCTGCTGGCGCCGTCCTGGTTCCTCATTCCCCTCCTGATCATCGCCACCTTGGCGGCGATCGTCGCGTCACAGGCGTTGATCTCCGGTGCCTTCTCGCTGGCCCGTCAGTCGATTCAGCTCGGCTATCTCCCGCGTATGACCATCGTGCAGACGTCGCATGAAGAGTACGGACAGATTTATATCCCGCAGATCAACGTGGCGTTGATGATCGGGACCGTGTGCATCGTGCTTGGCTTCGAGTCATCCTCGGCGCTTGGTGCGGCCTACGGCATCGCGGTGACCGGTACCATGTCGATTACGACGCTGCTGTTCGCCGTCGTGGCACGGACGCGATGGAACTGGCCGCTGTGGCAAGTGGTGTCGCTCACGGCGTTCTTTTTCGTGTTCGACTTCGCCTTCCTTGGCGCCAACGTGATCAAGATCGCGGCCGGTGGCTGGGTGCCGCTCGTGCTCGCCGCCGCGTTGCTGCTACTGATGACCACGTGGAAACGCGGGCGTCTCGCGTTGCAGCAGTTGCTGCAACGCGCGGGGTTGCCGCTCGACCTCATGCTGAACGAACTCGGCCGCCGGCCGGCGCCGCGCGTACCCGGCACGGCGGTGTTTCTGACCAGCGACAGCAACGGGGCGCCGGTGGTGCTGTTGCATCATCTCAAGCACAACAAGGCGCTGCACGAACAGGTCGTGCTGCTGTCGATCACCGCGAGCAACGTGCCCACCGTGCCGCGCGACGAGCGGGTAACCGTGTCGTCTCTCGACCATGGTTTCTGGCGCGTCACGGCCCGCTACGGATTCATGGAGAGTCCGGATGTTCCGGCGTTGCTCGCCCAGTGTGCGGAACACGGGATCGTCGCCCGGCCGATGGAAACGAGCTACTACCTCGGACACGAGCGACTGCTACCCACCGGTTCGACCCCGATGGCCCGTTGGCGCAAGCGGCTGTTTGTGTTGATGGCGCGGAATGCGCAGTCGGCGGCGCAGTTCTTCCAACTCCCGTCGAACCGGGTCGTGGAGATGGGGGCGCAGATCGAGTTTTAGGACTGCCGCGCCGGCAGACGAGAGCGTTGACTCGGCGACTGGCGTGGAACGGTAGATTGAAGGGGGCGTGCCTCGCGGCGCGGCCCGCGATCAGTGACCGTCGATGTACCCGGAGGAACGTCTCATGGAGAGCAGCCGCCACGACATGGTCGGCACGAAGGCTGATGCCGACCGAGCGTTGCCCGGCAGCTATGGCCACGCGCCATCCGGGTATCGCTTGCCGCCGGCTACGCGACTCGGCGCGGTGGAGCTGCAGGTCAGCCATCTCGCGCGATCGCTCGAGTACTACGAGCAACTGCTTGGTCTGGCCGTGTTGGCCCGGGACGACCGGACCGCGTCGCTGGGGGGTGTCGGCGCGACGCAGCCCGTGGTGATGCTGCGCGAAGTCCCGGGTACGCGGCCGGTGGCACCGGGCTCCCGGCTCGGGCTCTATCACTTCGCGATCCTGCTCCCAGACCGGCCGGCCATGGGCCGCTTCATCGCGCATCTGGCGGACATCGGGGCGCGTGCGGGTTCCAGCGATCACCTCGTGAGCGAGGCGCTGTATCTGCAGGATCCCGATGGACTCGGGATCGAGGTGTACGTCGATCGTCCCCGTGGCTCGTGGCGCCGTGCCGATCGCGAGCTCATGATGGCCACCGACCCGATCGATCTCGCCGACCTCGTGCGTGCGGCGAACGGCGTGCCGTGGACCGGTATGCCGATCGATACCGTGATGGGTCACGTACATCTACACGTGGGCGACCTCGATGGCGCGGACGCATTCTACGCGGAAGGACTTGGTTTCGATCGGATGGTGTGGCGCTATCCCGGCGCGCTGTTTCTCGGTGCTGGCGGCTATCATCATCACCTCGGCACCAACACGTGGGCACGTGGAGCGGTCGCGCCGCGTGCGCAGGACGCCAAGCTGCTGACGTGGACGCTCGTGCTGCCGTCGCTCGATGACGTGGCCGAACTGCGCACGCATTTGGCGCTGCGCGGCGTCGCGACCACCGAGGAGCCGGACGGCATGCTGTTGGCCGACCCGTGGGGCACGCCGTTGCGGGTGCGCGCGTAACACGCTACGCGCAACGCGCTACGCGCAACGCGCAACGCGCAACGCGCAACGCGCTACGCCTGACGTGCGCGTGTTACGCACCCACTCTCGCTCCGCAGAACACCGATCGATTGGCGACGGCTGCGTCGGGAGTCCACGTTGCTCCACGGCGTCGCCCGTGCAATTGCGCACGAGAGCGTCGTGACCACAGCCTTAGGCCACGAGCTGTGCACCGTCCGCTTTCGCGAGCTCCCGGTCGAAGGTCGAGACCGTGCACTGGTTCGCGCGATAGTCGGCCAGAATCAGCTGATCCATAAGCCCTGGCGTCCCGCGCGGTACCGTGCCGGCGGTCGCGTCGCGAAAGACGCG
>JBBARJ010000068.1:12030-12746 GCA_040399825.1 Gemmatimonas sp.
CAGCAATGGCGTGAGTGGCTTCGGCGTGCGGAACGGCGTAATGATGGCGCAAACCGAAGTACGACTCGCTCACCACGAGATCCGAAATGCAGACCGTGTCGCGCGATGCCGCCAGCATGCTGCGGGCGGCATCGGCCTGTTTGGCCGGTACGCCGGTCAGGAGCCGGAGCACGACGGAAGTGTCGAGCCCGATGCTCATCGTGACGGGCCGGATGCGCGCGCACGCGCGATACTGCGGTTCACGGCGCTCATGGAATGGTCATCAACGGCCGCGGCGTAGGTCCCGAGTGACCCGAACCACGCCGGCTGCCACGCCGCGGTGTTGTCGGCGTCGGCGTCGGCTGGCGAAGGCGGCGAGTCGAGCACGTGCCGAACGCCCTCGGCCACCAGCTCCCGAACCGTTCGGCCGCGTCGAGCCGCCTCGACCTTGAGGCGGCGGTACAGGGCGTCGTCGAATTCTATCGTGGCTTTCATCATGGCAATATACCCAGCTAACCAGTAAACCATCACCCGCGGGGGACGCCGCGTAAGGAAGCGTATGAACATTCGGCGAAGTCGGTGGCATCAAATCCATGCGGTCGGGGTCGATTCACCGCTGCGCCGGTACGCGCGGTCGCCGCATATTCCAGATCGCCGCCGGTCCGAACCCGTCCTCCATTTCCGGAGTCGCAGGATGATCGCTCGTTTGACGTTCCGCGTTGCCGCTCTCGCCACCC
>JBBARJ010000069.1:0-6486 GCA_040399825.1 Gemmatimonas sp.
CTACGCCTTCGGCGCCCGCACCGGCGCCAGCGGCATCATCTACGGCACCTTTCTTGTGCTCTCTGGGTTGCTGCTCGTGGGCGAACCGGCCGCCTTTCAGCGGCTCTTTCCCGGCCCGATTCTCGGGACCTTGCTGCTCGTCGAGGCGGCCACGGTGCTGCTGCTGGTACGCGACCTGCGCCACACGCCGGCGTGGTTGGTGTTCGCAGTCGGTTGCGGGCTCACCGCGGCATTCGTTCCCTACGGCTACGCGGTCGCGCTCGTGGGCGGCACGTTGGTGAGCGTTGCGCTGCGACGCCGACTGCACCACGCGTCGGTCTAGAAGAACCAGCGTTGAATCCCGGTACGTCCCTGCCGGTTGGCGCCAGCCAGACGCCAGTACAGCGTGACGCCGCTCACGCTGAGCGCGAGCAACGCGAGCCCCCAGAGCATCGACGCCACGAGTCCCCCGTCGCCAAACACTTCGCCGCTGTGCACGCGATTGATGAACGGCTTGTCGGCATACCCGTCGTTCCGCAGGAATTTTCCCGTTCGGGCATCGAACACCAGTCGTCGGTCTTCGCCGCCGGTCTTGGTGCCGAGCGACATGGTGATCACCGGCGCCTGCCCCTCGAGCTCAATGGCGATCTTGTCGATCGGCGCGCCGGGGGCTTCCTTGGCGGCACTTGTCATGGCGGCGTTGATCGCCCCCATCCATGCATCGGGCGGGGAGTCGGTGTGCACCGCACTCACGAGAGTCCGGTTGGCTTCGCGGACCGCCTCGTCCTCGCCGAAAAATTCGGTGCCGGCCGCGATCACGCCGGTCATGGACGCGAAGACCAGGAACAGCGCGGCCGGCGCGCCAATCCACCGGTGCCAGCGGCGCCAAAACGCAGGTGTGGGCATGAACGGGTGCTATGGGGTAGGAGGCTCGGGGCGGGCCCGCGGTTGCAACTTGTCGCGGGTCACCCCCGCTCGCAAACCGCCGTACCGGTGATACCTTTTACCCCATGGACCCCGGTTGATCGCCGTTGAGCGTCCTCCCCCACCTTTCAGATCTCTCATCATGACCAAGATCCGTATGGCCGTCGTTTCGGCCGCCCTCGCGCTGTCGGTGACGGCCGTGGCCGCCCAGCGTATGTTCGCCGACTTCAGCGGCAAGTGGAACGTCGCCATCGACGCGCAGGGGCAGTCCATGCAGTCGCTCATGACGGTCACGCAAAAGGGTGACTCCGTCTCCGGCACCACCGAATCGCAGCTCGGCACCGCCAACTTCGACGGCGTCGTCAAGGGCGACACGATCATGTTCGGCTTCGCCTACGACATGGGTGGTCAGCAGGTCAAAATCCGTGGTACCGGCGTGATGAACGACAAGGACAAGATGACCGGCACCATGGAAGCCGAAGGACTGGGTGCCTTCCCGTTCGCCGCTGCGCGTCAGCCGAACTAACCGGCCATGCCGTCCACCGCACTCGGCGAGTTTGTCGGAACGCTCGTACTGATTTTGCTCGGCAATGGTGTGGTGGCCGGTGTGTTGTTGGAACAGTCCAAAGCAAAGGGCGCGGGATGGATCGCCATCACCGCCGGCTGGGCCTTCGCGGTGCTTTGCGGTGTGCTGGTGGCCGTGGGGCTCGGGGCACCGGGTGAACTCAACCCCGCCGTCACCTTCGCGAATGTGGTGGCGGGGACGCGGACCGTGCCCGACGCCCTTTGGCATGTCGCTGCGCAAATGGCGGGGGCGATGGCCGGCGCCACCCTCGTGTGGCTGCATTACCTCCCGCACTGGGCCATGACGCGCGATCCGGGCGCCATCCACGCCTGTTTCTGCACGGCCCCGGCGATCAGGAGCACCACGCCGAACCTGATCAGCGAAATCATCGGCACCATGGTGCTGGTGCTGGTGGCCAGTGCGATCGGCACCACCGGGGTCGCCGGCGCCACGCCGGCCACGAACCTCGGGCCGGCACTGGTCGGCGCCCTGGTGTGGGGCATCGGGCTCTCGCTGGGCGGCCCCACGGGCTACGCCATCAATCCGGCGCGCGACCTCGGGCCGCGCCTCGCACACGCCATCCTGCCGATTTCCGGCAAGGGGGGCAATGACTGGGGATACGCCTGGATTCCCGTCGTTGGACCGCTGGCCGGGGGTGCGCTCGCGGCACTGCTCTGGTCCGCGCTATCAGCCGCAAATGGAGTGCCGCAGTGAGCATGACGACACGACGGTTGGTGACGGCGGCGCTCTGTGCCGCCGTTGGCATTGGTACGACCTACGTGGGGGTGGCCGGCGCGGGTCCGCTGCCGCCACTGGGCGGCTTGCTGTCGCCCGCCGTCGGCCTGTGGGCCAACGCGGTGAACGATCTGCCGGCCACGGCCACGAGCCGTATCCCGTCGCTCGATGGCACGGTCGACGTGCGCTACGACTCGCGCAGTGTCCCGCACATCTTCGCCACCACCGATGCCGACGCGATGCGCGCCCTCGGCTTCGTCACGGCGCGCGATCGGTTGTTCCAGCTCGAGATCCAATCCCGCGCCGGCGAAGGCACGCTCACCGAGTTGGTCGGTGATGTGGCGCTGCCGGCCGACCAGGAAACGCGTCGGCTCGGCATGCCGCGCTCGGCGGAACGGAAGTGGCGCGACATCGGAGAGAGCACGCCGAGTGGGAAGCTGCTGTTGGCGTACGCCGAAGGCGTGAACGCGTATCGCACCTCGCTGTCGCCGGGGCAGTGGCCGGTGGAATACAAGCTGCTCAATCGTGCGCCGCGTGAATGGAGGCCGCTGCATTCCGTGCACGTGCTGAATCGCATGGGCTACACGCTGGCGCGTGGACCGGGGGAACTCGAGCTGCTCGAAGCGCGCGCGCTCGTCGGCGACGCGGCCGCGAATGCGCTGATGGAAGAGAATTCACCGGTGCAGGAGCCGATCCAGCCGATGAATCGCAGCGCCGCGCGCGTAGCCCTGTCGGCGATCACGTCGCCGGGCGCGCCCGACAGCATGGCCGCGCGCATGGTGGCGTCGTTGCGCGCCACGCCGGGCGCCGCGACGACCGGCATGACGCCGTTGTCGTGGCTGAAGGACACCGACCCCACGGTCGAACAGGCGCGCGCGTTCGCCAGCAACAATTGGGCGGTATCACCGTCGCGCTCGGCCAACGGACACGCGATGCTGGCCGGCGATCCGCACCTCGAGCTCACGCTGCCGAGTATCTGGTATGAAGTGCATATCGTGGTGCCGGGTAGCTTCGAGATCGGCGGCGTCTCGATTCCCGGACTGCCGGGGGTGCCGATCGGGTATTCGCGCGCGGTGGCGTGGAGTGCCACGAACACCGGCGCCGACGTCATGGACTTCTGGCGCGAACGCGTCGACAACGACGCGGCGCCCACGGCGTATGAACTCGACGGCGTGATGACGAAGTTCGCCGACACGCGCATTGAGACGTATCGCGACAAGGCTGGACAGATCATCGACGCCGACACGATCTACTACACGCATCGCGGGCCAATGCAGCGTCAGGGACGCGAGTGGCTGTCGATGCGCTGGACGGTGCTCGAGTCGGGGAAGGAGCTCGAGGGATACTTCGCGGCGTTTCACGCCACGACCGCGCCGGCGTTTCTCGATTCGATGGCGCGCTACTATCAGGCGCCGGCGCAGAACTTCATCACCGCCGACACGTCGGGCACGATCATGATCCGCTCCACGGGACGGTATCCCGTGCGGGCCGACAGCGGCCGCGGCACCGAGGTGCGCGACGGATGGTTCGCGAAGAACGACTGGATCGGCGACTGGCCGGTGGCGCGCTATCCGCAGGGGCAGAATCCGACGCAAGGCTACCTGGCATCGGCCAATCAGCAGCCGATCGATCCGCAGCAGGACGCGCTGTACCTTGGCCCCGATCCGAACTTCGAGATCTGGCGCGCGCTGCAGATCAATCGCCTGCTTCGCGCCGACAGCACGGTCACGGTCGATGAGATGCGTGGCTTCCACACGAACCCGGGCAGCGTGCGCGCCGACCTGCTCGCGCCGGCGCTGGTGTCGGCGGCCCGGGCGCGCATGGCCGCTGGTGACACGTCACGTTCGCTCAAGGCCGCTGAAGCGCTGCTGTCATCGTGGGACCGTCAGTACACGCGCGTGAACACCGGCGCGCGCCTGTTCGAAACCGCCGTAGGGCAGACCACCGCGTTGTTGTACGACGAATTCATTCCCGCCAAGTCGGACACGCGGTCGGTGACGCCGAGTGAATCGCGGTTACTGCAGCTGCTCGCGGATTCCGCGAACGGATGGTGGGACGATCGTCGCACCACCAACGTGCGCGAAGACCGCAACGTGATTCTCGCCAATGCCCTGCGCACGGCGTACGACACGCTGGTCACGGAGTACGGTGATCCGGCAAAAACGCCGTGGACGTGGGGACGCGTGGCACCGGCGAAGCCGAATCACCTACTGCGCTTGGCGGGCTTCGCGGCGTCGGAAATGCCGATTGACGGCGGACGCGGCACACTCAACCCGTCGGTCGGTTCGAAGCGCGCGAATTTCGGCGCGAGCTGGCGTATGGTGGTCGAGATGGACAAGGAGCCGCGCATTCATGCGGTGTACCCCGGCGGACAGAGCGGCAATCCGGCGAGCACGCGCTATCTCGATCGCTACGCGATGTGGGCCAACGGACAGCTGGACAGCGTGCGCACGCCGCGCAGCGCCAAGGACCTGGCGGCGTCGGACACGCGCGCTGTGCTCACTCTTTCTCGCTGAACGGGCCGCCGACCATGTGGATGAATCTGATCAGCGCCGTCCTGCTGCAATTCGTGGCGCAGCGCTTTCTGGGCGTGTGGGGCGCGGCCGTGGCGGGTGCGCTCACGGGCGTCATGTTCCGACAGGGGGGCGCCATCCGCGCCGGCGCGTTCTCGGCCGCGTTGGCCGCAGCGGTGTTGTTGCTCGCCGCCGCCGAGCGTGGTGTCGCGCTCACGGAGTTCGCCGCCACGATCGGCCGCAACTTCTCGGTGCCCGGCTGGGCGGTGCTGGTGGCCACGCTGGCGCTGCCGGCGCTGCAGGCCGGCGGCGTGGCCGGCCTGGTCAGTCGTGTGCTGCGGAAGGACCGCGTCGCGATCGGCTGACGTAACGCGAGGTTACTTCGAGGCCCCATCGAGCTCCGTCCACAAGCGACGGATGGCGATGGGGCTTTGCTGTTCGGCCAGGAACCACTTCGCATACCGGCCCCAGTTCACCTGTGCGATCGCCTGATCGACGGTGAGCCCCGCCGCTTTCAGCCGCTTCACTTCGGCGATCACGGCCACGAGCGATTCGCGAAACGCGACGAGCTCCTCGCGCGACACCTTCGCGTCTTCGATAAAGCCGTGTCCGGGAATGAACCGGTCCACGTTCTTGAGGGCGAGCGCGCTGTCGATCGTGCGCACCCATTCGGCGCCGTAGGCCGAGCGCATGGCCGGGAAGACGCGATTGAGGTACGCCTCGCTCATGAACAGCAGCTTCTCCGACGGCACCTCCAGCATGAGGTCGCCTCCGGTGTGCGCGCGGCCAAGAAAGCGCACGCGCACGCTGATGCCGCCCAGGTCGATGGTCTCGGTGTCGCTCGTCATGGCGGTCTTGGGCATCACCACCGCCGGCCGGTTGGCCGCCGCCGCGGCGGCCGAGTCCTTCTTGAGCTGCGCCAGCGAGTTGGCGTGCACGATGAACTGGATGTCCGTCGGCAGCGCACTGTTGCCGGCCGTATGGTCGCCGTGATCGGAGCCGACCACGTACCACTTCACAGGCAGCGGCGAGATCGTCTTGATCTTGTCCAGCATGGTCTGCGTGGCCTGCACGCTGCCTTGGCCATCGGCCACGAGCACGCCATTGCGTCCGATCACGATCAGGCTCACGGTCGTGAACCCGGGCTGACGGATCTCCTCGTAGCCGTAGACCTTGTCGCTCAGCTTCACGAAGCGCGGGAACTCGCTGAGCGCGACGCCGCGCACGGCAGGGTCGGCGGTGCGGACAGGCGACTGGGCGTGCAGTGAGGTCGTGGCGGCGAGGAGCAGAAAGGCGGCGAGGCGCATGGGAGGGCGGGGGGCTGGGGGAACGGCGAAAAGCGCAATGAATTGACCGCGCGAAGAATCAACAGCGCGAAGGTGACGAGCGCGAAGAATGAACAGCGGGACCAGTGGACCCGCGAACAACGCGGGGGCATCTCGCTTACGCCGCTCGCCCCCGCGCTGTTGATCCGCCCGTCTGCGCCCCTCACTCTTCGCGCCCTGCACTCTTAGCGCCGTTCACTCTTAGCGCCGTTCACTCTTAGCGCCGTTCACTGTTCAAAAGCCGCCCTACGCACCCTTAGCCCGATACCGCTCCAGCCACGCCGTCGACCACGAGTCGAACCGCTCCTCCCTGATCGCCGACCGAATCTGCTCCATGAGCCGCAGCAGAAACGTCAGGTTGTGCAACGCCAGCAGGCGCTGCCCCAACGGTTCCTCATTGGCGTGCAGGTGTCGTAAATACGCGCGGTCGTAGTCGGTGCAGGCC
>JBBARJ010000069.1:6496-12629 GCA_040399825.1 Gemmatimonas sp.
ATCGACACCTTGCCGTCTTCGGTGAACACGGTGCCATGCCGCCCCATCTTCGTCGGCGCCACGCAGTCGAACAGGTCCATGCCACGCCGCACGGCTTCGATGAGATCGTCGGGGAACCCGACACCCATGAGATAGCGCGGCTTGTCGCGCGGCAGCAGCGGTGCGCAGGTATCGAACGTGGCGTACATGAGCGGCTTCGCTTCGCCCACCGAGAGGCCGCCCATGGCGATGCCGGCCCAGTCGCCCGTCTGCAGAATGCCGTTGATCGACGCCGTGCGCAGGTCGTCGCTGGTGCCGCCCTGGATGATCGGGAACAGCGCCTGCGGCGGGGCCACGCGTTCGAGCTCCACATCGCCCCCGTACATCGCCGGCGCGCCGTCGGGCACGGCGAACGACGTGGCCGGCTCCCGTCCGTCGCGCTCGAGTCGATCGAACTCGATGCGGCACCGCTCGAGCCAGCGCAGGCTGCGCTCCATCGCCGAACGCGACGCCGCATGCTCGGCACCGCCTTCGATCAGTTCGTCGAGTTGCATGATCACATCGGCGCCGAGATTGCGCTCGATCTGCATCACGCGCTCGGGCGTGTAGTTGTGACGCGACCCATCCACGATGCTCTTGAAGGTCACCCCCTCTTCGCGCACCTGCCGGAACTTGGCCAGCGAAAACACCTGATACCCGCCGGAGTCGGTGAGCATCGGTCCGCTGAAGCGCGAGAAGGCATGCAGTCCGCCCAACGCCCGCACCATCTGATCGCCGGGATTGAGATACAGGTGATACGCGTTGGCGAGCAGCATCTGCGTCCCCATCGCCCGCATCTCGCGCATGTCGATGCCACGCACGGCGGCTCGCGTTCCCACCGGCATGAATTCGGGCGTGTGCACCACCCCGTGCGGCGTCGTGAACCAGCCCAATCGTGCCCCTTCACGGTCGTGCGACGTACGAAACGCGAAGCCCGCTGAATGCGTGAGACTCACGAACCCTCACCCTGATGTGGCCCGCGCGCCGCCTGTTCGTGGGCGCGCTGCTGCGTGTCCGCGTCCATCAGGTGCCGCAGCGCCACCAGCACCGGATGATCGCGCGTGTAGGCCGCGCCGTATTCGAGGTTGAACAGGAAATCGAAACCGGCCGGCATGACGCCCTGATTGTGCTGCAGAATGGTTTCGAGTTTATCGAGTCCCTTGGCCAGCTTTGCCTCGGGAGTGGCCGCCGCGTCATACTCGTCCCACAGCGCCACGAGATCGGCCCGTACGGCATCCGGCAGCGGCTGGACCAGTTGGACGAGATCGGCCCGCTCCTGCTCCGCCTTGTTCGGCAGCGCCGCCTGCAGCGCCGCCGAGATATCGCCGCTGATCGCCTCACCTAGGTCATGCACGAGACAGATGCGCAGCAGCTTGCCCACGTCGATGCCGGGAAAGAGCGGTGCCAGCACCAACGCCATCAGGCACAGCCGCCAGCTGTGCGCGGCCACCGTTTCCTGACTGCCGTCCGAGGTCCACGACGTGCGGGTCATGTACTTCAGCGATTCGGCCGCACGCAGAAACGCGAGCGTCCCCTGCAACTCGGCGCCACGTGGTGGCGCGGAAAACTCACTCATGAGGACGTGGGGACGGCGTGGGAGAAGACGGATGGGAGGGAGCGACCGGCGTGTGCTTCGTGAATCCGGCCAGGGCGTGGGCACCACCGTGACGCACCAGCCACGCGAACACCAGCGTGCGCGTGAGGCGCCCGGCGGAGAGCGCGATGACGAACTCCAGAAACGGCACCCCGGCCACGCCCGAGGCGATGCTGGTGAGCTTGGTCGACAACGGCGACATCGTGCTGGCGAAGATCGCCCACCCGCCATATCGCGCCAGCGTTTCGCGATACTCGGCGATCGTGGCCGGCGTGACCGCGAAGTACTGTGACACCGGCCCCTCCAGCCAGCTCAGGGCCTGGGCTCCGGCGACGTACAGCACGATACTGCCAATCAGTGTACCGGTCGTGGCCACCAGCGCGTATCGGTAGGCGCGTGCCGGACGCGCGAGCGCCAGCGGAAGGAAGAACACGTCGGCGAACCCGGGGAAGACGCAGCCCTGCAGCAGTCCCCATCCGAATACCACGCTGTTCGACCATCCCGCGTCAGCCCAGTGCTCGAGGCGCGCGTGCGTGCGCGCCAGCCAGGTCGACTCGCGTGACATATGGCAAAGATAACAGCGCAAACGGGTCAGCCGGCCCACATATTTCGGTCATGCGCATTCGATCTCTCGTGTGGCCGATGCTTGCCGCTCTGCCGTTGCTGGCTGCCTGTCGCACCCTCGTGCCGCGCCGCGCGGCGAGCGATCCGTTCGTGGTGTCACCGACGGTCGCCGACACCATCGACACCGAGGTGTTGTCCCGTGCGGTGCGACTGCACCGACTGGTCAACGTGAAGGCACCGTGGCGCGCGTGGGTGCTCGACGTCAACATGTCGGCCTGCGCGAGTGTGCAGGCGGTGAAGGGTACGCGTACCGCCGTGGGACGGAACAGCACCAGCGTCTTGCTGTCACGACTGCCGGCGTCGTCGCACCCGGTCGCGGCCGTCAACGCCGATTTCTTCTTGTTCGCGCCGCCCGGTGTGCCCACCAATGCGCACATCGAACGCGGTACCGTGATCGCCGGACCGGGCCCGAATGTGCTCCTCGGGTACGACGCGCAGCGCGGGCTGTTCATCGATTCCGTGCGTGTGCGCGGGGCGGTCACGAGTCCGCGCGGCACCGTCGACGTCCTGAATTGGAATCGCCCCGCCGGCAATCGTGCGGGATTGGTGGACGCGCAGTGGGGCGTGCCGCTCGACACCGTGGTGCGTACGCGCGCCATGCGTCTCGACCCCATCGTGCCCGTGCGGCAGGATTCGAGCGCCGGCCGATATGTCGCGCGCGCCGCGCGGCCGGGGGACACGCTGGTGTTCGGTGACACGCTGTTACTGGTGGTGCCGCCGGCCCTGCGCGCGCGCGTCGTCGCAGGCGATACCGTGGCCGTGCAACGGCGCCTCACCCCATTCTGGCCGCGAGAAACCGTGGGGGGGCGTGGCGTGCTGCTCATCGACAGCGTGGTGGGGGCTGACGTCGACAAGGAAGGCAACGCCGGCTTTCGGGGACTGAATCCCCGCACGGCGGCCGGTATCGCGCGCGTGGGATCATCACAGCGCTTGCTGCTCGCCGTCATCGATGGACGCCAGCCAGGTTACAGCGTGGGCATGACGCTGCGGCAAACGGCGGAGCTGTTGCAGTCGCTTGGCGCCCAGCGCGCCATCAATCTCGATGGCGGTGGCTCGTCGGCCATGATCGTGCGTGACAACGCCACCGGCGCGCTACGGGTACGCAACAAACCCTCCGATCCCACCGGCGAGCGGCAGGTCGGGAATGCGCTCGCGGTGCTGGGCGTCTGCGCCGGACGGTAGCCCGTCGGTTCACGAGCGCTGGCTACAGGGTGTCGAGCCCTTCTGTGCCGATCACCGGGTTCCACGGCAACAGCTCGTACTGCGCCAACGACCGCCGCGTAAACGGATCGCCGTCGCGGATGCGATCGAGTGCCGCGCCCATCTCCTCACCGTCGGGGATACGCAGCAGCAGTCCGCCACCGGTGCGCGGATCGAACGGACCCGACGCCAGCAACAGTCCCTGCGTCTTGAGTTCCTTGAGGTAGGCCCGGTGCTCCTCGACATGCGGAGCGATCTCTTCGAACGGGCGACGGTATCGGATGATGGCGAGTGCGTACATAGGCGCAATGGAACGCCGTGCCCCGGCCGAGTCAACCGCTTCGACGCGACGGGATCATTCGCGCTACCGCTTCGCCGTGAGCGCCTCGCGCAACGCCTGCCACGGCAGCAACGCGCAGCCGTGACGCCCCGGGAACGGCGCGACGCCCAGCAACGGCGTCAGCGCCGGCGGGAGCACCGACTCCGCGTCCGCCTCAGCCCCCGAGGCGTGCAGCATGCGATCCACGGCATCCGCGACCGCGAGCGACTTCACGACCGCGAGCCCTGCCACGGCATCGGTCATCATCGAGGCCGATGCCGTGGCGATCGAGCAGCCACGACCGGTGAACGCCACGTCGCGCACGACGTCGCCGTCGAGGACCACCATGACGCTGATCTCGTCGCCGCACACCGGATTCCGGCGCGCGCCGCTCGCGGTGGGCGCGTCGATCACACGCCGGTTGTGCGGCGCGCGATGGTGGGCCAGCAGCGCGTCCTGATACATCGCCGCAATGCTGGCCGTGAACGGCGCCACGGAGCTCAATCGACCGTGGCGAACAGCTGCTGCGCCGCCGTGAGGGCGCCGACCAGCGCATCGACGTCGCTGCCGTCGCTGTACACGTAGAAGCTGGCCCGCGCCGTGGCGCTCACACCCAGTCGCCGCATGAGCGGCTGGGCGCAGTGATGGCCAGCCCGGATGCAGACTCCGTGCTGATCGAGAATCGTGGCCAGGTCGTGCGGATGCACATCGGCCAGTGAAAAGCTGAGCACGCCACTACGCTCGGCCGGCGGCGGTCCGTACACGGTGACCCCCGGCAGGGCCCGCACACGGGCCTCAGCGGCCTCCAGCAGGGCAATCTCGTGCGCACGCACGTTCCCCATACCCAGGCCGTCCAAATAGCGCACAGCGGCCGCCAGGGCCACGGCGTCGGCCGCGTTGGGGGTGCCGGCCTCGAACTTGTGCGGGAGGACATTCCAGGTGCTGTCCGTGTCGCGCACCCACTCGATCATGTCGCCGCCGAACTGATAGGGCGGCATAGCCTCCAGCAGCGCCCGACGCCCGACCAGCACACCGATGCCCATCGGGCCCAGCAGCTTGTGGCCGCTGAACGCGTAAAAATCGATGTCCAGCGTGTCGAAGTTGACGGGCAGGTGCGGCACGGCCTGCGCGCCGTCCACCACGATGACGGCGGCCGAGCGCGAGCGGACGATGCGCACCACGTCGTGCAGCGGAGTGATCGACCCCACCGCGTTCGAGACATGAGTGATCGCCACGATCTTGGTGCGTGCGCTGACCACGTCACGCAGCATGTCGAGATCGATCGTCTGCGTGGGCGTGAGCTCCACAATCCGGAGCGTGGCCCCGGTGCGCAGGGCGAGCTGCTGCCACGGCACGAAGTTGGCGTGATGTTCGAGGGCCGAGACCACGATCTCGTCGCCGGGACCCACGTGCGCGTTCCCCCAGCTCGACGCCACGACATTCATCGACTCGGTGGTGCCGCGGGTAAAGAGCAGGCAGTCGGCATCAGCCACGCCAACGAAGTGCGCGATGGTGGCGCGGGCATCGTGATAGGCGTCGGTGGCCAGCGAGCTCAGCGCGTACGCGCCGCGGTGCGGATTGGCGTTCGCCGTTTCGTAGAAGTGGCGCAGCGCATCGAGCACCGCCGCCGGCTTCTGCGACGTGGCGGCCGAGTCGAGGTAGTGCAGCGCCGGGTTGGCGGCGAGCAACGGAAAATCAGCGCGGGGCGCCAGAGACGCGATCGACATAGAACCTCTCGAATACGAACGGGCCACCGACGTGCTACGTGCGGCGCGGCCCGACAAAGACATCACCATCGGCGACCTGAACGGGATATGTCCCCAGATCATCGGTGGATGGACCGGAGAGCACCGCACCGGTCCGTACATCGAAGCGTGCGCCATGCCACGGACACTCGAGCACGCACGGCTCGACCAGATCGCCGCCCGAGATCGCGAAGTCCCGATGCGGACAGCGGTCGTCCACGGCGTGCACCTCGTTCCCGTTTCGCACCAGACACACGCGCCGGCCATCGCTCATCACCACGCCCAGCGGCAGTCCGGTGTCGATGTCCTGCAGGGCCGCCGCTCGGACGAATCCGTCGCGCACTACGTCGTCGTTCACGCTCACGCCTCGGTGCTCACCGACGGCACCGCATCGGTCGGGCCGTCGTCGAGCGCCGCCTTGAGCGTATGCCACGCCAGCGACGCACATTTCACGCGCACCGGAAAGCGCGACACCCCGGAGAACACCACCAGCTGGCCAAGGTCCTTGCCACCGCCGGCGTCCTGCCCCAGTACGAGCGCATGAAAACGCGTGAACAGCGCCTCCGCCTCCTCGCGCGTCTTCCCCTTCACCACCGCCGTCATGAGCGACGCCGACGCCTTGGAAATCGCGCA
>JBBARJ010000070.1:0-10355 GCA_040399825.1 Gemmatimonas sp.
GTCGGTGGTGGCCATGCGCGCATCGAGGTACGCGCGGATCACGCTGTCGGCCTTATCGCGCGTGGGCGCCTGCGTCTGCTGCACGAGCGGCGCGCTCGACATGATGTACAGCATCATCTGCGCCGCGCGCAGGCCCGGCGGCGCGCTGGTGTACTCGCCACCCTTCCATGCAGGATCGCTGCGAATGGCATCCATCGCCATCGTGCGGATCATGCGATTGCGCCCCGCGATCTGCGCGGGCACGCACGCATACGGTGCGAGCCCGTCCATGAATTCGGGGTACGTATGGCCCCAGACCCAGCCGTGCATGCATCCCATCGAGGTGCCCATGATGAGACGCAGGTGGTTCACCTTGAGATGCTCGGTGAGCAACCGGTGCTGCGCCGTGACCATGTCATCGTAGGTGTACTTCGGGAATTTCGCATGCAGGCCATCGCTGGGCTTGCTCGAGCCGCCGTGACCGATACCGTCTGGCAGCACGATGAAATACTTCGCGCTGTCGAGCAGCTTGCCGGGCGCGAACAGCTCTCCCGCGTACGTCGCCGACATGAAGCTGCGCCCCGTGCCGCCGGTCCCATGCAGAATCATGACCGCATTGCGCACCATGCCGCTGGCATCGCGCTGGGGTGTACCAAGGGTGGTGTAGTGAAGCCGCAACTCAGGGAGGCGTTCACCTGAGCGGAACATGAAGTCCCTGACGACATAGTCGCCTTGGGTGCCGGCGCGCGCCCAACCGGCGGCGGGAGCGGGCGTCTGGGCGTTGCCGACCGACGCCGTTGCGGCCGAGCTCGCGAGCAGTAGCAGCGAGCCGAGCCGGAGACGAAGAAACGATGCACGTGACATACCGAACGATAATGCCTATCGGCCACCGACGCTGGTGGACGGGGGACCGCCTGCGCCATCGCGACGCATCGCGCGTGACGAGACAGCCGATCGCTTCGGTGGCAGCACCGCGCGCCTAGAAGCCGAACCGCACGCCCAGACTCACCGGCACGATCTGCAGCGATGCGCGGTTGCAGCCCACGTCGCCGATGCAGTTGAGCTTGGGCGTGCCGTCGAAGACATGATGGAAGCGCGACTCGACGAACGCGGATATCCCACCCAATCCGAACTCGAGGCCGGCGCCACCGTTGAGTCCGAACTTGGTGGTGTTCTCCTCGTTGATGTTCAACAGCGACCCACAGCCGGCCCCGGCGCACTTCGGGCTGTTGCGCACGTAGTAGCCGCCGACGCCGCCGGTGACGTACGGACGCACCGGCGCATTCTCGAGCGGAACGCCGAGCATCGCGTTGAGCGTACCCGTCACCATGCTGTACTTGTTGGAGATGGTGACCTGCGTCGTGCTGCTGCCGGTTGTGACGAGATTGCGGTCACCGAAGCCGTGATACATCACGTCGGCGCGAATGCCGAACGGGCCGACTCGACGGCCGAAGTCGGCGAAACCACCGATGTGAAAGCCCGCCGGCGCGACATCGTTGTAATCGCCAACGGGAAAGGTGGCGCCACCGAGGATCCCGAAGCCGACGGCCGGGGCGGGCGCCTCGGCGGCGGACTGTGCCTGCACGGCGAGCGGTGAGACAATGGCCACGAGGCCACAGAGGACGCGGGTCAATTGCATGAAGCTTCTCCTTGAGTTGGGAATGCACCCAAGGAGAGAGCACATAGCGTGCCGTACCAGTCGATCAAGTGTGCGGGAACGCACAAATGCCAACCGCTTAGGAAGCAGGAGGGAGGGGGTCAGGAAGGAGGGACAGGAAAACCACGCCGGCGCGCCGTCCTGCCTCCTCCTTCCTGACCCCCTCCTCCCTGCCCCCTAAGCGGTTGGCCGTTCCAGTCCCGCGCGGCGACGCGTTACAAAGTGCGAGCGCTCACCGAGTGACATTTGGTGCACATTTCAGGGGTTCACCGGTGCCCGTCGCTCCGCTCCCGTCTCCAATCGCCACCATGCGCTCTCTGCCGTCTGCCGTCCGCGGCATCGTGCTTGCCCTCGGCCTCGTTGTGGCCGCAGCACCAGCCCACGCCCAATCGTCGGGATTCACCACCACGCCACCGCTCCCCTGGCCTCCCGTCGCGACCTTCTCCATCCTCGGCTACGATCCGGCCACCGGTGAAGTCGGTGGTGCCGTGCAGTCACGCGTGTTCTCCGTCGGCAACGGTGTGCTCTGGGCCGAAGCCGGCGTCGGCGCGGCGGCCACGCAGGCCATCGTGGACGTGAGCTACGGTCCGCAGGCGATCGCCCTGCTGCGGCAAGGCGTCAAGCCGGCCGAGGTCGTGAAGCGCGTGTGGCAGGGCGACCCCGATCCGCGTCCGGCAGACTGGACCAAGGAAGGGCGTCAGTTCGCGGTGATCGATGCACAGGGCAACGTGGCGGCGTACACGGGCCCGAAGGCCACCGAGTGGGCCGGCGACAAACAGGGGAAGTTCTGCACCGCGCAGGGCAACATCCTGGCCAGTGCCGAGGTGGTGAATGCCATGGTGAGTGCGTTCGAGAGCACCACGGGGCATCTCTCGTTGCGGCTGATGGCCGCGCTCGAAGCGGGACAAATGGCCGGCGGGGATAAGCGCGGTATGCAATCGGCCGCGATGCTGATCGTGAAGAAGGACGGCGGCGTATGGCTGCACAACGACGTCGTGCTGCGCCTGCAGGTGGACGACAGCCCCGAGCCCATCAAGGAACTGCGCCGTCTGGTAGACAAGGCGGCGACCATGCGGCGGCCGCGCTGATGCTCGGCCTGCAGAAGGCGGCGGCGGCGACGGTCTTGTGCCTCGTCGGCATGACCACGCTCGAAGCGCAGAGTACGATGCGGCCGCCAGCCGCGCCCAAGAGCGAGTACGTGATTCTGGCCATCTCCGACGGCGTGCGCTGGCAGGAGGTGTTCCGCGGTGCCGACGCGGCCCTGATGGGTAAGGCTGGTAAAGTGTCGGACACGGCCCAGCTCCGGCGTGACTTCTGGCGCGACACCCCGCAGGCGCGACGGGAAACGCTGTTCCCGTTCCTGTGGGGTACGATGGCCACTCAGGGGCAGCTGTCCGGCGACAGCGCCAGCGGCAGCGTAGCGCGCATCACCAACACGATGAAGTTCTCGTATCCCGGCTACAGCGAGACCTTCACCGGCTTTGCCGATCCGCGCATCGACAGCAACAAGCATCCGGCCAACGAGAACACCACCGTGTTCGAGTGGCTGCAGCGCGACGGCGCGTTCGCGGGACGTGTAGCGGCCTTCGGCACGTGGAACGCATTCAGTCGCATCATCAACGCCGACCGGAGTGGCGTCCCCGTGTACGACGGGTGGACGCGTGGGGTGGCCCCGTCCACGTCACCGCGGGCCGCCGTACTGCGTGATCTCTACGCCACCACCACGCAGCTGTGGCCCGACGTGGCGCCCGACGCCCTGATGCAGCAGTCACTGCTCGACTATCTGGGCACGCACGATCCGCGCGTGCTCTTCGTGGGGTATGGCGAAACCGACGAATGGGCGCACATGGGCCGGTATGACCTGTATTTGCCCTCGGGGCAGCAGATGGATGCACACCTCGCGCAACTCTGGGCGCGCGCGCAGGCCGATCCGCGCACGCGTGGCAAGACCACGATGATCGTATCCACCGACCACGGCCGCGGATGGGGACGCGACTGGCCGGATCATGGGGAGGACGTCGCCGGCGCCGAATTCATCTGGACGGCGGTAATCGGCCCCGACACGCCGGCGCTTGGCGTCCGCGCGCAAACGCCGGTACAGCAGGCGCAGGTGGCCGCCACCATCGCTGCGTTGCTGGGGCGGGATTGGCAAAAGGCGGAGCCGAAAGCGGCCCCGCCCTTGCCCATCTTTCGGTAAAACAACGCCCGCGAATTACTGACCGCGCGCAGGTGCGTCGGGCACGGTTATACCCGCCACCTGCAGCGACTTGAGCAGCGCCGGCAACCGGTCCGTCTTCACCGACGCCACGCGCGCGCCGAACTGCGCGAGTTCGCGCGTGAGGCTCTGCAACTGCGACTGCTGCGCGGCCGACACCGGGAAGCTGCTGTTGAGCGCGCTGTTCAGCATTCCCGCGCGTCCGGTGAACGATCCGTCGGACTGCCCCGATGCCCCCACGTCATCGTCGCCACCAGCCGGCGGACCACCCGCTCCGCGCGGCCGTGATGCCGCTGCCTGACCGACTTCCTTCACGTAGCTCGCGAGCTCCTTGTCGATCGCGGCCAGGTTCTGCTTGAGCTCGGGCGTCAGCTTCGCGGCATTCGCATCGGCGGCCTTCTTCATCTCCGCAAAGCGCGCCACCACACTGTCGCCGCGAGTCTGCTGCGCGGTGATGGACTTCTGGAACTGCACGACCTTGAACCGGAACGCGTCGAGCGCCTTGAGTTCACCCTCGGACATCGCCTGTTCGGTGTCGCGCAAAAGCGCGAAGCGCTGGGTGAGCACCGTACGCGCGCCGCTCTTCGGCGTGATGGTAAGGCGCACGGTGTAGTTGCCGGGCGCCGCGGTGTAGCTGGGCGTGCCACCGCGCCCGAAGCCGCCGAACCCGCCGCCAAAGCCACCGCCCCCACCGCCGGCGGGTGCACGACCGGCCGCCACGTTGGTATCCACCGCGGCCGTGAGCGGCGCGCCCACCCGCATGTCCCACACCGGACGGAACAGGCCGCTACGGCGCGGCACCGGCAGTTCACGCACGATCCGTCCGCCACCATCGATGATCTCGAGCTTGGCGTTGTCGTCGGCGGTGATCGTGTTGATCAGATACGCCAGCCGCACGCCGTTGTCGGGATTCTGTCCGGTGTAACCCGTCGAGCCCATTCCCGAGTTACGGCTGTTGTTGAGCGTCATCGCGATTTCATTACGCGCCGGGAACAGGTACGCCACCTCGGCCCGCTTGGCCGCCGCGAGCTGCTCCAACGGTCCGAGATCATCGAGGATATACACCCCACGGCCGTGCGTGCCGAGCACGAGGTCGTTCCAGTCCGACTGGATCTGCATATCCCACACCGGCACACCCGGAATGCCGCTCTTGAGCTGGGTCCAGTGCACGCCGTTGTCCACGGTGAAGAACGCGCCGAACTCGGTACCGACGAACAGCAGGTTGGGCTGACGGAAATGCTCGCGGATCACCTGCACCGCGCCACCGTCGGGGAGGTCACCGGCAATCGACGTCCACGTGCGACCGTAGTCGGTGCTGCGCATGACATACGGCTTGAAGTCGTTGCTGCGATGGCCATCGAAGGTGGCATACAGCGTGCCTTCGGTGTGCGCCGAGAACTGCACGCGGCTCACGAACGTGGTGTCGGGGACGCCGGGGAAGCTGGCCGTCTTCGTCCACGACTTGCCGTCGTTCTGCGTGACCTGAATGAGCCCGTCGTCGGTGCCGACGGCCAGCAGACCGGCGCGGCGCGGCGACTCGGACACCGTGGAGATGTTGCTGAACTCGGCCGTGCCTTCGTGCAGCCCCAACACGTCGCGCGACGGAATTGCGCCGCGCATGGGGAGGCTGTCGCGATCGACGTTGCGCGTGAGATCGGGGCTGATCGTGGTCCACGAGTCACCGCGATCGGCGCTCTTGAACAGATAGTTCGCCGCGATGTACAGCGTGCGGCCGGTGTGCTGTGACGGCACGATCGGCGCGCTCCAATTCCAGCGATGCCGCTCGCCGTTCTTCGGATACGGCTTGATGCTCTTGGTCTGTCCCGTGCGCGCGTCGTAGCGCACCACGCCGCCGTTCTGCGACTCGGCGTAGGCAATGTTGTGGTCGAGCGGATCCGGCACGTTGTAGAAGCCGTCGCCGCCTGCCATGCGATACCAGTCGGCGTTCGACGGACCGAACGCGTTGCGCGTGCGGCTCGGGCCGCCCCACGTCTGGTTGTCCTGGAGGCCGCCGTACACGTTGTAGAACGGCTTGGCGTTGTCCACCGCGATGGCGTAGAACTGCGCGCCGACGATGTTTTCCACGTTGTACCAGGTACGGCCGCGATCGTAGGAGATATCCACGCCGCCATCGTTACCCAGCACGATGTGTTCGCGATCTTCCGGATTGATCCAGAGCGCATGCGCATCACCGTGCACGCCACCGCCGCCGGCAAAGCCGATCCACGTCTTGCCGCCGTCGTACGACTCCTGCGAGTTCGCGTTCAGGCGATACACGTGCTCGGCGTCGGTCGGATCGCAGCGTACCTGACTGTAGTACCATGCCGTGCCGTTGCTGCCGTTCACCAGCTTCCAGGTGCTGCCGGCGTCGTCGCTGCGATAGAAGCCATTGGCGGCCGCCTTCGCGTGCACCGAGGCATACACCGTGCTGGGGCGCGAGCGGCACACCGTGAGACCAATACGCCCGATCTCACCGGTGGGCAGACCGCCCGCGAGCTTGGTCCACGTCTTCGCGCCGTCGGTGGTCTTCCAGATGGCACTCTCGGTGCCGCCGGGGAGGAACCCATACTCCCGACGCTCACGCTGCAGCGATGCCGCGTAGAGCACGTCGGGGTTGGCCGGATCCATCACGAGTTCGGTGAAGCCCGTCTGCGCGGAAATCGACTTGGTGTTCGTCCACGTCTTGCCACCATCGACCGTTTTGAAGAGCCCGCGTTCGCCACCCGGCGCCCAGAGCGGTCCCATGGCAGCCACGTATACGATGTCGGGATCGCGCGGGTCGATCACGATGCGGCCAATGTGTTGCGACTTGGGCAGCATCGGCTTCGACCACGTCTTGCCGCCGTCGGTGGACTTGAACACGCCCACGCCCCACGAGGAGCTGCGCATGTTGTTCGCCTCGCCGCTGCCGACCCACACCACGTCGCCGTTCGACGGGGCGGCGGCCACCGCACCGATCGAGCCGACTCCGATGGAATCGGACACCGGCGTCCAGGCGAGACCACCGTTCGTGGTCTTCCAGACGCCGCCAGTCGCCACGGCCACGTACATGGATGTGCCGAGTCGCCCGCCGCGCAGCGTACGCGGTCCTTCCACGACCGAGATGTCGGCAATGCGACCGCTCATCGAGGCTGGACCGATCGCGCGGAACGCCAGTGGACGAACGAGCAGCGAGTCGGCGAGCGACGGGGACGCGGAGGGCGCCTGCCCCGACACCATCGAGGGGAGGGCCGACGCGACGCCGATGGCGAGGGTGGCCACGGCGTGGGCAGCGGAGCGTGTGAACAGGTGAGGCATGGCGGAGTGAGACGGGGAAAGCGGACGGACCGAACGGCCGTCGACAGAGGAAAGTACGCTGCGGCACCACCGCTCGTTGCCGGGTCCGACCCGCACGCGCGAGCGGCCCGGTTGCGTCAGTGTCCGTGGTCGGCCATCGCCTCGCCGCGGGCGAGCGCCATGTGGTGTGCCGGGTGGTGATCGCCGCTGACCATCAGCCCGATAAAGCCGAGTCCACGGAGCTTCGCGATGGCGGCGGTATCGGACGGACCGGCAGCGGTGACGATCAGCCGCACGCCCGTGGGGAGTTCCGTGCGCACCACGCGCGGCCCGCCACCGTTCTTGAGCATGGTGACGTGCGCTGCCGTCATCCGCTTGATCGCGGCAATCGTCTCACCGGTGCCCCGCACCACGAACTGCGCGCCACCGGCGACGCGGGTCGCGACGACGCGACTGCGCACGGTCACCAGATCCATGTCCACGAGATGCAACCGGAGCCGCTCGAGGTTGACCTTCGACCAATCGGTACTCGGGTCGGCCTGCAGCAGAGCCACGATCTCGGCGAGCGCGGCAAAGGCCGCCTGACCACCCTGCGTCGGCAGCGGTGCCGCCGTTGGATGGGTCATACCGGGCGTGTGGACGTGCTCCTGGGCCGCGAGGGGCGCGGCGACCAGCAGCGGCAAGGCGCACAGCGCCGACAGCGCAATCGCGAGGGAACGCCGCATGATCGATCTCGGAGGGAGTACAGGGAGAGCGCGGTCACCACGGCCCGATGCCGTGAACACACCACCGGACGGGACGATGGCGGAACATACCGCCCACGACGCCAGCGCACGATAGAGCGCGAGCTGGTCCGCCCTCAGGGCCCCGATCCGTGCCGGGCCTGGGCGGCCGCCTGTCAGGCAACCCCCTCTTGCTCTTTATGATATACACATTTATGTATATCTGCATATGAGAAACTCAACACATGCTCCGAGCGGGCTGGTGGCGGCCGCGCTGTTTGCCGTTCTGTCGGCCTCGCCAGCGGGGGCCCAGTCGGGCCCGCTCTCGCTCGCCGACGCGATGCGCGAGGCCGACCAACACGCCTTCGGCAACCGGATCGCCGCCGCGACCACGGCCGGCGACCGGGCCCGCGCCCGCCTGCCGCTCAAGGGCATTCTTCCCTCGGCGCGCGTTGAGGCCGGTGTGATCCGCACGACCGACCCCATCGGAGCCTTCGGGACCACGTTGCGTCAGCGACTGGTCACGCCAGCGGCCTTCGCACCCGCCACGCTCAACGACCCCAGCGCGGTCACCAATGCGCAGGGTGGGTTGGTGCTCGACGTCCCGCTCATGAACGGTGATGCCTGGCTGGGCCTGCGCGCCGCGCGAGCCGCCGCCGACGCCAGCACGGCGGCCGGCGAGTGGTCGGCGGTCTCGACCCGCGCCGACGTGGTTCGCGCCTACTATGGGGCTATTCTGGCCGAAGCCAAGGCCGGCGTACTCGCGCAGGCGCAGCTGGCCGCCGACGCCGGCGTGCGTCAGGTCCGCGCCATGGTGGCGCAGGGGCTGGTCACCAAGGCCGACGCGCTGCAGGCGAGTGTTCGCGCGTCGGACGTGGCGGCGCAGCTCCTCAGTGCCCGCAGCGACGCGCTCACCGCGCGACAGCAGTTGGCCCTGCTGCTGGGGCGCACGGGGGCCGAGCCGCCCACGCTGCCCGCTGCCCTGCCCGATGACGCGGCGGTCATCGCGCTCGCGGCGCACGACAGCGCGGCGGCCGGTGCCACGGCCACCAGCGCAGAACCTCGCGATGATGTACGCGCGGCGCAGGCCGGTGTGACGGCCGCTGGTGCGGACCGTCGCCGCGCCGCCAGCACGTTGCTCCCGCGCGTGAATGGCTTCGCGCGGTACGACTGGAACGACCCGCGCACGCTGTATGCGGGTCAGAAGAACTGGACCGTGGGCGTCATGGCCTCGTGGTCGCTGTTCGGCGGCAACGCTGAGTTGGCGGACGTCGCGGCCACCACCGCCCGCGCCAACGCCGCGCGCGCCGGCCTCGATGCCGCCCGCGCGCAAAGCCAGCTGGAGCGTGACGACGCCGCACGGCGCCTCACGTTGTCCTTGCAGCGACTTACGCTGGCCCGCGATGGGGCCGACCAGAGTCGCGAAGCGCACCGCTTGGTGCAGAAGCGCTACGACGGTGGACTGGCTACCATCGCCGAACTGCTGGCGGCCGAGTCGGCGGCGACGGGCGCCTCGCTCGGACATGCCGCCGCGCGCTACGCCGTGATCGACGCCATCGCTACCTGGCGTCGCGCCTCCGGTGGCGACCCGGCCGCTCTGACGGCACTCGACTCTTCCACCATGACGGCGCGCTGATGCGTCCGAACCGATATCAGGGAGCACGTACAATGACGTCGACCACAACGCTGTTTTCCACGGTGGCAATCGCCGCCATTGCCGGTCTATCCCTCACCGCCTGTTCGGGCGGGAACGACGAGCACGCGACATCGGGCTCGACGCCCGTCGCCACAGCGGTCGCGGGTACGGCAGTGGTCGTCCGCGACACCGTCATCGACGCGACCATCGCGGCCTCAGGTGTAGCCGAGCCGATGCAGCAGGCCACGCTGAGCACCAAGCTGATGGGTACCGTCACCGCGGTACTGGTGCACGAGGGCGATGTGGTGCGAGCGGGTCAGACCCTGCTGCGTATCGACGCGCGCGATCTCACGGCCAAGTCGGTACAGGTCGGGGCCTCGATCGCTGACGCGCAGGCGATGCAGCGTGAGGCGGCCACGCAGGCCGCGCGGATTCGCGCCCTGTACGCCGACAGTGCGGCGACCCGTGCGCAGCTCGATGGTGTGGAGACTCAACTGGCGCGCGCGGAAGCGGGATTGCGGGCGGCGCAGGCCGCGTCGGGTGAGCTCGACGCCATGCGGAGCTATGCCACCGTGACCGCGCCGTTTAGCGGCGTCGTCACCTTCCGCGCGGTCGATCCCGGCGCGTTCGCCGCGCCCGGCGCGCCGCTCATCACGGTGCAGGACGGTTCGACGTTGCGCATCAGTGTCAGCGCCGCGGGTGATGCGGTGCGATCGCTCAAGCGCGGCCAGACACTCGCCGCCACCATCGACGGCGCGCCGGTATCGGCCGTGATCGAGGGCGTGGTGCCGGCCGGTGCCGGCAACCTGTTCACCGTGAACGCGACCGTGGCCAATCGGGCCGGAGATTATCGCAGCGGCAGTGCCGCTA
>JBBARJ010000070.1:10365-11384 GCA_040399825.1 Gemmatimonas sp.
GGTCTCCATTCCGGTGGCACGTGAGCATGCGCTGCTGGTACCGAATGCCGCCATCGTGCGCGAGGGCGACCTGACGGGCGTGATCGTGCGGACGGCGGCCGGCGACGAGCGTCGCTGGGTGCGCCTGGGTGTCTCGACCGCCACGCACACGGCGGTCAGCAGCGGCTTGCAGGTGGGTGAGACGATCGTGGTGCCGTCATCAACGCCGGCGGCCAAGTGAGCACACCGCGCGCGTTGGGCATTTCCGGCCGGATCGCGAAAGCGTTCTTGAATTCGAAGCTCACGCCCCTGGTCACGGTGGCGTCGCTGGCGGTGGGTGTGCTTGGCATTCTCGCCACCCCACGTGAGGAAGAGCCACAAATCTCCGTACCCATGATCGACGTCATCTCGGCCATGCCGGGCGCGTCGCCGCAGGAGGCCGAGAATCTGCTGGCGCGCCCCATCGAGCAGCGCATGATGGAGCTGCCGGGTGTCGATCATGTGTACACGATGTCGGGCGACGGCTACGCCATGGTGACGGTGCGCTTCAAGGTCGGCGAAGACCAGGAGCGCAGCGTGACCAAGGTGCAGGCCAAGTTGGCGGCCGCGATGGACAAGGCACCGGCCGGTGCATTACCGCCGGTGATCAAGGCGCACTCCATCGACGATGTGCCGGTGTTGGCGCTGACCCTGCACGGCACGGGCGTTGACGCCAACGCGCTGCGCGAGATCGCGGCGCATCTCGAAGACGAAATCCGTACCGTCCCCGAAGTGGCGGAAACGTTCGTGACGGGCGGCGCCCCGAAGCAGATCCGCGTGGCCGTCGATCCCACGCGCCTCGCGGCGAGTGGGGTGACGCCGGGCGACGTGATGATGGCCTTGCGCGGCGCCAACGCGCGCCTTGCCGCCGGCGAGATCACGGTGCGCGACAGCGTGCTGCGTATCGACGTGGGTGCCCCCCTGTCCACGTCGCTCGATGTCGGCAGCGTGGTCGTGTCGTCGCGTGGCGGGCGCGCGGTGTACCTGCGCAACGTCGCCGA
>JBBARJ010000070.1:11394-12558 GCA_040399825.1 Gemmatimonas sp.
CGCCGACGTCCGCGAAGACTTCGGCGAGCACACGAGCTACGTGTCGCATCGCGACGGCCGCGGCCCATCGGAAGCGGCCGTCACCATTGCCGTGGCCAAGCGGAAGGGCGCCAACGCGACCGCTGTCACGCATGCCGTGATGCAGCGGGTGGATCAGGCCAAGGGCCGCCTCATTCCCGGCCGTGTCAAGCTGTCGGTAACGCGCGACTACGGCGAGACGGCCGGCGAGAAGGCACAGGAACTCATCCTGCACCTGATCATCGCCACGCTCAGCGTGACCGCGCTCATCTGGCTGTTTCTGGGATGGCGTGAAGCGCTGGTGGTGTTGGTGGCGGTCCCCGTCACGCTCGCCCTCACGCTGTTCGTGTACTACGCGCTCGGCTACACGCTGAACCGCATCACGTTGTTCGCGCTGATCTTCTCGATCGGCATCCTGGTGGACGACGCCATCGTGGTCGTGGAGAACATCTATCGCCACCTGGCGATGGGAGATCGTGACGCGGAGACGGCCGCGATCGACGCCGTGGATGAAGTCGGTAACCCGACGATCCTCGCCACGTTCACCGTGATCGCGGCCATTTTGCCGATGGCATTCGTGAGCGGCATGATGGGCCCCTACATGCGACCGATTCCGATCGGCGCGTCGGTGGCGATGGTGGCCTCGCTCGCCGTGGCTTTCATCGTCACGCCCTATCTCGCGTACCGGCTGCTGAAGGGGCATGTGAAGCCGGCATCGGTGCCAGCGGGCCATGCGAGCCTGGAGCACCCGCCTGAAGAAGGCGGTCAGGTGGACCGGATTTATCGCATGATCATGGTGCCGCTCATGGAGCAGCAGGGTCGCCGTCGCGCCTTCTACGCGGGCATCATTGCGCTGCTGGTGGTGAGCGTGAGCCTGGTGGGCTTCAAGGCCGTTCAGGTGAAGATGCTGCCGTTCGACAACAAGAGTGAATTCCAGGTCGTGCTCGACTTGCCCGAAGGCACCACGCTCGAAACGTCCAACGAAGCGGCGTCACGCATCGCGGCGTATCTGAGCACGGTGCCCGAAGTGGTGAGCACGCAGGTGTACGCCGGCACGTCGGCGCCGTTCAACTTCAACGGCCTGGTGCGCCATTACTTCATGCGCAGCGGCGCGAATGTGGCCGATGTGCAGGTGAACCTGCTGCC
>JBBARJ010000071.1:0-12469 GCA_040399825.1 Gemmatimonas sp.
TCAACGAACTGATGGCGGGCGGATGGCTCCCCGACGGTGCCACGCAGCCGCGGTATGTGGTTGCACAGGCCGCAGGGTGTGCGCCGATCGCGCGAGCGTTCGCGGCGAACGAGGATCGGGCCACTCCGTGGGTGGATCCCGTGACGTACGCCAGCGGCCTCCGCGTGCCGTCACCGCTCGGCGACCGACTGTTGCTTCGCGTGCTCCGCGAGACGAACGGCATCGCTGGCACCGCGACCGAGGAGGCGATTCGTGATTGGACGCTGCGGCTCGCCACGGCAACTGGAATCGACGCGGCGCCGGAGGGTGGCTGCGCCCTGTCTGTCCTTCGCGATGCGGTGACGGCGGGCACGCTCTCGGCCGATGCCGAGGTGGTGGTGTTCAATACCGGCAGCGGCGCGTCGTATCGCGCGTAAGCACGTTTCTCATGGCACTTACGAGGAGAGCAGTGATGAAGGTTCGGATGTGGACAGCGTTGGTGAGCGCGACGGTGCTTGGCGCCGGGGCGCCGATGGCGTCCTCCGCGCAGGCCGCGTGCGAGATCAACGACAGCAGCCCGTTTCAGGTGAATGGCGCGAAGCAGTACATCATCGCCGCGGCCAATTCCCGACGCGCGGACGAGGTCCCCAAGCACCTGCAGAATGCCATTCGAGTCCTCACCGACGATCCCTCGAAGATCAAGAACGACGCGGGTCGGCAGTGGATGCTGGTGCGCGCGTACGCGCAGTGGCTCCAGCGCGAGAATGCCAGCTACGTGATGAAGCGAGGCGACGTTGGGTTCACGCAGAATCCGGCCGGCTCACAAAACCTGCTGCTCGCCCTCGATTCTGCGGCCACGGCGCTCGAGTCGATGCTGCCGCAGTGTAAGGAGAAAGTGCGTCCGTATCGCGCGCAGTTCTTCGGCGAGATCCTGAACAAGTCGATCGCGGCGATGGGTGCCGAGCAGAATGATTCGGCGTCGTACTTTGCGAACCTGTCGCTTCAGGTGGCAGGGGCTGATCCGCGGCCATGGAACGTCTTGTCGGCGGTGTACCAGAAGCAGAACAAGACCGACAGTGCGATGATCGCCATGGAGAAGGTGATCGCGCTGGCCGGATCTGATACGCTGTACGCGAAGGTCAAGCAGCAGAGTCGTTACAACCTGGCTGTCATCAAGCTCACCCGTGCCGAGGCGGAAGCCGCCGGCGACACGAAGGACGCCGAGATCAAGTCGGCTCGCGCACTACTCGAGTCGTATCTCAAGGACACCCCGGGTGACGCGAACGCAGCGCAGGCGCTGGGGCGTGCCGTTCGACTGTCGGGCGATACCGCGGCCGTCACGGCGATTTTTGTCGACATGGTGAATGCGCCAGACAAGTTTTCGGCCGACCAGCTGTTCGAGGCCGCGTCGAACGCGGCGGCGACCGGTCACGACCCGGATGCCGCCAAGCTCTTCGAGAATGGGCTCAAGAAGAATCCTTACCACCGTGTGGCGCTGTTGAACTACGCGAACGTACTTCTGACGCTCAAGGACGCGGAGCGTATGGGGCCGGTCGTGACGCGCTTGGTTGACGTCGATCCTAATTTCGATCGGGGCTACCGCTTGATCGCGGCACTCTGGCAGTTGCGGGCTCGTGCCGAGTCGGACGCGGCCAAGAAGAAGACGGCCAACGACTCGGTGCTGTTCTACCTCGATAAGCAGACCAAGACCAATCCTCGAGTCGACATTACGCTCGCGCAGAAGTCGGCGAACGCGTATTCCGTGCAGGGGACCGTCAATAACGAAGGCATTGCGACGGCCTCGTGGACGATGAAGCTCGAGCTGCTCGATGCCTCGGGCACGGTGGTCGCCACGAAGGATGTGGCGATCGGACCGGTCGATGCGGGCGGAAACACCACCTTCTCGGTGAAGCTCGATGCGCCGAAAGCGGTTGCATATCGCTATGCGCCCCTCAAGTAAGTCCATGTTCTGAATTGACTTCGGGCCTCACAGTTCGTATGTTTTCTCAAGTGGGCGGCAGCGCTACGGTTGCCGCCCCTTGTCATCCGGGGGAAGGCCTGTGGGCCTCGTCCCCCGTTTTCGTCCCGGGTCATGGTTCGCGTCACACGTGTACAGCCAGGAAGTATTGCCGATGAGATCGGCATCGTTCCGGGCACTGAACTCCTCGCCGTAAATGAACGGCCGTTGGAAGACTTCCTTGATTGGGAGTTCCTGACGGCCGATGAGGCGTTCCTCGTGTCGGCCCGGCTGCCGGACGGTTCGGAAGTCGAGTACGATATCGAGCGCGAAGGCGGCGAGCCGATGGGTGTGGAGCTCGCGCCACCCACGGTCCGACGGTGCGCCAATCGGTGCGAGTTCTGCTTCATCGAAGGGCTCCCCAAGGGGCTTCGGAAGGGGCTGTACATCCGCGACGACGACTACCGGCTGTCGTTCGCCTACGGCAACTTCGCGACGTTGTCGAACGTGAAGGAGCGGGACATCGCGCGCATCCTCGAGTATCGCCTCTCGCCGCTCTACGTGTCGGTGCATGCGACGCCGTGGGAGGCGCGGAAGGTGTTGCTGAACAATCCTCGCGTCCCCAACATCGTCGATCAGCTGACGCGGCTGGCCGAGGGGGGCATTCAGTTCCATGGGCAGATGGTCATCGTGCCCGGCCTGAATGACGGAGAGGTACTCGAGCAGTCACTCACCGACCTCTGGAACCTCGGGGATGCGGTGATGTCGGTGGCCCTCGTGCCGGTTGGGGTGACCCAGTTCTCGCACCTCTACAACGGCAAGTCGATGGATGCGGTCAACGCGCGCCTCTTGCTTGACACCGTGCATCGGTGGGCGGAGCGCGGTCTCGCCGAACGCGGCGACCGCTGGGTCTTCGGCTCCGACGAACTGTATTTGCTGTGCGATGAACCGCTGCCCGGCATGGAGCATTACGGCGACTTCTCGCAAATCGAGAATGGCGTCGGCGCCGTCACGTCGCTGCGGTCCCGCGTGCGCGAGGGGTTGTCGCAATTGCCGCGTCTCGACGGCAAGAAGATTGGGATCGTGACCGGTGTCTCCATGACGCCGCTGATGCCCGAATTGCTCGACCTGCTGCGTGAAGCCACCGGCGCCGAGTTCTCGCTCATCACGATGGAGAACTCCTTGTTCGGTCCGACCACGACCACGGCCGGCCTGTTGGTGGGCGCCGACATTCGCAAGGCGCTGTCGGATCGGCATGACCTCGATCTCGCGCTCATTCCCGCCGAATGCATCAATGACGATGGACTCTTCCTCGACGAAGAGTCGTTCGTCGCGGTGCGAGAATCACTGCCGATGCCGGTATATCCTTCGTACGATTTCATAGACGCGCTGGTCCCGGAAGGTGACGCGGCGTTCCAACCAGCCGCATGAGTCTTCCAGTCATAGCCATCGTCGGACGTCCCAATGTCGGGAAGTCCCATCTGTTCAATCGTATCATCGGCGAAGCGTCGGCGATCGTCAGCGAGGAAGCGGGTACTACCCGCGACCGCCATTTCGGCCAAGCCGATTGGGCTGGCCACCACTTCTGGCTCGTCGACACCGGCGGTCTCGTCGAAGACTCGAACGAGCCCATGGACGTCGCCATCCGCAAGCAGGTCATGCAGGCGATCGACGAAGCCGATCTCCTCATGCTCGTGGTGGATGCGAAGGTCGGCGTGCACCCCAGTGACGCCCGCCTGGTCGACATCCTGCGCCATGCCAAGAAGCCGTGGGTCCTCGTCGCCAACAAGGTCGACGATCCCAACAGCGCCGACTTCTACGATTTTTATCGCCTTGGTGTGACCGACGTGTATCCCGTGTCGGCCGCCAACGGCAAAGGCTCGGGCGACCTGCTCGACGCCGTCGTGGCCGCCATTCCGGAAACGGACGAAGTCCCGTCGGAAGCGGTGCGCATTGCCGTGATCGGTCGGCCGAACGTGGGCAAGTCGTCGTTTGTCAACAAGCTGCTCGGTGAGGAGCGTCTGGTGGTGAACGACGAATCGGGCACCACGCGCGATTCGATCGACGCCCCGATGCGGTATCACGATCAAGAGATCATCTTCGTCGATACGGCCGGCTTGCGGCGTCAGTCGAAGATCGATGACGGCATTGAGTTCTACTCGGCGCTGCGTACCCGTCGCGCCATCGACTCGTCGGATGTGTGCATTCTGATGGTCGACGCCACGGAAGGCTTGCAGAATCAGGATCTCAAGATCGCGACGCTGGCGTGGGAAGCCGGGCGTGGTCTGATCATGGTGATCAATAAGTGGGACCTGTATGCCGACAAGACCGACAAGAGCTCGGCCAAGTTCCGAAAGGACGCCGTCGAGAAGGTGCCGTATCTCGGTTTCGTGCCGTTCCTGTTCACGTCGGCCCTGACGGGTCAGCGCGTGAACAAGGTGCTCGACATGGCGCTCGAGGTGCAGGAGCAGCGCAAGCGCCGCATTTCCACATCGCAGGTGAACGATGCGCTGCAGGAGATCATCGCGCGACTACAGCCACCGCAGGCCGCGGGACGCGAAGTGAAGTTGAACTACGCCACGCAGGTGGAGACCTCGCCGCCGACGTTCGCGTTCTTCGGCAACCATCCGGAGTTGATCCCGGAGAACTACATCCGCTTCATTCACAATCAGCTGCGTGAGAAGTGGGGATTCACCGGTTCGCCGATGCGGATCATCATGCGGAGCAAGCGCGAGTCGTGAGTCCCATGATTGCCCAGGCCGCGGCGTTGCTTGCCGCGTACGTCATCGGCTCCTTTCCCACGGCGTACCTTGTGGGAAAGGCCAACGGCGTCGACCTGCGGACGGTTGGATCTGGCAACCTTGGCGCCACGAATGTTTTTCGGACGCTCGGGTGGAAATGGGGGCTCTTGGTGTACGTGGTGGATGGCCTCAAGGGCGCCCTCCCGGTGTTGTGGCTACCCGGCGCCATCGGTATGGCCGCGGGGTGGCCATGGGGGGTGGTGTTCGGTCTGCTCGCCATACTCGGTCACGTGCGCCCCGTGTTCCTGATGGGAAAAGGCGGAGGCAAAGGGGTCGCCACCGCGAGTGGTGTGTTCGTCGCCTTGGCCCCCGTTCCGGCGCTTTGCGCCATCATCGGTTTCGTGATTGTGGTGGCCATGACTCGCTACGTCTCCTTGGGCTCCCTCGTCGGTGCGGTCGTGCTGCCCGTCGCGTTGTTGCTCCAGCAGGGCGCCGTCACACCGTTGGTGTTGGTGAGCGCGGCTGTCGGCGTATTTGTGTTCTGGACGCACCGCGAGAACATCGGTCGGCTACGCCGCGGCGAGGAACGTCGCGTCGGGCGGACCTCATCGTCTACCACTGGAGGTCGCGCGTGACGGACCGTGCGCTGGCGTGCGCCGTGATTGGTGCTGGTGCTTGGGGGACGGCGATCGCCGATCGCCTCAGGCGCAACGGCCACCGCGTGACGCTGTGGGCGCGCGAGGAAGACGTGGTCGAGGCGGTCAACGCCCGGCACGAGAATCCGCGGTTTCTGCCTGGTTTCACGCTGGCGCCGGGCCTCACCGCCAGTAGCGACATGGCGCTGGCACTTCACGGCGCCGGTCTGGTCGTGTACGCCGCGCCGTCGCACGTCCTGCGTACGGTGGTTTCGTCGTGTGCCGGCTCGATCGCGCCTGACGCCGTATTGTCGGTCGCCACCAAGGGCATCGAACGCGAGACGTTGGCTTTGATGACGGATGTCGTCGCGCAGGAAGCGCTCGGTCATGAGGTCGTGGCCGTGAGCGGTCCGAGCTTCGCGGCTGAAGTCGCGCAGGGACAACCCACCGCCGTCGTCGCGGCGAGTTCCTCGCATGACGCCGCGAAGTTGGTGCAGGGCGCCATGAGTGCCGCCGCGTTCCGCGTGTACACGAGTGACGACGTCGTCGGTGTGGAACTCGGCGGTGCGCTCAAGAACGTGATGGCGGTGGCGACGGGCATTCTCGACGGCCTCGGACTCGGCTACAACCCGCGCGCGGCGCTGATGACGCGCGGGTTGGCGGAAATGACGCGCCTTGGCGTGTCACTCGGTGCGCGGGCGGAGACGTTTGCCGGCCTGGCAGGTCTCGGCGATCTCGTGCTGACATGCACCGGTGCACTCTCCCGCAATCGGGCCCTCGGCGTGGCGATCGGGCAGGGGCAGTCGCTTGCCGACGCGCTGGCCGGTAAGGACAGCGTTGCGGAGGGGGTGCTGAACGCGCAAAGCGCGAAAGCACTTGCCGACCGTGCCGGCGTCGAGATGCCGATCATTGACGCGACCTATCGCATTTTGTTTGAAGGGCAGGCCCCGCGCGAAGCCGTTACCGAGCTGATGGCGCGCGAACTGCGCGCGGAGCGCGACTGACGTGGTCGCGCCGCGCGGCGAGCCGATCCAGGAGTTTTACTCCATTGGTGAGGTCTGTTCACTCACCGATCTCAAGCCGCATGTCCTGCGTTATTGGGAGAGCCAGTTCAAACTCCTCAATCCCGCCAAGAATCGGAGCGGCAACCGCGTCTACGCGCGTCGCGAGGTCGAGCTGATTCTCCTCGTGAAGCACTTGCTGTACACTGAGAAGTACACGATTGACGGCGCACGTCAGAAACTGGATGAGCATCGCAAAGGCGGCTCGCTTCGACCGGCGGCCCGTGCGGCGCTGGAAGTGGAAGCGCTCGAGAGTCTCGAGCGCGATCTGGCGGAGTTGCAGGCGATACTCGACGACCGACCGGCCCCGCGTTCCCGATAAGCCGCCCACGGCGCACCCCTCGCTCCTCGTACTTCACCCGATCCGATGCGCATTCTTCTCAGTAACGACGATGGCATTCTCGCCAAGGGATTGGGCGTGCTCGAGCAGGCCTGTGGGCCGCTCGGCGAGCTCAGTGTCGTGGCCCCTGATCGTGAACAGAGCGCGACCAGCCATTCGCTCACGCTGCATCATCCGTTGCGCCCCGTGCAGCTGGGTGCGCGCCGTTGGCAAGTGGACGGTACGCCGACCGACTGCGTCATGCTCGCGTGTGAGGCGCTGCTTGAAGCGCGCCCGGATTACGTGATCAGCGGAATCAACCACGGACCGAATATGGGCGAAGACGTGCTCTACAGCGGTACGGTGGCGGCCGCGATGGAAGGACTTGCCCTCGGCATCCCGTCCATCGCGGTCTCGTTCGCCGGCAGCCTGTTGCGCGCGGATGCCCTGCTCGAGACGCAGGTCGATGTGCTGCGCGACCTGCTGAAGCATCTGATGTCCCTCACGTCGTTTCCGCGCGAAACGCTGCTGAACGTGAACCTGCCCAATGTGGCGGGTGACCAGATCAAAGGCGTCCGCCTGACTCGGCTCGGCCGTCGCGTCTTCAGCGATTCGATCACGAAGATGAAGGACCCGTGGGGACGTGAGATTCTGTGGATCGGTGGCGGCAGCGTCGAGTGGAGCGGCCCGGATGATTCCGACTTCCGCGCCGTGCACGACGGCTACATCTCGGTGACCCCGTTGCACCTGGACCTCACGCACCGCGATGTGCTCGATACGGCGGCGGATTGGTGGCGTCCTCTGTAGAGCCGGAGTTCCGTGGCGCGCGCCGACGTCTCGTCGAGGCGCTCCAGGATAAGGGGATCCGCGATCTCGCGGTGTTGCGCGCCATCGATCAGGTGCCCCGGCATCTGTTCGTTCCGCCCACGGTGCGCCATCGTGCCTACGAGGATTCTGCGTTGCCGATCGGCAGCGGACAGACGATCTCGCAACCGTACGTGCATGCCCGTGCGCTCGAACAGCTGATGCTGACGGGCAAGGAGAAGGTGCTCGAAATCGGCACGGGCTCCGCGTACCAGACCGCGTTGCTGGCGGAGCTGGCTGCCCAGATCTTCTCGATTGAGCGCTATGCTGCGCTGCTCGACAAAGCGCGTCCGTTGTTGCAGCAGGCCAACGTACGTAACGTTTCCCTCTTGCTCGGTGATGGCACGCTCGGATGGCGCGAGTATGGTCCGTATGACGGGATCGTGGTCAGCGCGGGCGCGCCCCACGTACCGCCCGCGTTGGAGGAGCAGTTGGCCGAGGGGGGGCGCATGCTGATTCCGATCGGCGACCGGGATGAACAGATGCTGACGCTGTTCGTCAAGCGGAACGGACAGCTGGAAGGCCGTGACATCGTTCCGGTCCGCTTCGTCCCCTTAATTGGGGCCGGTGGTTGGCCGGCCTGATGGACCCGGCGAGAACGTGCGACTGCGCGTGATCGCTCTACAGCGCATCTTCGGCACTCACGGCCTGACCACGCTATGTCCTCAATTCCCTCGACTCCATCCACTGGCGCTGACCGGCGTTTGACCGCCGCACCGTATGCGTTCCCGCCCGCGGGCAACGCGCCGGTTGCCCACGCGCGACATTCGGCGCGTGGTCAGGTCGGTCCGTACGTGCCGGCGCCGTGGCGCGGGACGCCCGCGGTCGAATCGGTACGGGCGGTCACGACGCGATCGGTGACACCGCTTGCCGTCGAGGCAGTGCTGGCGACGCAGATGCCACCGTCGTACCCAACACCGGCGTACTTCACGCCGCTTGGATCGCCGGCGCAGGATGATATCGAACGGGAGGATTCGAGGCTTCCCTGGATCGATGCCTTTCTTACGACGACGCCGGCGATGGCGACTCCGGCGGTCGACGAGCCGATGGCGTTATTCACTCCTCCCTCGCCGGAGGCGATTGTCGGCGAAGCGGGTCGCGCGGCCGGATGGCCAACGATCGCCGCAGGTGAGGAGGTCGCAACCGCCTCGGACGCATGGGCCCTTACCGAGGCGGCCGACCAGATGCGGGCGTTGGCCGACGAACTGCGAGAGAGCGGACGCATCGCCGGTGACTCCGGCAAGGCCGCCCAGCCGTTGAACGAGTTGGCAACCTCGGAGCCGCTCTCGGCGTGGGCTGACGAGGACATGATCGACATTATGCCGCTGCACGAAGCGGGTACCTCCGGCGCCGACCGGGGGGCTGCGCTCGGGGCGAGCCACTCGATCGAACCGTGGGCCGATCGGGCGCGTCGATCGGGTAATGAAGACGCGGAGGCGGCTGCTCGGGCGCTCGAGGTGCTCGCCCGCCGCGTGCGCGATGGCGACATCTCGTTGGCGGGCTATGAGCCCCGCCTTGGTGACGCCGCCGCCCTGGCCGCGGCGTTGGCTGCCCTCCTCGGCGTTCGTCGGTAATGGCAGTGGCGGTTCGCCGCTATCGGGTCGAGGGGGAAGTGCAGGGGGTTGGCTTCCGGTGGTACGTGCGCGAGCAGGCGCGCGCGCTCGCGATCACTGGATGGGTCCGCAACGAACCCGATGGCGCTGTCGTCCTCGTTGCGTCAGGCGACGCAACGGCGTTGGACGCGCTGGAGCGTCTGCTCAAGGTTGGACCGCGCCACGCGATGGTGAGCGACGTGATCCGACGAGAGCTCACCAGTGTCGACGCGGCGGGGCTTCCATCGCCGTTCCTGATTGAGCGATAGCGAGCTGGTTGCGCTACCTTCACTCGTATGACTTCCAGCCTCCTCGACCGCCTGTCGGCCACGCTTCGGGACGTCCCGGACTTTCCCGCGCCGGGGATTCTCTTCAAGGACATCACCCCGGTTCTCGCCGACCCCGTGTTGATGCGCGACGTCATCAGCGCGATGCTTGCGCCCGCCCAGAGTCTCGGTGTCACTCATGTCGTCGGCGTCGAGAGCCGAGGATTCTTGTTCGGCATGCCGATGGCACTGCAACTCGGCGTTCCCTTCGCACCCGCGCGCAAGCCCGGCAAGTTGCCGTGGCAGACGGAGCGCGAGTCGTACGCGCTGGAGTACCGGAGCGACGTGCTTGAAATGCACACGGATGCCGTTGGGGCGGGTGCCCGTGTTCTGGTGGTCGACGATGTCCTCGCGACCGGCGGAACCGCCGCGGCGACGTGCCGTCTGGTCGAACGGCTCGGGGGGGCGGTGGTCGGCGTTTCGGTGCTCCTTGAGCTCGGCTTTCTCGAGGGGCGCACGCGATTGTCGGAGCGCGCTGTCCACGCCGTCGTCACGATCTGACGCGAGAACGCCTGCGCAGCCTTGAGTGCCGCGCACGAATTGACGAGATTCGGCTTCGACCGAGCTCCGGAGCGTGTGCGCGGTCCTGTCCCCGTAGCTCAGTTGGATAGAGCGGAAGTTTCCTAAACTTCAGGCCGCAGGTTCGATCCCTGCCGGGGACATCATTCTTGATGTCAATACGACCGCCCCCATACACTCCGGGGGCGTTCGGCAGTATGTTTAAAGGCTATCTCGCTCCGCTCCGTGCACACCCTTCTGGAATGGGTGTCCGGGTGTTGGACGCCCCCGTCTTTGCCCCTCATCGCTGGTCTTCCGCATGGCCCAGTCGTCCCGTTCCGCGTCGTCCTCCTCGAGCCTCTCCGACGATCCGATGGAGAAGCTCGGTGATTGGCTCCAGTCGAACAGCCGTCCGATCGGCATGGCGGTGGGCGGCGTTGCCGTTGCCGCGCTGGCGATCTTCGGCTACCGCAGCTACTCGACGAGTCAGAACGCGAAGGCGTCCACCGCGCTGTACGCCGCTCAGGCTCCAATGGGTCAAGGCAGGCTTGATGAGGCCACGAAGGCGCTCGAGAAGGTTGCCACGAGCTACTCGGGTACGGCGTCCGGCCAGCAGGCCGCGTTGCTGCTTGCTCAGGCGCTCTTCGACCAGAAAAAGTACGCCGAAGGTATCGCCTCGCTCGAGAAGGCGGTGGGCGGCGCGAGTGCGGACTTCAAAGCGTCGATGGAGTCGATGATCGCGGTCGGCTACGAGCTTCAGGGGAAGCTTGCGGAGGCGGCCGTGCACTACGGCAAGGCCTCGTCGGCTGCCAAGTTCGAGAACGACAAGAACAGCTACAAGGCGTTTGAAGCGCGGAGCCTAATGGCAGCCGGCAAAAACGCGGAAGCGCGGACGATCTGGGAAGAGCTGGTCAAGTCTGACGGTCCGTCAGCGCAGGAAGCCAACGTTCGCCTGGGCGAGCTGGCTGGAGCCGGAAAGAACTGAGGCGTTGTGGGTGAGTCGCTGTTGTGACGATTTGTGAGATCTGGTGCTGCGGCGGTCCGGACGTGTTCCGGGCCGCCGTTTTGTTGTGGGGGGGGCGGTCGGCGAAGTCGACAGTAACGGAACTTCAACACGGCTGTATCGCAGCATTCTGTGGGAAAGTGTGGCAGATTTGAATGCGCATAATACATGTTATGTAAACTAATATTGGTGGATAACTGTGGGAAAACATCTGTGGAAAGTGCGCGCTTGGCGGTTTTAAACTCTCTAAACCGTTTGCCGGTAACGCATTAGAGAGCTCATGGTCTGCCGAATTTGAGTCCCGGCGTCACGAACCATAAGGCTGTCCACCTTCCCACATGAATTGTGTGATGTGGACCGCAATCGGTCTCGGAAGGCCATGTCGTGGGGTCGCTCGTGGCCGCATACTGCTCACGCGGCGAGTCCGTTCAGATCGACTCGATCACACCATGGAATACCACGCGACCCTCGCCGCGCAGTGTGGGCCGGTAGCCAGATGCCGACACGGTGGTCGCCGATAAGCGCACGTCGAGGTCTCGCCCGGAGCTCGTCCGGATCGTGACGGTCGACGTCGAGGCGAGTCCCCAGCTGGTCAGGAGTACGGCCGTTGCAACGGCTCCGGTCCCACACGCGAGGGTCTCGCCTTCCACGCCGCGTTCGAAGGTGCGATACCGCCAGTGGCCGCCTGGCAGCGGAGACACCCAGTTCACATTCGCGCCGGCAGGCCCAGAGGCTTCATGCCGCCGCAGGAGCGGCCCGCGACCTTCAACATCGACTTGATCGGCGTCCGCGCAGAGGACCACCACGTGCGGAATGCCAGCCACGGCGAAGCCAATGCGCTGCTCCCCGGGCACCAGATCGATCGGCATGTCATCCCGAATCGCCGTGACCGGCTGGAGGTCGATCTCCGGAAGTCCTGCCGTAATTCGACTGGCGATGAGCCCGGCCGGCGTTGTCAGCGTCATCCCAGACTCCGTGGCCAAGCCAAGCATCGCGGACATGGCCGTTGAGCACAGCGTGGCGTTCCCGCACAGATCGGCCGGCGTTCCGTCGCTGTTGAAGTAGTGGATTCGTACGTCCGCCGTGGGGGACGCCGGTTCGAGAATGACTATCCCGTCGGCGCCTATGCCATTGTGCCTATTACAGATAGACTTGATAGTCTCAAGTGATGTCACACGCTCGAGCGACACATGACGGCCGTCGAAAAACACGAAGTCATTGCCGGATCCCGTCATCTTGGTGAACGGGATCCCGTGCAGTGGCGAGCGTGCCGACATCAGGCGTTCCCCGTGATCGCCCACCATCGAAGCCGCCATACCATCCAGATCGCCTCACGCACGATCCGTTTGGACATTTTCGACTCGCCTTCCGTGCGATCGTGAAACACGATCGGAATCTCCGCGATGCGGAATCCGCGTTTCCAGGCCCGGAAGCTCATCTCAATCTGAAAGGCGTATCCGTTCGACCGTACTCGATCCAGCGGGATCGCCAGCA
>JBBARJ010000072.1:0-12432 GCA_040399825.1 Gemmatimonas sp.
GGCGATCCGACCATCGGGGCCGACACTCGGCGCCATCTCATGCGCCGCGCTGGTGGTGAGTCGCACCGCGGCGCCGCTCGTGCCCACGGGCATACGCCACAGATCGTAGTTGCCGCCGGAATCCGACGCGTACACGATGGCGCTGCCATCGGCGGTCCAGGCGGGATCCCGATGCCACGCCGATCCGCTGGTGAGGCGCACCACCGCCGCGCCGGGCGCACGTTGCAGATACAGTTGACCGTCGTGGGCGAAAGCCAGCGCACCACTCGCGGATACGGCCGGCTGACGCGCGCCGCGAAGTCCGGCGCTGTCCACCTGAACGGTTGCCGGCGTGGCCAACGTCGCCACGATCAGCAGCGGCGACAGCAGAGGCATGATGATCATGGGCGGCGAGGGGCGGAGGTGGAGGCACGACGCACGACAATCGACTCGATCACGTCACCTTCGTGTACGCGATCGATCAGGTCCAGGCCACGCGTGACATGGGCGAACACCGTGTAATCGTGATCGAGTCGGAAGTTGTTCACGAGGTTCACGTAGATCTGCCCGTCGCCGGTATCGCGGCCACGCGTACTGATGCCGAAGCTGCCTCGCGCGTTGCGGGCCAGCCCGACTTCATCGCGCATGAAGGTGTCGGTGATGGGGTCGTACTCGTCCGCGCCGGGGCTGCCACCCTGAATCACGAAGTTGGGCACGATGCGATGGAACGTGAGGCCATTGAACTTTCCGGCGCTGGCCAACGAGACGAACGTGTGCACGGCCATCGGCGCGTCGTCGAAGCGGAGCGTCAGTTCCACATCGCCGATGCCTCGTAGTCGCATCGTGGCGGTCGCACCGTCGAGGCCGGCCAACTGCGCGGCCGTCGGAAAGGTGGCGGGTTCGTAGCGCGTGGTGGTCGGTGCCACCGAGCTGCCGGTGAGCGTGGTGAGATACTGGGCGGCCGCGCTGGCGATGGCCGGATCCGCATCGCTCAGCCGCTCGCGCAGCCAGATCGTGCTCGGCGCGTCGGCTACCTCGCCGATGCGCTCCAGCAGCGCGGCACGCGGATCGCGAAGGCTCACACGCTGCATCGCGGTGAAACGATCGAACGCCGCACGCAGCTGCGGTAAGGCGCTCGCAAGATCTTTGTCACCCTTGAGCTGCGTGGCCGCCGCGAGTGCGAGGCCCGCATGGTCGCTCGTGAGTGCCCGAATCGCCTGCTCGCGCGTGGTCATGGCGGCGATGGCCACGTTCGGCTCTTTGTCCACCGCCAACGCGCGTAGCGTCGCGCTGTCCTTTAGCAGTTTGGCGGCGCTGGCGGCATAGACGCGCGCCTGCCACGTCTTCGACGCGGCCAACCGAGACACCACCGCGGCCGCACGAGCCGGTGCCACCTTGGCCAATGATACCGCGGCATGCGCTTGGTGACGCCATGCGGCGCCAGCGCTGCTTTCGCGGTCAAGCGCAGCCAGCGCCTCTGCGTCGGTACACCGCTGATCACCGAGCAGGTCGATCGCCAGCAGCGCCACATGCTCGCTGCCGTCGCGCACGTGGGCGGCCGCGCGGGCGCAGCTACCGGCCACGCGGAGCGCCTGCCATCGCACCATGGGCGCGGGGTCGTTCACCCATGTACGGCCAAGGGCGACGGCGACCCGGCGTACCTCGGGGCTCGTATCGCGCAGCGCTACGGCGACCGTGGCGGAATCGCGATCGTTCGCGGCGGTCAGCGCCAGCAACAACAACTGCCGCGTCTCCGATGCGCCGTTGCTCTTCACGGCCTCGCGAATCGCCTGCAGCGTCGCCGCGCTCGGCGCCGCCGTGCGCGCGGTGCGCCGCACGAGGGACTCGAGACCTCGCGCGGCACCCGACCGAACTGACAGGCTGCTGTCGCGCAAGCCATCGGTGAGTCTCTGGGCCGTGGTCGATGCGCTGTTCGGATTGCGGCCGAGCGTTTCATAAATCACCGCGCGAACGGTCGCGTCCATTTCGCCGGCGAGCAGTGCGCCCACGTCGTAGCGCGAGCGCATTTGTCCGAGGGCGTTCACCGCCTCCCGTCGCACCGACGCGGACCTTGTCGTGAGCAGCGGGATCACCTTGGACTCGAACGCGCTCTGTTCAAAACGCCCGACGGCCCGCGCGGCGAGCGCCTGGCGCACGGGATCCCCACTCAAGAGCGCCGCGTCAATGGCCCGCATGTCCGTGCCACGCGCATGCTCCGCCCGCAGTAACTCGTAGGTCGTGGGCGGAATCGGTGTCTGCGCCTTCAGCTCAGCACTCAGCTGAGTGCTCGCCGCCAAGAGAAGGATGGGGATGAACAGCTGCATACGTATGTCCGGGAAGGGGTCGACGCCCAATATGGCCCGCGGTCGGCCGCCCCGCCGCCTCCGCCGCGATCGGGCGAACGCTGTGCGCTCGCCTCACGTATTCTTCAGGTAGTCCCGACCTCCCTCATCTCTCCCCTGGAGCAACCATGCGATCCTTCGGGCTCGCCCGCTTCTCCCTCGCTGCGTCCGTCTGTGGCCTCGTCACCCTCCCTGCGCAATTGTCCGCGCAGGGCGCGGCCAAAACCAACCAGTACGGCAATCCGGCTACGCTCAAGCCGGCGCCGACCAAGGCGGCCATCGACGTACGCGATCTGCAGATCCGTCTCTATCAGTTTGCCGATGACTCCATGCTCGGTCGTCAGGTGGGCCGGATTGGCAACAAGAAGGGTACCGACATGATCGCCGCCGAGGTGAAGCGCCTCGGGCTGCTGCCGGCGGGCGACAACGGCACGTATTTCCAGACGTTGCCCTATCACCTGCGCAAGTTCACCGACCATTCCCGCCTCACGGTCGATGGGAATCCGATCGCGTGGAACACCGACTTCGTAGCCGTGCCGGGCCAGCGCGCCCCGCGCCCGATTGCGGGGGCCGAGGTGGTGTTCGGCGGAACGCAGGGTGACTCCACCACGCAGATCTCGGCCGCCGATGCGGCCGGCAAGTTCGTGGTGTTGCTGCCCAATCCGAACGGCGCCCGCGGCGGACAGGGACAGGCCTTCGCCGTGCGTGGCGGCGGCGCTCCGGCCCGCTCACGCTTCGACGATGCCGTGGCCATCGCCACGATCGACCTCGACGCCTTGACGCCGGCGCAGCGCGTCGCGCTCAACGAGCCCATCGTGGCCACGTCGAGCGCACCGGGACGTGCCGCACCCGCGGGCGCCGCGCGTGGGCCGGTGGATTCCATCGCCCTGCTCAAGACGCAACTCGCCGCGCTGCAGCCGCAGGCCACGATCCGGCTCACCCGCGATGCCGCCGCGCGGTTGTTCAAGCGCGCCAACCTCGATGGGCTCTCGGCCGGCCTCAGGGGCGGTACGGTGACCGCGTCACTCGACTTCGTGGAAACGCCCACCGAGTGGGCGCGCAACGTGGTGGCCGTCGTGCCCGGTAGCGATCCGGTGCTGAAGTACCAGTATGTCGCGATCGGCGCCCATAATGATCACGTGGGCATCACCACGCCGGTCGACAAAGACTCGATCCGCGCCTTCAACATCGAGAAGAACAAGCTCCTGCTCGCCAACAACATGCAGGGCCTCGGTCCGGACATTCTCACCGCGATTCGCGTGAACATGGACAGCATCCGCAAGGTGCATCCCAAGGCGCGTCTCGATTCCATCAACAACGGCGCCGACGACGACGGCTCGGGTTCGATGGGCGTGCTGGAGATCGCCGAAGCGATGATGGCGATGCCGGTGAAGCCCAAGCGCTCCACGCTGTTCATCTGGCACACGGGCGAGGAAGGCGGCTTGGTGGGATCGGCGTTCTTCACGCGCAATCCCACCGTGCCCATCGACTCGGTGGTGGCGCAGCTCAACGTGGACATGATCGGTCGCGGTCGCGCCGAAGACCTGCCCGGCGGTGGCCCGGATTATGTGGGCGTCGTCGGCTCGTTTTTCGACTCGAAGGACCTGGGCGAGACGGTGCAGGCCGTGAACAAGAAGCAGGCACGGCCGCTCACGTTTGACTACAAGTTCGACGAGCCGATCGCATGGAGCGGCTACAACAACATCTACGGCCGCAGCGATCACTTCAATTATGCGCAGCAAGGTGTACCGATCGCGTTCTTCTTTACGGGATTGCACGGCGACTACCACCAGCGCAGCGACGAGCCGGAGTTCATCGATTATCCGCACTACGCGAAGATCGCGAACTACATCAAGGAGCTCGTGGTGGACGTCGGTAACGGCCCGCGTCCGCGGCTGAATGGCACGAAGCCCGCGAAGCCCCGGGTGATCGTTCCGTAAGCGCACGTCGCGTGGCAGCGGAACAGACACGACGGGGCCCCGGGAGTGATCTCCGGGCCCCGTCGTGCTATCGCAGCTGCGACACGCGTACCGAGAAAATGTGCGAGTTCATACCGGGGTTCGCGCCACCCATGCTCGCATTCGACAAATGATGCAGTTGGTACCCGACGGCCAAGGCCCGCCGGGTCCCGACGCGGCGCTCGAGGAAGAGCCCCGGCGCTACGGTGAAATTGGCTTGCGTGGCCTTGCCATACGGCACGACGCGCGAGAACCAGGCCACGCCGGACGTGACATTGATGAGCGCGTGCGTCTTCGCACCAAGCGACACGGCGACTTCGGCCCCCAGTGGCGCGAAGCCCACGCCAAAGGCCTCTCGCACCTGATACCGCGCCAGTCGCCGCGGGTCATTCGCTTCGCTGGGGTCTCTGGCCGGCGTCGGCACACGATTGGGGGGCGCCCCGGCGGTGACCAGCATCGCCGGCATGACCTCGCCCAGCCACGCCACGTGCACGCCGCGCACTGTGAACAGCGGACGGGACACCTGCACAGCCAGGGTGCGAAACGCGCCATTGATTGGCTCGTTGTGCGACGCCGTGCGGGTGTCCACCGCCCCGCTGAGCATCACGCTGACGTGCGGCCGTTGCGCGGCCGCCTGCGCCGCGACGGTCGAAGCCGTGAACGCGAACGCGAGCGCGAACGCGGCGGGTACCGCGGCGAGCGAGCGGCGCCGCAGGGCGCGACGATCAGCAAACAGCATTCCGGTGGGCTCCTGGACGTGGTGGCAGCACAGCGTTCGGGGGAATGATCATACGGTCCGCGCTACTGTGGGAAGGTCTCGGTGGGATCAATTCCCGTGACGTGGTACTTTATCACCATGCGCACATTGTTCATCGTCGCTTCCCGAGCGCAGCACCTCCTGCGCGTCCTCCTCGCTCTTGGCGTTGCCGCACCGACCGCGCTAGCCGCGCAGTCGACGGGAACGATCCTCGGCCGCGTGGTCAACGCCTCCACGCGCGAGGCACTCGCTGGTGTCGTCATCCGCCGGCCGTCGAGCGATTCGGGGCGTGGGCTCGCGACCCAGTCCGATTCGGTGGGTCGTTTCGTGCTGCGCGACGTCCCCGTTGGCGTCACGCGTCTCGAATTGCGCCGGCTTGGCTTTGCGCCGGTGGTGCGCAGCGACATTGTGGTGAGTACCGCGCGCAGCACCGAGGTGCTGGTCGAACTGACGCCAGTGGCAACCGAGCTGGCCTCGCTGACCGTGGCGCCGACGTATTTCCCCCCGTTGCCACCGGCGTCGTTCCCGGTGTCCACCCAGCGCTTCGGCGCCGAAGAAGTGCGGCGCGCGCCCGGCGTGCAGGAAGACGTGGTGCGCGCCGTCAGCGTGCTGCCCGGTGTCGGTGTCACGAGCGCGGGGCGCAATGACCTCGTGGTGCGCGGCGGGGCGCCCTTCGAGAATCTGTTCACGGTCGACGGCATCGAAGTGCCCAACATCAATCACTTCGGCACGCAGGGCTCCACCGGTGGTCCGCTCTCGCTGATCAACGTGGCCTTCGTGGAAGACGCCGCACTCTCGGCCGGCGGCTTCGGTGTGCGCTACGGCGATCGTACGGCCAGCGTGACGGCGATCCGCCTGCGCGAAGGCTCGCGTGATCGCATCAGTGGCTCGGTCAACATTTCGGCCACGGGTGGCGGTGCCTACGTGGAAGGACCGTTGGGTGAACGGGGGTCGTTCCTGTTTGGTGTGCGTCGCAGCTACCTCGATTTCATTTTCAAGGCCGCCGGCTTCAGCTTCATCCCGAGCTACCGCGACCTCACCGGCAAGGCCGTCTGGCGTCCGACGTCGCGCGACCAGCTTTCTGCGGTGCTCATCGGCGCGCAGGGCACGGTCACCTTCAACAACGACACCGACGAGAATCGTTTCGAGAACTCGCGCGTGGTGGCACCGCAGCAGGATCAGTATTTCTCTGGGCTGATCTGGCAGCGCACGTTGTCGAGGGGGCTGCTCACCACCACGCTGGGGCGCACCTTCACGCGCTACACCACCACGCAGAACGACTCCGGTGGTCCGGGCCGTCCGCCCGCCGTGGTGTTCGCGGCGAACACCACCGAGGGCGAGCAATCGCTGCGCACCGACCTGCAGTGGCAACTCGCGCCGCGGGTGGAGCTCGAAACCGGCGTGATCGCCAAGTACGGTTCCGACCTGCGCTACGATCTGACGGTGCCGGGGGCGTTCCGTCGCGATGCGGCATTCGTGGAACGGCCGCTCCGTCGGGACACGTCGTTCACCGCCACGCGCGGCGCGCTGTACACGCAGGCCACCTCGCGCCTCGGTGAGCGGCTCCGCCTCACGCTGGGGGTGCGCGGCGACTGGTATGGCTATCTCAGCAACGCCGTGCGCACCGCGCCGCGACTGAGTGCCGTCTGGCAACATGATGCGAGCACCACGGCCTCGGTGTCGGTGGGGCGTTACTGGCAGCCGCCGCAGCTGATCTGGCTGGTGGGCGATGCGTCCAACGCGTCACTGCGGCCCTTTGCTGCCGATCAGGTCATTGCGGGCGTCACGCGCACGCTACGCGACGACGTGAAGCTGCAGGTCGAAGTGTACGGCAAGCGCTATCGGCAGTATCCGGCGCGACGCTTCCGTCCGCAGGCGGTGCTGCAGCCGTCGGGCTTTGACGACGCCACGAATGACATTCCCTTCGGGCTCGAGCCGCTGGCGAATCGTGGCCGTGGTACGGTGGTCGGCGCCGAACTCCTGTTGCAGAAAAAACTCTCGCAGGTGCCGGTATACGGTCTGCTCACGATCAGCGCCAACCGCACGCGGTTCGCCGCCGTGGATGGCGTGGAACGTCCCGGCGCCTTCGACGCACCGGTCGTGGCCAATGTGCTGCTCGGCTGGCGTCCCAATGCGAAGTGGGAGCTGTCCACGCGTTTGCGCACGGCCACCGGATTGCCGACCACGCCGTTCGTAGCCAGTGGCGTGCGTGAGGGCACGTTGGATTTCACCCGCTACAACGAAGGCGCGAGGCTCCCGCAATTCTTCTCCCTCGACGCCCGCATCGACCGTCGCTGGCAGATCGGAAAGTCCCAGCTGATCACTTACCTTGACGTGCAGAACGCCACGGCGCGCCAGAACGTCAGCGCGGTAGCGTGGAATACCCGGTTGCGATCGCCCGAGCGCCAGACGTCCATCGGCGTGCTGCCGAGTATCGGGATCGACTGGACGTTTTAGTGTCGGCGGCTTGCACTGAGCGTGTTGAACCGATCACGCGGAGTACGCAGAGAGCGCAGAGGCGCAGAGTGAAAAGCATTTTTGCGTTGCTCTGCGTGCTCTGCGCTCTCCGCTTCTCTGCGTGATCAGTTCAGCATGCTTGGAACGACGCGCATCAGTGGGCGAGGGCTACCGCGCTTTCCCTGTGTGATTCAGCACGATCCAGAGCGTGCGATTGTTCTCGCTGGCGCGGGCGCGTGAAACGGGGATCCACTGTTGCAGCCAGAGCACGTCGAGGCGCTTGGTGGCCGACAGGGGCAATCCCGCACCGAACGAGAAACGGTTCTGGTCCACGGCCACCCCGCGATCGGCCCGTGAGAGCCCCACGAACAGTTCATTCTGGACGATGCCGATCACCGGCTGCTTCCGAAGCGTGAGGCCGCCCAGGGCGCGCGATCCCCGCAGTTGGTAGCGAACGCGCTGCGCGAAGCGCGAGTCGCTCAGGGAATCCTTGCCCGCGGCGTCCTCGACCACGTCGGCCAGCCAGCGGTTCTCGAACCGATAGCGGTGCATGACGTCCGTACCACCGAGCTTCTGGTTGATCTGCGCGATGTAGAAGAACTGGCGGTCTCGCAGCGGGCGCGCCGACGGCAGTTCGCCGTACGGGGCCGTCGCCACCACGTTCACGCCGGCGCCCAGTCGGAACCCCGGCGTCACGCGATACGTCAGCGACCCGCGGGTGAGCAACTGCTGCGGGTTGCGACCCGCGTCGGTGCGACGCCATTGGACGTCGCCCAGAAAGGCCCATCGGGCCGTAACGGGCTGATCGATGAACGTCGCCACCCACAGGTGGTCCTGACGGACGGTGCGCCACGGCGTCGCCGACTGCGCGGAAACGGATAATGGCAAGCAGACGCACAGCGCGGCGAAGAGTGCGGCGCACGTGCCGGCAACGGCCCGCGAACGGGGCTGAGCAGGAGTGAGATCGATCGGCATGCCAGAAGTATGGCGGGGGGCGCCGCCGCCGGCGATGTGGTCGCGGTATCTTTCGGGGAGCCCACACCGTTCCACGTGCGCCCACGGGCGCTTTCCGAGATGAGCATGACCGACCAGAATGCCGAGTTCGCTGACGAGGTGCCGTCGTCGCATATCGAAGTGCCGGTGGCGACCGCGAGCGATCTGCGGCGTCTCGACGCGGTGCGCAATGACCTCCTGCGGGTGCACCGCGGGCTGCTGGAAGCCGAGCGCAACCGGTACGAGAAACACCACGGCCGGATCGCCAACAACAGCGCCTTCCTGCAACTCGTCATCAACGATCCGTGGTTCGATTGGCTGCGTCCGATGGGCCAGATGGTGCTCTTGATCGACGAGCGGACCTCGGACAAGAAGCAGCCGCTGGGCAGCGTCGAGGCCGCCACGCTCTTCGAGCAGTCGCTCGCGTTGCTCAAGGCCGACGCCGAGGGGGATGCCTTCCAGCGGCTCTTCCTGCAGTCGATCCAGAGCTCGCCTGATCTGGCCGTGCTGGTGCGTCAAGTGGCGAAGGGGCTCGCGGGCGCGTAACGCCGGTGCGAACGCCGGGCCGTGCGTTCCGATTTCAGGGACGAATGGCGACGGCGCTCTGGACCTCGCACGATCTGGACCCCATCGTCCATGTATGACACGCGCAGGGCACTGGACAGTGTGGCTGGCGCTAGGCGCTGCGGCGTCGAGTGTCGCCTGTGTTGTCCCCTCCCCTCGGCCAACGCACGCGGACGTGGCGTCGGCGCCGACGCGCTCGTTCGTGGAGCAGTTCGATACGCTCTGGACGCGATTCGATCAGGTCTACCCGTCGTTTGCCTACAAACGGGTCGACTGGCGCGCCCAGCGTGCCGCCTATCGCACGCGGGCGCTGGGCGCGCGCTCGCAGGACGAGTTGATCGCCGTGCTCGTTGACATGCTCACGCCACTGCATGATTTGCACGTCTGGCTCGTCGATCCGCGAGGGCAGGCGGTGCCCACCTTTCGACCATCGGTGCGCGCGAACTTCGAGCGCGGGCGCTGGGAGTCCGCGATGCGTGAGGCGAGCTATGTCGCCCACCACCGTGATCTTGGCGAGGGGACCGTTGGCGGCTACGCATATCTGTACATCGGCTCGTGGAAAGAGCCGGTGACTCAGGACGCGCTCGATCTCGTCCTTGCGCGGGTGCGCGATGCCCCGGGACTGATCATCGACGTGCGCAACAATACGGGCGGGACCGACCAGACCGCGCTCGCCTTCGCCGGTCGATTCACCACGCGCACGTTCACGGCGTCGTACGTCGCGATTCGCATGGACTCGCTCGTGCGGAACATGGAGATGCCGCTGGCGCGCACGATCGGTCCGCGTGGGGGCTGGCAGTTCACCAGGCCAGTCGTGGTTCTGTCGGGGCGTGGCGGCTTCAGCGCCACGGAAAGTTTTGTGGCCGCCATGCGGACCTTGCCACAGGTCACGGTGGTTGGCGACACCACGGGCGGTGCCTCGGGGAATCCGGCCACCTTTGTGCTCGGCAACGGGTGGCGCTTCACCGTGCCGCGCTGGCTGGAGTTCGGTCCTGACAAGCTGCCGATCGAAGGCCGCGGGGTCGCCCCGCATCTGGCCATGCGCTGGGATCCCGCCAGCTACGACAGCGCGCGCGACCCCCTCATTGATGCGGCCGTGGGATTGCTGGGAGAACGCAACGGCGTGTACCGAATTGCGCCGGGCGCGTCGCACGAGGCGCGTGTAGAGCGCTGAGGGTCCACCTCGCGCAGTCACGGGTGCGGTACGCCCCCGAGTGGGGTACAACGATCACCGGTGGACGTGGCTAGATTGCCCCAGTGATGCCGACTCGGTCGATGCCGATTCTCTAGCCTGCCGTCATGATCCCCGCTGCTCGCCGATGGTGTGAAGCACTCGCGCTGAGTGCCGCCTGTGCCGTGATGTCCGTACTGCCGGCGCAAACGACTGGAGGCGCCGCCGGTGGTGCGAAGCCGAAGGCCCCCGCGCCGCCCACTCCGCCCGCGCAGAAGCTGCCGGAGTTCACGAAGGTGCCCACGACCTTCGAAGGCGTGTTCGCCGAACGCGAGTCGCGTGCGGTGGATGTGCTCGGCTATCTGCGCTGCCTCGAGGCCACGGTGAATGCGCTGCGCGCCGGCGCCCTCGGCGGCGTGGAACGTGGCTGGTCGTTGACCTGCATCAAGCAGAAGGCCGAATGGCGCGGCATTTTCGGGGAGCTCATCGACACGCCCCCGGGCATGCGCGTGAAGGTGCAATTCGCGCTGCGCAATCCGGGCCCCACGCCCGAAACGCGCAGCGGCATGGTGGTGCGTGATCCGGTCGATACCGTGCTCGCCAGCGGGACGGCGCGCGCGTTGCTGCGTGGACTGGCCGCCACCGCGCCGGGCAATGGGCTCGGCCAGTTCGTTCCGGTCACGCTCGCACAGAAGAATTTCACCGAAGTGTGGTTCGTGCCGTCGGCCAACCGTCCCGAGCGGGCCGTGGTCGGTGGCGATTCGCTGATTCAGATGTCGAGTGACGGCATGCGCGAGCTGGGACACGCGTCGAGCACGCCGAAGATGCGCGTCGTCTCCATCCCGGTGGGTGGCACGACGTATACGCTCGAAAGCAGTGAAGCCCGTATCCCCCTGCTCACCGAGTTGATGTTGGCGCATCTCGCGATCGATCTGTTGTCGGAAGTACGGGTGAGGACCCGCGAGTACGATGCGATCCTTACCCGGTCGACACGGAAGTGGACGTTCGTGCCACGATGATCAGGACTCTCCTCATGGCCTCACTGCTTGCGCTGTACGGGCAATCGCCGCGACCGGTCGGCGCCGATTATCCCTTGCCGCCCTGTCCCGATTCGCCGAACTGCGTCTCCACCGAGGCCACGCGCGCGTCGCAGCGCGTACCCACCGTGCCGTTTACCGACGCGCCCGCGGCGGCATTGATACGCGCCAAGGCCGCGCTGCTGGCCGAGTCACGCACGACGGTCACGATTGAGCGCGAGGGATACCTGCACGCCGAGTGCAAGAGCTTCGTGTTCCGCTTCGTCGACGATGTCGACATCGTGGTCGATCCCGTCGCGCACGTGTATCGCTTCCGCTCGGCCTCACGCATCGGTCGCAGCGACCTTGGCGTCAATCGCCAGCGTGTCGCGCGGATCTCGGCGCGCCTCGCGCTGCCGACCACCACCTCGAACTAACGGAGTCGCGCCCCATGTCGCTGGTACTGCGAGCCGCCACCCGGGCGGATGTCCCCGTCATCCGCGAGCTGATTGAGGGGTTGGCGGAGTATGAGAAGCTGCGTCATGAATGCATCGCAACCGATGCGCTGCTCGATGCGGCGCTCTTCGGGTCACGACCGTACGCCGAAGTGGTGATCGCCGAATGGGATGGGGCGTCGGCGGGCTTCGCCCTGTTCTTTCACAACTTCTCGACGTTCCTCGCGCGTCCCGGGATCCATCTGGAGGATCTGTTCGTGCGTCCGGCGTTTCGTGGGCAAGGCATCGGCAAGGCGCTGTTGCAGTATCTCGCGCAGCAGGCCGTCTCGCGCGATTGTGGACGTCTCGAGTGGTCGGTGCTCGACTGGAACGTGGACGCCATCGCGTTCTACGAAAAACTCGGCGCGCGCCCGCAGGATGAATGGACCGTCTACCGCGTGACCGGCGACACGCTGACGCAACTTGCCGGCGGAGCACTGTGAGCATTGAACACGATCTGCGTGCTGATGCCCTGGCGTCCGCCAAGGCCAGGGCCGCCACCACGATGAGGGACGAAGTCATGCGACTGACCATGTTGCGATGCGCCGCCGCCGTGCTCGTCGCCGCCGCCTCGCCACTGATGGCGCAGCGCGCTCCGGTCGGACCGGCCACACGGTCCTACGTGAAGGTCGATACGAATGTCTTGGCGCTCACGAACGTGCGCGTCATCGACGGCACCGGCGCGGCCGCGCGTGAGGGAC
>JBBARJ010000073.1:0-4806 GCA_040399825.1 Gemmatimonas sp.
CATGCTCGCGGCACAGCTCGGCGGTGCGTCGCGGTGGCGCGGTGCGGCACGCGTCACGTTTTGGGGGGCCACCGCCATGGTATCCACGGCACTGATCGGCAAACTCGTCGGCTCTCCGGTGTAACGCATCGTGCCATCGTCACCCGTTGTGCGGCGTGCCAAGCGCGTCACGCGCACCTTCAAGCAGCAGGTCGGTACCCTCAGTACGACCGTGGGGGCCACTTGGACCGCGTTCGTGGTGAACGGCATCATCGGTGGCGCGCTGATGCAGTACGGCGTGATTCCACGCACCCTCACCGGACTGCGCGGTATCCTCTTCGCGCCGTTCCTGCACGCCAACATGCAGCACCTCATCGCCAACACCATTCCGTTCCTGGCGATGGGCTGGCTGGTCATGCTGCGCGACGCGCGACACTTTCTGCCGGTCACCTTGTTCGCGATGCTCGGATCGGGGCTCATGGCGTGGCTACTCGGCGCGCCCGGCTCCGTGCATATCGGCGCCAGCGGCGTCGTGTTCGGCTACTTCGGCTTTCTGCTGCTCGGCGGCTGGTACGCGCGCAGCTTCATGAGCATTACCCTCAGCATCCTCGTGGCCGTGCTCTGGGGCGGACTCGTGCTGGGCATCGCACCGGGACAAGTGGGCATCAGTTGGCAGTCGCACCTCGGCGGGTTTATCGCGGGCGTGCTGGCGGCGCGACGCTACAAAGGGGCACGGTAGCTGTTGGCGATGCATCGGGGTTGGCCGGGTCGACGTGGCGGTGTGGGGCGTTGGCGGAGTTGGGCATTGGCGGAGTGGGGCATTGGCGGGCATCCCCCCAAGTATCGGCCTCGTAGACTGGTCTTGCGCCCGTTTGTACACTTTCTGGTCGACGCGTCACGGTCCCACTCCTCTCCCGATCTCCCATGCCCCGTTCTGCTGCCTTCAGCCCGCGCGGTCCCGCCGCCATCGGCCCGTACTCCCATGCGGTCTGGGCGGGTGATTTGCTGTACTGCTCGGGCCAGACGCCCATCGATCCGGCCACCACCAAGCTGATCGACGGCGACGTGACCGCGCAGACGCACCGAGTATTCGACAACCTGCAGGCCGTCGTCGAAGACGCCGGACTGACCATGGACGACGTGATCAAGTGCAACGTGTACCTCACGGACATGGCGAACTTTTCCGCCATGAACGCGGCCTACACCACGCGCTTTTCGGCGCCGTATCCGGCCCGCACCACGGTGGCCGTAGCGGGGCTGCCGCTGAATGCATCGGTGGAGATCGAACTGGTGGCCAAGCGCCCGTAAGGCGCTGGCTGGACGTTCTTTACGCCACGAGGGGCCGGTCCACTGCGGACCGGCCCCTCGTGTCTATCATCCCAACGACCATCCGTTCGGCGCCGAACGGCTAGTTCGCCGGCACCGTCATCGTAATGCCGTTGGCCGCCAGCAGCGCGCTCATCGCCCGGGCCCGCGCCATGAACGTCTTCGACTCAGTCACGGCTGCTTCCACGGCCGCCCTGGCTGATGCGGCCTGTTTCTGCACCGACTCGCTCGGCGTTTCCCACAGGCCCAGCATGCCGCTCTTCACGGTACCCAGGCGCGCCAGCGCGTTGGCGTCGTTCGCGCCGAAGCCCGCGCCACCACCGCCACCCGGCCCGAAGGCGACGGCCGGTGCACCCGCGCCGAGCTTGGCGCGGACGGCGTCGAAGTCCTTCCGGAAGGCGGCGAACTGCGTCTTCACGCTGTCGGCCATCGTGGGGGTGGAATCCATCTTGGCCGCCGCCTTGCGCACTTCGGCCAGCAGCGCCGTCATCGGCGCCGCCGCCGCGGCGCCGGCCTGCTGCGCGCTGTGCAGTTCCGTGGCGAGGGCGTTGTAGGCCACCCGCTGTGCCCCCGTGAGCTGCACCTGCGGGTCCATCACGATCGTGAGCGGCTTCGATTCCACCGTCTTGCCGTCGACCACCAGCGCCACCGTGTACGTGCCCGGCAACACCTGCGGCCCCTGATTGGCGCCACCGCCACCGCGACCGAATCCGCCACCACCACCGCCACCGGCACCGCCGGCCGCCGCGCACGGGTTCTCCGGCAGATAGCCAATCGTCGGCAGCGGCGTGGGCAGCCCCGCGATCGGACCACGGCCACCGCCGCCGAATCCACCGCCCGGTCCACCAGCCGGCGGACCACCCGCCGGAGCCCCGCCAGCAGGCGCCGCGTCACGGATCGGCTCCACGCGCTGATCCCAGCACACGGTCTGGATACCGGCCACATTCTTGGCCGCCGGCACCGCCAGCTCACGCACGACCGCGCCGTTGGCATCGCTGATGCGGAGCATCGGGTTCGTGACCGCCTTCTTCAGGTGCAGCTGCAGCACCGTTTCCGTGGGCGGGTTTTCACCCGTGAAGAACTGATGTCCCCAGAACTCGTCGTTGCGGTCGTCCTTGGCCTTCCATTGCAGCGACGGGCCGGGCGTGAACAACGTGGCATCGGCCTTTTGCGCCGCGTTGAACTCCTGGATCGGCTCGAGGTGATCGAGAATCCAGAGCGCACGACCATGCGTGGCCACCAGCAGCGCGTTGTCGCGCGGATGAATCGTGAGTTCGTCCACCCGCACCGTCGGGAAGTTCGCCGTCAAGCGCTTCCACGTCTTGCCGCGATCGAGCGTCAGGAAGATGCCCGTTTCGGTGCCCACATACAGCACGTCCGGATTGCGCGTGTCTTCGGTGAGTGTCTTCACCACTTCGCCGGCCAGCCCCACAGTGATCGGCTTGAAGGTGGCGCCGAAATCGGTGCTCACCCACACGTACGGCGCGTAGTCGTTGAGGCGGTGATTATCGACCGTGATGTACACCGTTCCCGACTCGAAACGCGACGGCACCACTTCCGACACGAAGGCATGACCGGCCGGGAAGCCCGGCAAGTTCTTCGTGATGTTCTGCCACGTGGCGCCGTTGTCCTTCGACATGCTCACCGTGCCGTCATCGGTACCGGTGTAGAACACGCCCTTCTGCTTCGGCGATTCCGAGAGGGCCACGATGGTCGGCCACTGCGAAATGCCATCGTTGCGCGAGATCGCGATGTCGCTGCCTTTCAGTCCCATCGTCACGATGCTGTCGCGCTTCTCGTTCTTCGTGAGGTCGGGGCTGATCGCCGTCCACGAGTCGCCGCGATCGGTGCTGCGGAACACGCGATTGGCCGCCGCCAGCAACACGCCGGGATCGTTCGGCGAGAGCATGAGCGGCGTGTCCCAATGAAAGCGATACGCTTCGCCGGCGGTCGCGTTCCCCACGTTCTGCGGTGTGGGGCGAATCGACTTCGACTCACCCGTCACCTTGTTGCGACGCACCATGTTGCCGTCTTGCGACTCGGTGTAGATGATGCGCGAGTCACGCAGATCGGGGATGGCCACGAAGCCGTCGCCGCCAAGAATCTGGAACCAGTCGTAGTTGAAGATGCCGCGATTCATGCGCGACGCGCTGGGCCCACACCAGTCATAGTTGTCCTGCATGCCGCCGCACACGTTGTACGGCGTTTCCATGTCGAAGCCTACGTGATAGAACAATCCCACCGGCACGTTCTCGATGAACTGCCAGGTGCGGCTCATGTCGTACGACGTGGCCAGACCACCATCGTTGCCGATGATCACGTGATCGGGATTCTTCGGATCGATCCAGATACCGTGCACGTCGTCGTGCGTGACCAGCGCCGCATCGGTTTCAAACGTGCGTCCGCCGTCCACCGACAGGTGCAGCCCCACGCCGCCCATGTAGATGCGCTCCGGATTCACCGGGTCGATACGCAGCTGGCTGAAGTACATCGGGCGGGCATTGGTGTTGCTCTGCTTGGTCCAGGTCGCGCCGCCGTCGGTGGACTTGTACACACCCGAAACCCCCGCGACAACGCCGCGCGCGGCCGGTGCCGGGTTCATGTTCTCCGTGGCCGCCGCCGCGCGCTGCGCTGTCGGGGCCGGACCTTCCACCGTGGCGTACACGATGTTCGGGCTCTGACGGAACACGTCCACCGCAATACGTCCCAACGGACCGGTGGGGAAGCCGGTGCCGGTCACCTTGGTCCACGTGTCGCCACTATCGGTGGACTTCCACAATGCACTGCCGGGGCCACCACCGTTCATGCAGCAGGCCGTGCGACGGCGCTGGTACATCGACGCGAAGAGGATGTTCGGATCGGTCGACGACATCACGAGGTCGTTCGCACCCGTGTCGTCGTCACCCTTGAGCACCAGCTTCCAGCTCTTGCCGCCGTCGGTGGTCTTGTACACCCCGCGTTCGCCGCCCGGGCCGAACAACGGACCGGTCGCCGCCACCAGCACCACATCGTTGTTGGTCGGGTGGATGACGATGCGATTGATATGCTTCGACTGCGGGAGCCCCATCAGCGCAAACGTCTTGCCGCCGTCGGTCGACTTGTAGACGCCGCTGCCCCACGACGTGCTCTGACGATTGTTCGACTCGCCGGTGCCCACCCACACCAGATCCGGATTGATCTGCGACACGGCCACATCACCGATCGCGATCAGCCCCTGGTCCTGAAAGAGCGGCGTGAACAGCGCACCATTGCTGGTGGTCTTCCACACGCCGCCGTGCGCCGTCCCCACGTACCAGATGGCCGGATTGGCTTCGTAAATGGCGAGGTCGGAGATGCGCCCCGACATCGTGGCGGGCCCGATGGAGCGAAAGTGCAGCTTGTCGAACTCCTGCGCGTGCGCCGCAATGGGTGCACACAGGAGCGAGAGCGCCGCCAACGAGGCAGCACGTCGGTGCAGTGTCCTGGACATGAAGGGGTTCAGCGGGAGGAGGGGAGCGCGTC
>JBBARJ010000073.1:4816-12396 GCA_040399825.1 Gemmatimonas sp.
CTCAACCGATCAACGGTGCGCTAATGTGGCGAATCCCCCTCGTGCCGTCCATGCCCGGTGGCCACGGCGAGCGACGACAGCGGCTGGAGCACACGCCTCGGGCGGCTGGCTGTGGTGCTGAATGGCGAGATCACAACAGCAAAAGCCAGAACACGGATCACACGGACGGCACCGAACCAACACGGATAAGCCAGAAGCGCTTTTGGCGTATCCGTGTTGGTTCGGTGCCGTCCGCGTCATCCGTGTTCTGGCTGTTGCAGTTGCAGTTGCCGCTCGCGACTACCGCATGTAATGGCAGTTATACCCGTACGGATTCTTCTGCAGAAAATCCTGATGCTCGCCCTCGGCCGTCCACCACGTGGCCTCCGGGGCGATCTCCGTCGTGATGGGACGCTTCCACAGCCCCGACTGCGCCACCCGCGCCTTCACGAGCTCCGCCGCCTCGCGCTGCTCCGGCGTGGTGTAGAAAATCGCCGAGCGATACTGCGTGCCCACGTCGTTGCCCTGACGGTTGAGCGTGGTCGGATCGTGCAACCGGAAAAACCAATGCTCCAGCAGCGACTCGAAACTGAGCACGGCAGGATCGAACACGATCCGCACCGCTTCGGCATGCCCCGATGCGCTGTCGTGCGTGTCGTCATACACCGGGTGCTCGAGCCAACCGCCGGTGTACCCCACGTCGGTATCCAGCACGCCCGGCACGGCGCGCAGAATCTCTTCCACGCCCCAGAAGCAGCCGCCAGCCAAAATCGCGACCTCGGTTGACTGCCCGCTCATGCGAACAACGCTCGGAATTCGCCATACCCTTCCGCGTCGAGCTGCTCGAGCGGAATGAAACGCAAGGACGCGGAGTTGATGCAGTAGCGAAGCCCGCCCGCGTCGCGCGGGCCGTCGTCGAACACATGACCCAAGTGCGAGTCGGCATCCTTCGACCGCACTTCCACCCGGCGCATGCCGTGCGTGCGGTCTTCCTTCTCCAGAACCTGTGGTGCCACCGGCTTCGTGAAGCTCGGCCAGCCGCAGCCGGAGTCGAATTTGTCGAGCGACGAAAACAGCGGCTCACCACTCACGATATCGACGTAGAGACCGTCTTCATGGTGGTCCCAGAAGGCATTGCGGAACGGCGGCTCGGTTCCCGATTGCTGGGTCACCGTGAACTGCTCGCGCGTAAGCGTCCGAGCCAGCTCGTCAACAGGAGGCTTGATGAAGTCAGACATAGTGGAGGATATACACAAAACCGGGGCGCGGAGTGCCCACGACCGGCGTGTTTCCGTATCTTACAGCGGTGCTCACGCTCCGCTTCGACAATCGCTTCGTCAACGAACTGCCGGGAGACCCCGAGCGGTCGAATCGACGCCGGCAGGTGCTCGGCGCCGCCTGGAGCGCGGCCGCTCCCACCCCCGTGGCCGACCCCACGCTGGTGGCCCACGCGCACGAGGTTGCCGTCCTGGTCGGTATCGACGAGCAGCACGTGCGGTCGCCCGCATTTGCCCGGCTGTTCGGGGGGAATGAGCTGCTCCCGGGCATGGCTCCGTACGCCGCCTGCTACGGCGGGCATCAGTTCGGCAACTGGGCCGGTCAGCTGGGCGACGGACGGGCCATGTCGCTGGGCGAAGTGGTGAACGCCGCCGGCGAGCGGTGGGAGTTGCAGCTCAAGGGAGCCGGTCCCACGCCATACTCGCGCACCGCCGACGGCCGCGCCGTGCTGCGCTCGTCGATTCGCGAGTTCTTGTGCAGCGAAGCGATGCATCATCTCGGCGTGCCGACCACCCGCGCGCTGTCGCTCGTGTCCACCGGCGATCACGTGGTGCGTGACATGTTTTACAATGGGAACGCGGCACCGGAACCGGGGGCCATCGTCTGCCGCGTCGCACCGTCGTTCATCCGCTTCGGCAACTTCGAAATTCTCGCCGCGCGCGATGACCTCGCGTTGCTCGCCCAGCTCGTCGACTTCACCATCGCGCGCGACTTTCCGCAGTTGTCCGGCATCGCCGATGTCACCGAGCGTCGCGTAGCGTGGTTTGCCGAGGTGTGCGAACGCACGGCGCACATGATCGTGCACTGGATGCGCGTGGGCTTCGTACACGGCGTCATGAACACCGACAACATGTCGATCCTGGGACTCACGATCGACTACGGTCCGTATGGGTGGCTCGACAACTTCGATCCCACCTGGACGCCTAACACGACCGATGCCAGCATGCGCCGATATCGCTTCGGCCAGCAGCCGGCCATCGCGCAGTGGAATCTCGTGCGCCTGGCCGAAGCGATCGCGCCACTCTTCGAGACGGGCGACGCTCTGCAGCGTGCCCTCGAGCGATTCGGCGACGTGTACCTGGCCGAATACGAGGCCATGAACGCCGCTAAGTTTGGCTTTGTCGCACGCGGCGAGGCAGAGCAACTGCTGGTGCGCGAGGGGTTCGCGCTGCTGTACGAGGCCGAGGTGGACTACACGCTCTTCTTTCGCGCCCTCGGCGAGATCGACGACACCCTGCCGGCCGACCACCCCATCAGCGTACTGGGCGACGTGTTCTACGACGACGCCAAACGCGACGCGAAGGCCGATGCACTCAACGCGTGGCTGCGTCGCTGGCACGAATTAGTGCTACAGCATGGCCGGAGTGCCACTGCACGTCGCACCGCCATGCACGCCGTGAATCCGCGCTACGTGCTCCGCAATTATCTCGCGCAGCAGGCGATCGACGCGGCGACCGACGGGGATGCGTCACTTGTACGCACGCTGCTCGAGGTCATGCGCCGGCCGTACGACGATCAGCCAGCATACGCGCACTTTGCCACACGCAGACCGGAGTGGGCAAGGGTCAAGGCCGGCTGTTCCATGCTGAGCTGTAGTTCGTAACCCAGCCGGCCGCGCTTACTTCCCCGCGCTCTCCTGCTTCGCCTGATTGCGCGTGACGCCGGAAATGAAAACCAACGCCTCACGCTGGCTGATGGCCGCACCCTGCTCCGTGCCGTCGCCCACGTCGAAAATGCGCACGCCAAGGCCGCGAATATCGAAGCGCAGTCGGCCGTCGCCGTACTTCATGTTCTCGATGTACGTGGACGGCACGCTCACCCGGCTTCCGGGCATGTAGACATGCACGGAATCACCGATCAGCTCCAGCGCGAAGCTCTTGTCCGACGAGACGAGCTGCATATCGTCCGGGCCCAGCGTCTGGGCCTGGGCAACTTTGGCGGGCTTCTCGCCGCAGGCCAGGCAACCGAACGTGGTCAGCAGCAGGAGAGTGCGCGTCACGGATGACATGAACGATCTGGCGTAAAATGGGGGAGTAGTCGGCGGGGGTTTCGTGTCGCATCTTGAAAGCCCGTGGAGAACAATATGACGCCGAGCCGATGAGAACATGAAACGCCGCACTTTTCTGCTGGCCGGGCTTGGCACTGGGGGAGCGCTGTTTCTGGGCTGGGCGCTCCTCCCGCCTCGCCAGCGGCTCATCGGGCGTACGCCACCCGACACCGATGGCAATGCCGTCGCCTTGAACGGATGGCTCACGATCGCGCCCGATGACACGGTCACGGTGGTGGTGCCCAAGGCCGAGATGGGGCAGGGCGTGCACACCGCGTTGGCCATGCTCATGACCGAAGAACTCGGGTGCGACTGGGCCCGGGTGCGGGTGGAGCACAGCCCGATCGACAAGATCTACGGCAACATCTCCGCACTCGTGGAAGGGCTGCCCTTCCCCCCCGACGCCAACGGCACGCTGGTGCGCGGTGTCCGCTGGATCATGGCCAAAACGGCCCGCGAGGCGGGCGTCATGATTACCGGCGGGTCGTCGAGTATGCGGGACTGCTGGATGCCCATGCGCGAGGCCGGCGCGTCGGCGCGCGCGTCGCTGATCGCCGCTGCCGCCGCCACATGGGGCGTCGCGATATCCACCTGCCGGGTCGACCAGGGCGTGGTGGTCGGCGCCGACGGTCGGCGCCTGCGCTTTGGCGAACTCGCCGCGATGGCAGTGAAGCATCGTCCCGCCGAAATCACGCTCAAGGCAGCGGCCAGCTTCACGCTCATCGGCTCGCCGATCCCGCGACTCGACTCGGCGGCCAAGTCGAACGGCACCGCGACCTACGGCATCGACGTGTCACTGCCCAACATGCTGTACGCGGCGGTCGTGATGAGCCCGTTCGGCGTCACCACGGCGCCCATCGTCTCCGACGCCCAGAGAGAGCAGAGTCGCGCCATGCCCGGCGTGCGCGCGCTGATCACGCTGCCCGGCAGCAAGTACGGCGATCCGCCGGCGCTGGCGGTGGTGGCCGAGTCCTGGTGGCAGGCACACAAAGCCGCGAACGCGCTGTCAACGGCAGCGACAAAAGTAGCGGCCACGGCGAACATGAGTGCGGTCTCCACCGTGACGGTGATGCAGGACATCCGCAACACCGTGCGCAACGACGACGGCATGCCGATACGCTTCTACGGCGGGGCGAAACACACGCTCGAGGAATCCACCCGCACGGTCGACGCTACGTACGAAGCACCGTTTCTCCCGCATGCCACGATGGAGCCGATGAATGCCACGGTGCGTGTCTCCGACGAGGGCGCCGAACTGTGGACCGGCACGCAGGTACAGGGCTACGCGCGCGCCGCGGTAGCGCACGTGCTTGGACTCGACGAAGAGCAGGTCACGGTGCATCAGCACCTGCTCGGCGGTGGCTTTGGCCGTCGACTGGATGTCGACTACGTCGCACAGGCGGCAGCGATCGCCAAAGCGACGCCGGGATTCCCGGTGCAGCTGATCTGGTCGCGCGAAGACGATCTGCGGCATGATTTCTATCGCCCAGCCACAGTCTCACGACTGCGCGCGGCAGTCGACACCGATGGGCACGTGACCGCCTTCGTGGCGCACTCGGCGGGTCAGGCGCCCTTCAAGGCATACGGCAAGCGCGTGGGATTTCTGTTCACGATGTACGGCCCGGATCGCACCGCCGCCCAGGGCACGTGGGATCAGCCCTATGCATTTCCCGCCCTGCACGCCTCGCACAGTGAGACCGAGAGTGCCATTCCAGTCGGCTCGTGGCGCAGTGTCGGGCATTCGCACCAGGCCTTCTTCCTGGAGAGCTTCATCGACGAACTCGCGGCGGCGGCCAAGCAGGATCCGGCAGCGTACCGTGCCGCGATGCTGCAGTCACATCCGCGGGCCCTGCGCGTGTTACAGCTCGCCGCCGAAAAGAGTGGCTGGGGAACATCGCTCGAGCCAACGGCCGACGGCCGACCGCGTGCCCGGGGCATTGCCTTGCACGCGGCATTCGGCTCGATCGTCGCCGAAGTCGCCGAAGTGTCGATAGCAGTCGACGGTCGCATTCGCGTGCATCGCGTGGTTGCCGCGGTCGATTGCGGACTTCCCGTGAATCCGAACATCATTCGGCAACAGATCGAGGGCGGCATCATCGACGGACTCTCCACGGCGCTCTACGGCGGGCTGGCGATCAGTGACGGAACACCACGCCAGTCCAACTTCCACGACTACCGCTTGCTGCGCATCGACGAGTGCCCCGTGATCGAGACGCACATTGTACCCAGTCTCGACGTGCCGTCCGGTGTCGGCGAGCCGGGACTCCCACCCATCGCGCCCGCCGTGGCGAACGCCCTGTTCACGCTCACCGGTACGCGTCTGCGCTCGCTGCCGCTACGTATGCCACGTGAGGCGGCATCATGACAGCGCCGAATGTTGTTCCGCTTGCGCTGGTCGTGAACGGAGCGCCGACCACGGTCAGCGTGGATGCCGACACGCCCTTGCTCTGGGTGCTGCGGCAGACGCTCGCACTGCCCGGTACGAAGTTCGGCTGCGGCATCGCCGCGTGCGGCGTGTGCATGGTGCATCTCGACGGCGTGCCGGTGCCCGCCTGTGTCACGCCGGTGTCGGCCGCCATTGGCAAGGCGATCACCACGATCGAAGGCATTCGCGGTCCGGTGGCCGACGCGGTGCAGAGCAGTTGGGCCGCGCTCGACGTGCCGCAGTGCGGATACTGTCAGTCCGGCCAAGTCATGTCAGCGGTGGCGCTGCTGAGCGCCAACGCGACACCATCGGATGCCGATATCGACACGGCGATGCAAGGTAATCTCTGTCGGTGCGGTGCCTATCCACGTATTCGCGCGGCCATTCATCGCGCGGCAGAGGCGCTGTCCACCCGATCGCAAGGGGCGAGCGCGATCACGCCGGTCACACCGTAACGCGCGTGTCCTCCACGCTGCTCTCGTCGCTCAAGGCGCTGCATGTACTCGCGGCGATCCTGTTCGTCGGCAACGTGATCGTCACCGGTATCTGGACGGCGATCTTCTTCCGCGCGCGCCGCACCCACGATTTCCGCGTTGCGGCGCGCGCGATCGTGCTGACCGATTGGCTGTTCACGGTGGGGGGTGGCGCATTGCTCACGATCACCGGCGTGTCGCTCGCGATCGGCCGCGGTTATGCGCTGTGGGGAACGCCATGGATCCGCCAAGCGATAGTGGCACTGGCCATCTCGACCGTGATGTGGCTCGTGCTGCTGGTCCCGGCGCAACGCATCATGCTGCGGCCGTCGTTCGGCGACGCCGAGGACGCACGACTGGTGCGCGCCTACTCGCGCTGGAACGTGGCCGGCTGGACGGCGACCGCGCCGCTGATCTACGCGGTGTGGTGCATGGTGACAAAGCCGGGGTGAGTGCGCGCCTACCGGCCGCCGCGTGGCATGCGGGGCGGTCCGGAGCCCGGCGGTGCGGTGGGCGGCGCGATCGAACGCGCGGCACGACGACCGAAGGCAATGCGCCCAACCTTCCGCGTGACCATCACCAGCAACATCACCACCGACAGTAGCGCCACGAGCGGCAGGAAGATCGCGAGCACGCTCGTGACCACGGCACCGATCAGCTCCATGGTGGAGACTACCGGATTGCCCACACCACCGGTGAGCGTGGTCGACTTGAAGCGCGTGAGCACCGATGCGCCTTGCGTTATGCCCGCCGTTCCCCCGGCAATGAGGACCACACTCCACTTCACGAGCGGCGGCAAATCCACCACCACCGACGCCGCCGCGAGCATGCCGGCCACCAGCGCCGTCGGCGTCGCGATCACGTCGAGCAGCTGATCGATCCACGGCATGGCGTAGGCGCCGACCTCGAGCAACGTCGCGATGGCGAGGGCCGCAATGGCCGGCGTAGTGGCCAGCCAAGCGAAGCCGGGCGACAGCTCCAGCACCCCGGTCTTGGCCGCAATCGCCGCCGCCAGCAGCGGCACGAACACCCGAAAGCCCGCGGCGGCCGCGAGACCGAGACCGATCGCTACACCCAGCAGGGCGTCACTCGTGAGAAACGCATCCGGTCGCATGCACAAGAGATACCACCGCACCGTTCCGCCCGCGACGCCTGCACACTACTCTGGAGCCATGCGGTTTTTCGGGTGGCTCTTTCTGGCGACGCTGTCGCTGGTGCTGATGGTGCAGCTCCGTCTGATCGACGGCGCGCTCGCGTCGCCCGACACCCCGTGGGGCATGGTCGGCTTCGAGCTGGCGTTCACCCGCGAACGCGCCGCCGCCATGATCGCGGTGTGGAGCAGCATGGGCGTCACGGAAAGCGCGCTCGTCAGCCTTGG
>JBBARJ010000074.1:0-12295 GCA_040399825.1 Gemmatimonas sp.
CGTCGGCCTGTCGAAAATCAATCGCGATCGATATCAGCATCGGAGTGCGGATTCGGGGCTGGAACTCATGCGGTCGCGAGACCGGTCAGATGCGCGAGGTTCTTGAGAAAGATTCGCACGTGGGCAAATGGCTTCGCCTTCACCAGCTGCTTGTTCATATAACCGTCGAACGTCAGTTGCTGCACGTCGCGATCTCGGCAAATCGCGACGAACCGTTCACGGCGGCCGTCGTTGCGATACCAAAATGCCTGCATGATGTCGAGGACGGCGAACACGGGACCGTGCATGCGCATGAAGCGACGACGGGCACCGCGCAACGCCTTCGCGTTCCCCGTGGCCAGCGCCTCCAACACCGCGTCCGCCGCAAACCGCCCACCCGTCATCGCGTAGAAGATGCCTTCTCCGCTGGCCGGCGCAACAACCCCAGCCGCGTCGCCGGCCAACACCACGTCGCGACCGTTGTCCCATTGGGGCAGCGGCTTGATCGGGATGGGGGCGCCTTCCTTGCGGATAGTCTCGACATGGTCAAGCCCCGTGTCTTGGCGCAGTTTGGCGACCGCATCCCGAAGGCCGAAGCCCTTTTGCAAGGTACCGGTCCCGATGCTCGTCGTCGCGCCATGGGGGAACACCCACGCGTAGAAGTCCGGCGACAGCGGTGCCTGATAGTACACGTCACAGCGGGCCGCCCCGAAGTTCTCCGTGCCGCCAGCCGCCGGTGACTTCACAATCTCGTGATACGCGAACACGTGCTTGGCTTTGTGCGCATTCGGGATGCACTGCCGCGCCACCGGCGACAGCGCGCCATCGGCGCCAATCACCATCCGTGCGCGGATCGTGCGCGTTGCCCCCGACCGCGAGCGACCGTCGGTGTAGCTCACGACCGGGATGCCATCGGCTCCCCGGGCGAAGTGCGTAAAGGTCCCCACGTGTCGCTCGGCACCGGCCTGTGCAGCCCGCGTGCGAAGCCACTCATCGAACACATCGCGGTCAACCATCCCCACATACCCGTTGCCCACCGGGATATCCACGGTACGCGACGTCGGAGAAATGATGCGCGCCGTGTCAATGCGGGCGACCATGAGGGAATCCGGCACCTCGAAATCGCGCAGCAACTGTGGCGGGACCGCGCCACCGCACGGCTTCGTGCGCCCGACGCGATCGAGCAGCATCACCGAACGGCCAGCCTTCGCAAGCTCATGCGCTGCCGTCGCGCCGGCAGGACCACCGCCGATTACCACGACGTCGTACAGCTCGAGCTGTGGCACGTCACTCATGCGACATCCTCTTGCAGAAGCAGGGACACGGTGCTCCGACGCGCAGACGTCATGGGCATCACTGGAGTACCGCCGGTAGAAGCTCCGCACGCTCGCGGAACACATGATTGGCGCGCTCGCTGGACGCACTGCGCAGCGCGAGAAACGCCGAGGCGGCAAAGAGCACGGCCTCCACACTGAACACGGCGAGATAGCCGCGTATCGGTGACGCCAGCAATGCCTTGGCCGTATCCACACCGACGGCGCCCGACATCGTACCGATCGCGTACGCCAGCGCCTGCGCCGCGCCGAACACGCCGAGCCGCAGGCCGGCGCGACCGTCGCTCTTGTCGCCAGTCAACGCCATCATGGAACCGATCGCGCCGATCGCGAACACACCGTTCGCCAAGCCGAGCACGATGACGATCAGGGTGAACAACCGGACATCGCCCAACGCCGGTGAGGCCGCCAGCGCAACATACGTGATGGCCGAGGCCAGGCAGCCGGCCGCCGCCCAGTGGCGCAGCTGACCACGTTTCGTGGCCAGCACCGCGGCGACGATCATGCCGAGGAGGACGCCGCCATGATGCATGCCGGAGAGCTTCGTGCTTTCCCCCGGCGTCATGCCGAACGCGATGCCCGCGAACGGCTCAAGAATCAAGTCCTGCGCACTGTACGCAAACATCGCGACAAACACGAAACTCGCGAACAGGCGTGCGGCGGGTTCGTCCCACACCGTGCGCAACGCCGTCGCAAACGAGTCCGTCGACGCGTCGCGTGACGTCGGATTCGATGCCACTGGACGAGGCCCGCGCTCCACGCCATACGTCGCCACGATCGCCACCAGCAACCCGATGCCACCGATACCGCCGGCAATGGCGATCAGGCGCGTGTACGAAAACGGGTCGAGCAGGGCCCCCGACGTAGCTGCCGTGATGATGATGCCGACGATCATGAGAATCCACGTGATCGCGGCCGCGCCAGCACGCTGGGACGGATGGGCGCGCTCACTCATTAGCGCCAGCAACGGCGTGCCCGCGGCGCTGACCCCAGCGCCCAGTACGACGCTGGCGATCGACGCGAGGGCGATGCCGAGGGGGACGTTCGTGGCCATGACAGGAATGCTGGCCGCCACACCCACACCACCGAGTGCGCACACGGCCAGTCCACCAAGAATCCACGGGGTCCGGCGGCCGCTGCGGTCGCTGTCGTGACCGAGGCGCGGGCGCAGAATCAGCTGCACGCCGAAATGCAACGCCACGAGCAGCCCCGGCACCGTGGCCGGGAGCGACAGCTCCACGACGATCACGCGATTGATGGTCGTCGTGAGCAACACGACGACGGCACCGATCGCTGCCTGCACGAGGCCAAGTCGCGAGAGCTGCCACCAGCTCACTGACCGGCCTCCACCATGATCGGCAACGTGCGCACCGCGAAGGCGGTGATCATCATCCCGCTCACGAAAAACGGAACGCCAAGCGCACTGAGCCACAACGCGCGTTCACGAGGAGACTGGACGAATCGCCACATCATGACCGCTTGCACCGCGCTGAGCGCGCCGATGGCGAGCGCGTGCCACGGGCGGTTCCACGACAGTAGCAGGCCGATCACGACCGCCTGCGCCAACAACATCACGAGGGAGGCGACGCGCGCAGCGCCCACCGCGCCAAGCAGCACGGGAAGGGAGTTCACACCCATGCGCTGGTCACCCTCCATCGCCTTGAAATCATTGAGCGTCATGATGCCATGCGCGCCGATGCTGTACAACGTGGCGAGGAGCAGTAACGGCATCGGCGGCACCTGATTCCCCAGCATGATCCCGGCGCCCGTCACCCACGCGAGTCCTTCGTACGTGAAGCCCACCGCCGCATTGCCGACCCAGCCGTTGCGCTTGAAGCGGAACGGCGGCGCACTGTAGCCCCAGGAGAAAAGCAGGGCGATGGCGACGGCAGATACCCCGAACGCGCCAAGCGGCAACGCGGCCAGCAGGCAGAGCACCGTCCAGAAGATGGCGATCGCGAGTCCCCAGCGACCCGGAATACGACCTGAGGGAATCGGGCGCGTCGGCTCGTTGATCGCATCGACATGCCGATCGAACCAATCGTTGACGGCCTGGCTTGACGCGCACACGAGTGGCCCCGTGATCCCGATGCCAAGCGCGAGCAGCGCCTTGCGATCGGTCAGTGGCACACCCGCGGAGATCGCACCGCAGGTGAATGCCCACATCGGGGGGAACCACGTCACTGGCTTGAGCAGCGTCAGGACCGCTTTGGGGTCCGGGCGCGCTACAGCAGACTGTACGGAAAAGCTGACGCTCATAGGCGTCTAGTTTAGTTGACAGTTCGCATTTGCAACAGAGTCAAGTTCGTTCCGCCACACAGACCGTGCGGTCCAATCCGGCGGGCATGAGAAACGGCCGGTATCGACCGGCCGTTTCTCGCCTGTGCCTAGCTCACGGGCGGGTCGTCGGCGCTGCCCGCCGCCGCCAATCGGTGGCGGCGAAGCTTCACGTAGAGGCTCTGTCGGCTGACCCCCAGCACTTCGGCGGCCGAGGTGCGGTTGTCCTGCGTGAGCTCCAGCGCCGCCTCGATGAAATGGCGTTCCACGAGGTCCACCGTGTCCCGAACCAGATCCCGAAGCGAGACGCGGCCGACCAGCGTGGTGAGCTCTTCCACGGCGCGTGTGAGATCTCGTGCACCCTGTGGACTCGCCGCCAGACGTCGGCCGATATCGCGGATGGTGAATCCGATGCAGGGTTCCTCGCCCTCTGGCGCCCAGACCGCCGACACCTCGACCTCGCTTTGCTGGCCATGGAGGCCGCGCGCGGTCGTGGCCATGAGGCGTACGACACCATTCTTCTTCAGGATGCTCGTGAAGACCGGGAAGTCGGCGCCCGGTCTCCCCACATAGGTCGCCAGCGGCGTGCCGCGGACCTGCTCCTCGCTCGCCAGGCCGGCGATGTCGAGAAACGACCGATTGGCCGTGAGCACGTGGCCCTCCAGATCGGTCACCACGAATCCATCGGGGGAGCGCTCCAGCAGATCGATGACGCGAAGCGACGGGCTGGTTGACCCGCCGGTGTTCGGAACGAGATCGGCCGCCGAGAAGCGTACCAGCAGCAGCGTCGCCGATTCCTGACGAAAGCAGGACGCCGACGCGTGATAGGAACGGCTCCCGGTGGCCATTGAAACGAGGATGTCGCCCGATCGCCCTGCGCTGCGCGCCGTCGTCGCCAGTTCGTCCAGCGCGCGCGATCCCTCGGCGTCGGTCCCGAACGGGAACAGGCGTCCGATCAGGCGGTCGGGGGCATCCCCGAAGACCTGACCCGCCGCCGCGTTGGCATCGAGCACCTTTGAGGTGGCGGCGTCAATCACCAGGATGGCGTCACTGGCGATCTGGAAGAGCAGTCGGTAGCGGGTCTCCACATGACGCAGGCGCCAGTAGTCGCGCTCCATCGACTGCTGCGCCTCCACTAAGCGCTGCTGGAGCGCCGAGACATGGCGCATGTCGCGGCCAACGGCCGCGAGTCCGCCGTTGCGGCCGATCCGCAGCGCGGTGTAGGAGATCGGCACATCCGCGCCGTCGACCAGCAGGTGGTTGACCTGCCGACGCTTGGAAATCCCGGACGAGAGGGCCTCCTTGAGCAGCGTATCGATTTTCGTACGGGTTTCGGGCGTGACCGTGTCGATCCACGACTTCCCGATCCACTCGGACGCGGCGCTGAATTGTGAATCCGCGCCGGGAAATACCACGTCACGAATCACACCGGCACTGTCCATGACGAGGGCTATGTCCCCCGCCACCGCCAGCAGCGACGACGCAGTTTTGGCGTCGATGTCGCCAAAGCCGGCGTCAGTCGCGTCGATGGGCATCAATGATGTGGTCATGATCGCCTAGTGCCTCCCGCTGTGCGTTCGCCGCAGCGTGGTGCGCGTCGTCGAGCAGACGGCGGGCGAGCCGTGGCGCGTCGCCGGCGCTGCCCGCGACGGCGCTCGCGCCAACCTGATCGGCAAGGGTCGGGTCGTCACTGAAGACCTGACCGCCGACCATGAACTGGACATGCGGATTCCGCGAGGCCGACTTGAGGCGTTGGATATCGCGTTGCAGGATCGGGAGCCGACTTTCGTGGCCGACGGAAAACCCGATCACGTCGTACCACTCGGTGGCCACCATGGTGAGCAGATCACTCTCCGACCACGGCGCTCCGACCAAGACGCGCCATCCGTCTCGCAACAGGAACTCCCCAACCATGATGATGCCGAGGGTGTGCTGCTCGCCGGGGATGCAGGTGAGCAGCACACTCCCGACCGGTTCGCTGTGGGCGACATCGGCGAGAAAGACCTGCGAGAGGTCGCGCAACATCCGCTGCATCCGGCCCAGCGAGACGGTTACCTCGACGAAATCACACTCATCGTTCTCCCACATCTCGCCCAACCGGCGCGCTGACGGCGCCAAGAGGTCCAGATACACGGCCTCGACGGAGGCCCCGTCCGCCAGCGCCTCACGGACGAACTGTACCGCCCGGTCGTCATCGACGCTGCGCACGGCCGCGACGAACGCCAGGACGTCGCGCTCGGACAGCTCGCGCGCAATCGCCGTGGAGAGCGCAGGCGGGACCGGCCCCGCCCGGTGGCTCGCCAGCAGACGCGGCACGAGTTCGTTTTCGATCGTGCGCTCAACGCGCTCGAGGCGCGCGGTTCGACGGGGGGCCTGAGGCGATTCCATCACGTCGTGGCTGGTGCCTACGCGTCGCGGCTCCGAAATGTGGCCGGACGCGGCAGGCTGGGGGGAAGCGCCGAACATTGCCGCGGAGTCTCCTGGGCGCAAGAACAAGTACGGGATCCGGACAGGTCCCACTCGTCCGGCCATCTCACGGGTCAAGTGTGTTACAGCCTGAAGTGATTGTCAAGAAAGGTTGACGTAAACTTTTCTTGACAACTTCTGCCCCATTCCCTACTCTCGTGTCATCTGGGAACGCGAACCCCCGGTTAGAGATGGTAAGATGACTATGCCCACACACGCCTCGGACGCGCTGACTGCGCCCGCCGGCGCCCGGTCCCCGTCGCCACAGGCGCCGAAGACCGGACTATATACGCCCGCTGAACGTCTGCGTCGTGATGCCACGAAGTGGACGCTCGTTCAGGGTATCCTCGCGCCGGTCCAGTTCTTGGTCATGGCGGTCTCCGTCTGGCTGGTGCTCCGGTATCTCCGGACCGGCGACGGACTCGCCGCGGCCAACATCTCCGTCGTCGTCAAAACCCTCGTGCTGTACACCATCATGGTGACGGGCGCGATTTGGGAGAAGGTCGTGTTCGGCAAGTACCTCTTCGCCGACGCCTTCTTCTGGGAAGATGTGGTCAGCATGGGCGTGATCGCCCTGCATACGGCCTACCTCGCCGGTCTGGCGCTGGACTGGGCGCCACGAACCCTCATGGTGCTCGCGCTGGTCGCCTACGGCACCTACGCCGTCAATGCCGTTCAATTCGTGCTCAAGCTTCGGGCGGCCCGCCTGCAGGAAGCTGAGTCACTCCGTCGGGTCACCGTAGCATGAGCACCGCGATCGAGCTCCCCGTCATCCGCGAGCGTGGGCAGCGCGAAGTCTTCTGCGGACTCACCGGCATTGTCTGGCTGCACCGGAAGATGCAGGACGCGTTCTTCCTCGTGGTCGGCTCCCGCACCTGCGCGCATCTCGTGCAGTCGGCGGCCGGTGTCATGATCTTCGCCGAACCGCGTTTCGCGACCGCCATCCTCAGCGAACGCGATCTTGCCGGCCTCGCCGATGCGAACGATGAGCTCGATCGCTGTGTCCGGCAGCTCCTCGATCGGCGTCCCGACATCTCGACGTTGTTCCTGGTGGGCTCGTGCCCGTCGGAAGTGATCAAACTCGATCTGCAACGCGCCGCCGAACGACTGAATACGCAGTTCCTGCCGCGCGTGCGCATCCTGAATTACTCCGGCAGCGGCATCGAGACCACGTTCACGCAGGGTGAAGACGCGTGCCTTCGCTGTATGGTGCCGCATCTGCCCGAGTCGACCAGCGCCACCGCCGAACTCATGGTGGTTGGTACGATCGCGGACGTCGTCGAAGACCAGTTCAAGCGGCTCTTCGCGCAGCTCGGCGTCGGACCGGTACACTTCTTTCCGCCGCGGATGGCGCGGGATCTTCCTCCCGTCGGACCGAACACCAAACTGCTTCTCGCGCAGCCGTTCCTTGGCGAAACCGCGCGGGCGTTGATTGCCCGTGGCGCGACGCTGCTTTCGGCGCCGTATCCCTTCGGCGTGAATGGCACGACGGCGTGGCTGAGCGCCGCCGCCACCGAGTGGGGCGTCACCAAGGAGCTGTTCACGTCGGTCACGGCCGCACCGGCCGAGCGCGCCCGCGTCGCGCTCGCGCGCTATCGTCCGTGGCTCAACGGCAAGCGGGTCTTCTTCTTCCCCGACTCGCAGCTCGAAATCCCGCTCGCGCGCTTTCTGTACGAAGAGTGCGGCGTCGACTTGGTGGAGGTGGGCACGCCCTATCTCGACAAGCTGATGGTGGCGTCGGAACTCCAGCGTCTGCCGGCGACGGCGCAGATCAGCGAGGGGCAGGACGTGGAGAAGCAGCTCGATCGGTGCCGCGATGCGCGTCCGGATCTCACCGTGTGCGGACTTGGCCTGGCCAATCCGCTCGAAGCAGAAGGACTACGCACCAAGTGGTCGATTGAACTCGTGTTTTCGCCTGTGCATGGCTACGAGCAGGCAGGCGATCTGGCCGAACTCTTTGCGCGACCGCTCGATCGCGCCCAGCGACTCGCGGTTTGAGGATCACGGCATGGAACTGACGCTCTGGACGTACGAAGGCCCGCCGCACGTGGGCGCGATGCGCATCGCGACCTCGATGAAGGGTGTGCACTACGTCTTGCATGCGCCGCAGGGCGACACCTACGCCGATCTGCTCTTCACCATGATCGAGCGCCGCGACGCACGCCCCCCGGTCACCTACACCACGTTTCAGGCGCGCGATCTTGGCGGCGATACGGCGGAGCTCGTGAAGTCGGCGGTACGCGATGCGTACGAGCGCTTCAAGCCCGACGCCATGCTGGTCGGCGAGTCGTGCACGGCCGAGCTCATTCAAGATCAGCCGGGATCGCTCGCGATGGGCATGTCGCTGCCGATTCCGATCGTGCCACTCGAGCTCCCGGCCTACTCGAAGAAAGAGAATTGGGGCGCGAGCGAGACGTTCTATCATCTCGTGCGAACGCTGTTACTGCCGCTCGCGCCGCCGCCTGGCTCGCCGCCTCGTGAAAGCGTGACCGCCGCCGCCACCCGTGAAAACCGCCGTCCGCGCTGCAACCTGTTGGGGGCGACCGCGCTCGGGTTCCGCAACCGTGACGACGTGCGCGAAGTCACTCGGTTGCTGTCCGATATCGGCGTCGACGTGCATGTCTGCGCGCCGCTGAATGCCACCGTCAAGGACATTCAGGCCATGCCGCACGCCGACTTCAACGTCGTGCTCTATCCGGAAGTCGCGGATACGACCGCGCGCTGGCTGCAGAAAACGTTCAGTCAGCCGACGGTGCGCACCGTGCCCATCGGCGTGCTGGCCACGCGTGAGTTCGTCGAAGAGGTGGGCAAGGTCGCCGGCCTCGACGTCTCCGCGTTGCTCGAGCGCGAACGTGCCGGGACGGCGCAGGTGGGTGCCAGCCGCTCGCTACTGCCGTGGTATTCGCGGTCGGTCGATTCCACCTATCTCACCGGAAAGCGCGTTTTCGTGTTCGGCGACGCCACCCACGTCATCGCGGCGGCCCGCATGGCGAAGGACGAACTCGGGTTCACCGTGGTCGGGATCGGCACATACTCGCGTGAATACGCACGGCCGATCCGCGATCTCGCGGCGGCGCTCGGCGTTGAGGCCCTGATCAGCGATGACTATCTCGCCGTCGAACAGCGCGTCACCGAGCTGGCGCCCGAGTTGGTGCTCGGGACGCAGATGGAACGCCACATCGCCAAGCGGCTCGGTGTGCCGTGCGCGGTGATCTCGGCGCCGATTCATGTGCAGGACGTGCCCGCGCGGCATTCGCCGCAGATGGGATTCGAAGGTGCCAACGTGATCTTCGACACCTGGGTACATCCGCTCATGATGGGACTCGAAGAGCACCTGCTGCACATGTTCAAGGACGATTTCGAGTTTGGCGACGGCGCCACACCGTCCCATTTGCACGCATCGGCCTCCGCCGCTGAGAGTGGGCGGACGGCGCGCGCGGAGTCGATGGGTGCGCAGCGCATGACGCCGTTTTCGACGCGGGCGGCGATTGCACTCGAAGCACCGGAAGCGGCGAGTGCCGTGGGCTTCGCCGAGGAAGAGGACGAAATCGATACCGTCGAGGCCGTCGCGCCCATCGTCACCAGCTGGATCGCACCGGCCGAAGCGGAGCTCAAGAAGATTCCATTCTTCGTGCGGGGCAAGGTTCGTCGGAATACCGAGAAGTACGCCCATGACAACGGGATCGCCGAGATTACCGTGGATGTCATGTACGAGGCCAAGGCGTTCTATGGCCGCTAGTTCGATGGCAAAGCCAATCCCGATTCGCGTGGCGATCACCACGCTGGACGCGCACTTGGCCGATGCCTTCGAACGCGCCGGTGCGGCGCTCGTCCGTGACATTCCCGGCCTCACGATCACGATGCACGTGGCGGCTGATTTCGGCAGCGATCCGCTCGCCGCCGACCGCGCGCGTCAGGACATCGCGCAGGCCAACATCGTGGTGTGCACGCAGCTGTTCCAGGAAGAGTACGCGAACGCGGTCTATGAGGCGGTGCTGGCGCGTCGCGAGGCGGCGGACGCGGTGCTCTGCGCGCTCTGCACGCCGGAGCTCGTGAAATGCACGAAGCTGGGCAAGTTCGATATGAGCGGGGGGGAGTCACGGTCGCCGTTCTCCCCCGTCAATCTGCTCAAGAAGCTGCGCGGCTCGCGCGGCGACGGAAAGTCGAGCGGCGAACGCCAGATGTCGGCACTGCGCACGCTGCCGTCCATTCTCAAGTTCATCCCGGGCACTGCCCAGGACGTGCGCGCCTACATGCTGCTGATTCAGTACTGGTTGGCTGGTAGCGCCGAGAATATCGAACAGATGGTGAAGTACGCGATCGATCGATATGCCGACGGCCCGCGCAAGGCGCTCCGCGGCAAGCTCAATCCGCAACAGCCGCAGGCGTATCCGGAGGTCGGGCTGTGGCACCCGGCGCTGCCGAATCGCGGGATGACCGAGCGCCTGGAAGAGCTGCCACGGCGCCGTGGCGCGGACGCGGGCACGGTGGGTGTGCTCGTCGGCCGGTCGTATCTGCTGGCCGACAACGTCGCGCACTATGCGGCGGTCGTGCGGGCGCTCGAGGCCAAGGGATTACGCGTGGTGCCGGCGTTCGCCTCCGCGCTCGATGCGCGCCCGGCCGTCGAGAAGTACTTCACGAACGGCAAGGGGCAGGCGACGATCGATGCGATGATCAATCTCACCGGCTTCTCGCTGGTGGGTGGTCCGGCGTACAACAACTCCGAGGCCGCGCAGGAGGTGCTGCGTGGGCTCGACGTCCCGTACATCACGCTGCAAACGCTCGAGTTTCAGACCATTCAGGAGTGGCGCAATGATGCGCGCGGTCTGAATCCGCTGCAGGCCACGCTGCAAATCGCGATCCCCGAACTGGATGGGGCCATTGTGCCCACCGTGTATGGTGGCAAGGGTGAGCCCCAACCGGGCAAGGCGGCGGCGTCAGAGCCGATCACCGAGCGCGTCGACCGCGTGGCGGAACGTGTGTCCAAGCTGGTGGCGTTGCGTCGGAAGGATCGCGCGCAGCGCAAGATTGCGCTGATCCTGTTCAACTTCCCGCCCAATGCGGGCAATACCGGCAGCGCCGCGTATCTCGCCGTGTTCCCGTCCATGCAGCGCGTGCTCGCGTCGCTCAAGGAACAGGGCTACACGGTCGAGTTACCGTCGAGCGCCGACGATCTGCGCGAGCGCATCACGGGGGGCAATCGTGAGCGCTACGGCGCGCCCGCGAATGTGCACACCACGATCCGCACGGACGATCACGTGCGCCGGGAGCCCTACCTGGCCGAGATCGAGAAAACGTGGGGCCCCGCACCCGGACGTCAGCTGTCCGACGGACAGTCGATTCAGGTGATGGGTCTGCAACTCGGGAATGTGTTCATCGGTGTGCAGCCCTCGTTCGGGTGGGAAGGTGACCCCATGCGGCTGTTGTTCGAAGGAGGGTTCTCGCCGACGCATGCCTTCAGTGCGTTTTACCGGTGGTTGCGTGAGGACTATGCGGCCGACGCGATTCTGCACTTCGGCACGCACGGCGCGCTCGAGTTCATGCCCGGCAAGCAGTCGGGGCTCGACGACCGCTGCTGGCCCGATCGGCTGATCGGTGATGCGCCGAACGTGTACTTGTACGCGTCGAACAACTCGTCCGAAGGCACGTTGGCCAAGCGCCGCGGCAATGCCACGTTGGTATCGTATCTCACGCCGCCGGTCGCGAACGCCGGCTTGTATCGCGGCCTGCTCGATCTCAAGAGCACCCTCGATCGCTGGCGTGCGCTTGATCACACCAAGGCCAGCGAGGCCTCGTCGCTGCGCGAACTGATTCAGCAGCAGGCGGCGGCGGTGGAGTTGGCCGACGCGGAACCGGCGTGGACGGCGAGCGAGACGGATGCGCGGGTGACCACGCTTCGTGACCGGTTGCTCGAGCTGGAATACGAGCTGATCCCGATGGGCCTCCACGTGGTGGGCGAGCCGATGACGCCCGACGCCCGTGTTGGGGTGCTGGTTGAGATGGCGCGCTCCGGTCGCCCGGAGTTGGAGCTGCCGCCGATCGGCGACACGATTGTGTCTGGCGTGAGCGCGCGCGCGGCGTCCGATGACACCCTGCAATCGGTCGAGCAGGTGGTGCGCGCCACGGTGCGGTCGCTCGTCGACGGCAAGGATGTGCGTACGGCGATGCGCGCGGCGATCGGTGCTGCGAAGGAGCAGGGGCTGCGCGTGGCCGACGAACGGGCGCTGCAGCAGCACCTC
>JBBARJ010000075.1:0-12239 GCA_040399825.1 Gemmatimonas sp.
TCCTCCGCCAAGTCCTCCTCGAAGACGACGGCGAAGTCGGGCACCAAGGCGTCGGTGTCCAAGTCGTCCGCCAAGGCCAAAAAGAAGGGCTCCGTGAAGAAGCCGGTAGTCAAGAAGAGCGCAAAGAAAAAGCGCTAGCAGAACAGGGACTGGACTCGTCGGTTATTGTTCTCCCATGGATCAGATCCAAGACCCCACGCCTGTCGCGGACCCCGCCAGCACGGCCCCCGCTAGCTCGGAGCCATCCGACGCGGCCCCGCAGGACTCCACCGGTGGTGCGATTTCGGTCGATCAGGCGCGCCTGATCCTGCGCCGCGTCAAGGACCCAGATCTCAATATCAACATCGTCGATCTTGGATTGATCTACGAAGTGCACGTCAACGGGTCGAACGTGCAGGTCGATATGAGCCTGACGTCGCCGGGATGTCCGTCCGGCCCGGAAATCATGGGCGAGGCGGAAGTGCAGCTGCGCACGATCCCGGGCATCGGTGACGTCACGATGAACCTGGTGTGGTCTCCGCCCTGGACCCCGGAGCGTATCGAGCCCCGGGTCCGCGCCTACATGGGCTTCTAGCCGAGCGGTAGCGCCGCGCCCAGCTGTGGGCGCCGCTTAGGAGAGCTCGACGCGCACCATGGTGGCGCGCTCCGCCCGCTCGGCGCGCGCCATGCGCAGCAACAGCAGGGCCACCGGTGCCAACATCGCCGCGCCGGCCCACAGGGCCAGATCAGCCACGTTCGCGACGATGGTGGTGTCGGTGGTGAGGCGGACGGCCAGAAAATCGGCGACCCCCTCGGGGCCGAAGAGCATGCTGAGGAGATTGCCGACCGCGCCGCCGGCGACGAAGGCGAGCGCGCGCGTGGCCCGACGGTCGACCGTCGCCATGGCCTGTACCACCGACGCAATCAGGCCAACCGCCATCAGCGTCACCAGCACGTTGAGCTGCCACGTGTACGGCCCCACTTGAACGCCGCCGGCACTCCCCGTATTGAACACGACGAAGAGCGAGAAACGGTCGCTGAACGGCACGACGCCGGCAGATCCCAGTGACCGGACCGCCACTTCCTTCGACACGAGATCAACGGCAGCCACAGCGGCCGTCATGCCGATGAATCGGGCACCGACGGTGTTGAACAGGCTTGGGACGCGCGAAGCGCGAAGCGTATCAAGTCGCATGCGGGGGAGACGGCGAAAGGGGCTGGACCGGACCGAGGAGGGGTCGCTCGTCATCCAGTGCACGCTGCATGCCGCGACGACACAAACGCGTCCACATTTCTCCCCGACAGCACGCCAGGTTCGACACGCCTGCTAAGCGCCTGTCTCGCATGCGTTTATGTCGTGATGAGGGTGGCCGGAGCTCGGTACCCCCACCCGATGCGTCAACAACGCGCGGGCCATTGTGGATGTCCAACTAGTGCGCCCCTGAGACGGTCGTCGCGACCACGCCACACTGCGGCGCGACGGGCGAAAGGCCGTCAGTCGGCCTTATAGGGCGAGTCGGAGGTCGTCGCAAACGGCGCGAGCGCCTTCACGAAGCCGGGGCCGAGGACTTCGGCCTGCCACTTCCGGAGCTCGGGGAGCTCTTGCAGATCATCCACGTGACGAGGACGCCGGCGCGCCACCGCCTCCATCCGATCGCGGGAGCAGAGCACACCCGGATCGAGATCGAGCTCCGCCGCCACCGCGTCGCGCACCGTCTTGAGCCGCGCCACGCGATCGTCGAAGTCCGCTTCGCGGTCCCAGCGCGCGGCCTTGGGGAAGCGCGGCAGATCGGCTTCGGCGACATCGTTGCCGCGCGCAATCGCCTGGAGTGCTTCCTGCGCCCGGGGGTCATTCATGCCGCGAGGGAAACCCTTCACGGCGAACAGCGCGTCGCGCGACGTGGGCGCGAGGCGCGCGAGATCGAGCAGCGTTTCGTTGCCGGCCACGCGGAAGGTGGCACGATCGAGTTCGGAGGCGATCGCGTCACGCCACTTCACGAGTTCGCGAAGTCGCGCGAGTTCACGACGAGTGAGATCGCGCGCGCCCTTCATGCGGAGAAAGCCGTTCTCGGCCTGATCGGGATCCCACCGCGTGGTCTCGGCGCGAACGAATTCTTCCTGCGCCCAATGCCGACGTCCCTTTGATACCAACTGCTCATGCAGCTTGTCCCGCAGACCGAGCAGATGGCGTGTGTCTTGCGCGGCGTAGTCGAGCATGTCCGCCGTGAGGGGGCGCATGCTCCAGTCGGCACGCTGATGCTTCTTGTCGAGCTTCAGCCCGAAGTACTGTTCCAGCAACGCCGCGAGACCGAATGCCCGGATTCCGAGCAGCTGTGCCGCCACGCGCGTGTCGAACAGATTCCTCACCTGCCAGCCATAGTCTTGATGCAGCAGGCGCAGATCGTAATCAGCGTCGTGCAACACGATTTCGACCTGCGGATCTTCGATCAACGCCCCCAAGCGCGACGGCTTGCCGATCGGGAGCGGATCAATCACGGCTTCATGGCGATCCGTCGACATCTGCAGCAGATAGATGCGGTCGACGAAGCGGTGAAAACTTGCGCCTTCGGTGTCGAGCGCGATGGCTCGGACCGGCGAAAGATTCGCGAGAAACTGATCGACGGAGTCGACCGTATCGAGATAGAGCGGTGCGGATGCTGACATGGCTATCCGAAAGGTACATCGGACTGCCTCACAGAGGGGGGATTTCGCTGAATGAATGCGACTGGTACCGGCGGCACCGCGTTGACGCGACTTCCGCAGTAGTTTCGTCGATATGACCATTGCCGATCAGGATCTGCTCCCCGAGCCGCTGCCCCCTGAGCGGCGAGGCTGGCGTACCGCCGATCTCGCCCGGGCCTCCATCGTAGCCCTGGCCGTCTGGTTCGGCCTGCAGCTGGCCTGGTCCGTGAGCTCACTGCTGTTTCTCGTCTTTCTCGCCACGCTCTTCGGTTTGGCCGTGGGACGGGGGGTCGATTTCCTCGAGCGGTTCCGGATTCGCCGTGGCATCGCATCGGCGCTGATCGTGCTTGGCGCGCTCGGCACCATCGGGGGCGTCCTGGCGTGGACGGCCCCGACACTGATCGAACAGGGGAAGCAGCTGCAGACCGAGTTCCCGGAAGCGATTCATAAGCTCCAGACGTGGATCGACTCGAAACGCACCGGGCTGGTCGGGACACTCATTAAGTCGGCGGCGACGCCACGGGCCAGCGCCGGATCGGCGGCCGCCGCGCCGGTCGCCGTGGGCGTCCCGACCGCCGGCACGCGCTCGCCGACCGCCGCTCAGGTGAGTCGCCAGGCCGCGGACTCGATCGCCGCGTCGCCCAGCGAGGCCATCAAGAAGCGCATCACCGAAGGGCTGGGCGGCGCCACCCGCTATTTGTTCTCGTTCGTGTCGAACACGCTGGCCGCCGCTGCCGCCTTCGTGCTGATGGTGTTCCTGGCGATGTACATCGGCGCCGAGCCCGAGGTGTACCGGGGCTGGCTCCTGTCGGTGGTCCCGGCGACGTCACGCGCGCAGGTGCGACTGATTCTGGCCGAGGTGGCGGCCGTGCTGCGCAAATGGCTGGTGACGCAGATGATCGCCATGGTGGTGATCGGCGTGGTGAGTATGATCGTGTTGCTGCTCCTCGGCGTGAAGGCCCCGTTCGCGCTGGCCTTCATCGCGGGACTGTTCGAGTTCATCCCCACCGTGGGGCCGGTGCTGAGTGCCGTGCCGGCGGTGCTCATGGCGTTCGTCGACTCGCCAGAGAAGGCGCTGGCGGTGCTGATCGCGTACTGGGGGATTCAGTTCCTCGAGAACAACCTGCTCATTCCCTATCTCATGCGCGGCGAGATGGATCTGCCCCCGGCGATCACGCTGGTCGCCCAGTCGCTGATGACGCTGGTGTTCGGCTTCATCGGGCTGATGGTCGCGGTGCCGCTCACGGCGGCGGTGCTGGTGCCGCTGCGCATGATGGCGGAGCGGGAGAACGCGCGGGAGAAGGCCATGATGCGACACGGCGCGTTGCGAGAGATGGCGCGCGCCGACGTCGATCCGGACACCGTCATGGCTGTGGCGGACAGCGGCCCGCGGCCGCTTGGCTCATGATCGCCCAACTGTCCGGATATCAGGTCGGCTTCGACGACAGCGGCGACGGGCTACCGGTCGTGTTCCTGCACGGCTTTCCGCACGATCGCACCCTGTGGACGGCGCAGCGCCTGTCGCTGGCGCCGCAGGTGCGCTGCATCGTGCCCGACCTGCGCGGATTCGGCCATTCGAGCACCTTCGGCCCCTTCTCGATGGACCAGTACGCCGACGATGTCGTGGCGTTGCTCGACTGGCTCGGGATCGAAGCCGCGGTGGTGTGCGGCCTGTCGATGGGTGGCTACGTCGCGATGGCGATGTGGCGACGCCACCCCGAGCGTATTCGGGCCCTGATCTTCTCGGACACCAAGGCCGGAGCCGACGATGACGAGACCCGCGCGCGCCGTGATGAGCTGATCGCGATCGTGAAGCGTGACGGCACGCGGGCGATCGCCGACGCTCAGTTGCAGGGGATGCTGGGGAAGGAGTCACGGGCGCGTCGCCCGGACGTGGTCAATACGATCCGGGTGATGATGGCGCGGCAGTCGTTGGCCGGGATCACGGGGGCGCTCCATGCGCTCCGAGACCGGCCGGACTCACGAGAAACGCTTCGGACGATTACCGTTCCCACACTCGTAGTCGTGGGGGAAGACGACGTGCTGACGCCGATCAAGGAGGCGCGCGCGATCGCCGAAGCCCTTCCCGCTGCGGCGCGCGTCCGCATGGAGATCATCGCGGGAGCGGGACACCTGCCCTGCGTCGAGCGCCCTGCGGCGACGACGCATGCGCTCTCCGATTTCCTCGCGTCACTCGTCGATTCGGTTTAACCGACTCCTCGACGGCGCGTCTCATACTTCGCTCTTTTCCGCCGTCGATGACTGCTCCCGTTTCCGAAGCCGAACGCTCAACTGCTGCCCGCATCGGGCAGGTGCTGTTCAAGAACCGCGGCTGGCTTCCCGTGCCGTTTCTGGCGGTCCCGCTGCTCGTGCCAGGCGTGCAGTCCCCACAGACTTGGATGGCCGGGCTGCTGCTGGTGCTGCTGGGTGAAATGGTGCGCACGGCGGGTGTCGCGGCGGCGGGTACGGTCACCCGTCGTCGCTCGCGTGACGTGCAGCGGCTCGTGACCTACGGCGCGTTCGCGTGGTGCCGCAATCCGCTCTACGTGGGCAACTTCCTCGCGTGGATCGGCTTCACGGTGGTGTCGGGGGTGAATTGGTTCATTCCCGTCGCGATCGTGATTTTCGCCATCGAGTACACCCTGATCGTGCGCTACGAAGAGGGCGTGCTGGAGTCGATCTTCGGCCACGAGTATCTGGAGTACAAGGGCCGCACGCCGCGTTGGTTCGGTCGTCCGCCCAGCGGCAGCACGGAAGGCCAACACGACTGGGCCGAGGCCATCTGGAGCGAGCGCTCGACGGTGCTGCAGTATGTGGTGCTGTGCGGCCTGTTCTGGCTCAAGAACCGCGGCTGGGCGTTCTAAGCGGCGGTATGCTGCATGCAAAAGCGGGCCGCGACATCTGTCGCGGCCCGCTCTGCATGCAGCACCGATTCGCCTTACCGCGTGGGGCGTCCCGGCGGCGTCGGCCCGGCGAAGACGTCCTTGTTCTTGCCGATGAAGCTCTTGAGCTGCACGGGCACGTCTTCCTCGGGGAAGATCGCGGTGACGGGGCACTCTGGCTCGCAGGCGCCGCAGTCGATGCACTCGTCGGGGTGGATGTATAGCTGGTCCTCTCCCTCGTAGATGCAATCCACGGGGCAGACGTCCACACACGACTTGTCCTTGACGGAAATGCAGGCTTCAGTAATAACGTAGGGCATGAGCGAAGTCTCGGGTCCGACGCGACCAGGAATGGCAGCGATTGAGAAGGGAAGATACTCGAGCGTTCACGCGCGACAAGCGGAACCGCGGCGGGAACTTATCCGCGCCAGGGCGGCAATTCGCCGCGCTTGAGGTCGGGATTCTCGCGATAGAGCGTGAACGTACGACCGATGACCTGAATCACCTCGGCCCGCGCGCGTTCGGCAGCATCCCGGGCGGCGTCCTTGGCCGTCAGATCGCCGGCCTTGGCCACCTGCAGCTTCACCAACTCGTGCGTGCGGAGCACGTCATTGAGACTGGCGAGCAGCGCGGGGGTGAGCCCGGCGTGACCGATATGCACCTGTACGCTCAGGTGATGTGCTTCCGCGCGCAACGCCGCACGGTCCTTGCCCTTCATGCTCATGAATCCCTCGGGCGCCTGCGAGCCGACGTCATGGACGCAGGGCATCAAGCGCAAAGAACGAAAACGGGTTGATGGCGGGACCGTCCCACCATGCGCGCCCCACCGCGCGCTTCATCACCTGAAAATGGAGATGTGGCGTGTCCGGTGGTGCATTGCCCGTGGTTCCAACGTAGCCGATGACCGATCCCTTGGCGACTCGGTCGCCCACCGCGAGCCCTTTGCGATAGCGCTGGAGGTGGGCGTAGTAGTACACGAATCGCTGCTCCGGGTCGTAGGCGTAGATCACGATGCCGCCCACCGGCCCCGAGAACAGGCGCCCGATGACGAGATCATCGGAGGCCACCACCGCCGTGTACCGGGGCGCCAGAATGTCGAGCGCCCGGTGAATACCGGTGGCGCGCTTCGCCGTGTAGTTGTCCCGGAGGGCCCCCCGCGGAATCCCTTCCACCGGGACCATGAGCTGCCGCTGCCAGAGGGCGTCGAGGTCGTCGGTGCTGACCCCGGCATCACGAGGGCCGGCATGGGTCGGCGTGGGGCCGATCGGCCACCGAGCGGCCAATGCGGAGGGGGATTCCTCGGGCTCGGGCGCGACGGCCGGTCGGACCGCGCGCGAAGAAGAACAGGCTGCCAGCACCGAGAGGAGCGCCGCCGTCATCGCCCACCGGGTCGGAAACCGAGCCGGCGAGTGCCACATCCTCACCCCTTGACCACTTCCGGACGGAAGAACGGCTCGAGATACCGCAGCATGTCGTCCACCGAGCGGACCTGCGCCTTCAGCGCGTCGAGTTCGTTCGCGCGCGGCAAGCGCGCGCCGGCACGATCGGCGATCACCAGCACGGCATCCTCGAGATCAAGGTCGACCAGGCCGTATTCACGCTCGAGATTGTCGTGGGGGTTCACGACGTAATGCGGCTCCACGGCGCCATGGCGCTCGGCGAGATACGCGTACACCTGCGACAACAACAGCTCGGGGTAACGCCCCCGAAACGCATCACGGAAGCGCGACAGACCATCACGTTCGATGGACGCTTGATTGATGCGCCGCGCGCGAATCAGGGCGATCAGCCCGACTACCAGGACCACGACGGCAACGATGACGGTCAGACGCACGACGTTTCGATGCCTCCGGTAGGAACTACATGCGGGTAGATAGCCAACTGGCCATATGGCGACGCCGATATGGTACACCATTCGACGCGTCGACGCGATGCCGCTGGCGGAATTTCCTGACCTCCGCCTCGCCGATGTGCTCGCCGGCAGGCCGGCGATGGCGCGGAAACGGCCGGGACCGAGGTGGGCCCCGTGGCGTGACCCGTGGCGTGACCCGTGGCGTGACCCGAGCGGACCGGCAATTCGTCAACAGATTCGTTGACGTAATACGCAAAGCCGAGTTATACTATCCCTGATGCAGGACGTTATCGGAGCATTGGGGGGATTTCGGGGAGTACGCGCCGAATTGCTGGTGGCGCTGAAGAAGGCGCAACCGCTTACAGCGCATGAGCTTGGGCTACAGTTCGGCCAAACGGCCAACGGACTCCGACGCTACCTCAAGGCCCTCGAAGAGGATGGCTTGGTGCGCTACGAGCGCGCGGTGCACGGTGTTGGTGCGCCGGTGTTTGCGTACTCGCTGACGCCGGCCGGTGAAGCGCTCTTTCCGCGCAGCTATGTGTCGGTGCTGGCCACGGCGCTGGACGCGCTGCGGGCCGAGCAGGGGACGGCAGCGGTGGCGGGCGTGTTGGAGTCTGAATGGAACCGGCTGGCCGACGAGGCGGGTCCGGTGCTGGCGGCCTTGCCGCTCGAGGAGCGCATGCCGTTGGTGGCCGAGTTGTTGACGGCCAAGGGCTACATGGCGGAGGCGGTCGAGGTCGGCCGCGCCGACGGGGAACCCGCAGTGACCACATTGCGCATTCATAACTGTGCGGTGCGTGAGATCGCCGAACGGTTCCCGGAAGCGTGTGCGGCGGAAGCAAAGTTCGTGGAGCGGCTGCTGGGCGTTCCCATGGTGCGCGGCGCGCATCGGATGGACGGCTGTGGCCGATGTGAATACGGCGTGGTGAGCCACCTTTTGGCTGAGAAACAGGAGCAGGCATGAGTTCGACCATCGAGTCGCTGGTCAATCGCGAGTACCAGTACGGCTTCACGACGGATTTCGAGGCGGAGACGTTGCCGCCCGGTCTGTCTGAGGAGACGGTGCGTTTCATATCGGCCAAGAAGGGCGAGCCCCAGTGGCTGCTCGACTGGCGCCTGAAGGCGTTCCGCCGCTGGCTCACGATGACCGAGCCGCATTGGGGCAACGTGCAGTATCCGCCCATCGACTATCAGGCCGCGAGCTACTACTCCGCGCCGAAGTCGGTCAAGCCGTTGGCGTCGCTCGACGAAGTCGATCCGCAGCTGCTCGAGATGTACAGCAAGCTCGGCATCTCACTGAGCGAGCAGAAGCGCATGAACGGCGTGGCGGTCGATGCCGTGATCGACTCGGTGTCGGTGGGCACGACGTACAAAGAAGAGCTGAGCAAGTTCGGCATCATCTTCATGTCGTTCGGCGAGGCGGTGCGCGAGCATCCGGAGCTGGTGCAGAAGTACCTCGGCTCAGTGGTGCCCTACAGCGACAATTTCTTCGCGGCGCTGAACAGCGCAGTATTCTCCGACGGCTCGTTCTGCTACATCCCGAAGGGGGTGCGCTGTCCGATGGACCTGAGCACGTACTTCCGCATCAACGCGGCAGAGACGGGTCAGTTCGAGCGCACGCTGATCATCGCCGATGAAGGCTCGTACGTGAGCTACCTGGAAGGCTGCACCGCGCCCAAGCGCGACACCAACCAGCTGCATGCGGCGATCGTCGAAATCATCGCGCTCGACGGTGCGACGGTGAAGTACAGCACGGTGCAGAACTGGTACGCCGGCGACGAGAACGGACTGGGCGGCATCTACAACTTCGTCACCAAGCGCGCCAAGGCGATGACGAACGCGAAGGTGTCGTGGACGCAGGTCGAAACCGGCTCGGCGATCACGTGGAAGTATCCGAGCGTGATCCTGCAGGGCGACAACAGCGTCGGCGAGTTTTACTCGGTGGCGGTGGCGAGCAAGATGCAGCAGGCCGACACGGGCACGAAGATGATCCACATCGGCCGTAACACGCGATCCACCATCGTGTCGAAGGGCATCTCGGCGATGAAGGGGCAGAACAGCTACCGCGGCAAGGTGCAGATCCTGCCGAAGGCCGAAGGCGCGCGCAACTACACGCAGTGCGACTCGATGCTGGTGGGCAATGCCTGCGGCGCGCACACGTTCCCGTACGTCGAGGTGGGGAACAACAGCGCCATTCTCGAGCACGAGGCCAGCACGAGCAAGATCGGCGAAGACCAGATCTTCTACCTGAAGGCGCGCGGGCTCGACGCCGAACAGGCGGTCTCGATGATCGTGAGCGGTTTCTGCAAGGAAGTATTCAAGGAGCTGCCGATGGAGTTCGCGCTCGAAGCGCAGCAGCTGCTCGGCATCACGCTTGAAGGCAGCGTCGGCTAACGCCGAGCTCCTCCCTACTCCGTACCCCTTACTTCGCTTTCATCTATCATGCTCGTTATCAACGATCTCCACGCCGCCATCGACGGCAAGCCGATTCTCAAGGGCATCTCGCTCACCGTGAACGCGGGCGAAGTGCATGCCGTGATGGGACCGAACGGCTCGGGCAAGAGCACGCTGGCTCAGGTGCTGGCGGGCCATCCGTCGTATGAAGTCACCGGCGGCTCGGTGACGTACAACGGCATCGACCTACTGGAGCTGGCGCCGGAAGTGCGCGCCCAGCACGGCGTGTTTCTGGCCTTCCAGTACCCCATCGAGATCCCGGGCGTGACCAACGCGTATTTCCTGCGTGCCGCCTACAACGAGATCCGCAAGTCGAAGGGGCTCGAGGAAGTCGATCCCATGGAGTTCCTCGACGTCGTGGAAGAGAAGCTCAAGCTGGTGGACATGGACGTGAGCATGATGAGCCGCTCGGTGAACGTGGGCTTCTCGGGTGGGGAGAAGAAGCGCAATGAGATCCTGCAGATGGCCGTGCTGCAGCCGCTGCTCTCGATCCTCGACGAAACCGATTCCGGTCTCGACATCGATGCCCTGCGCATCGTGGCGAACGGTGTGAACGCGCTTAAGCGCCCGGACAACGCCGCGATCGTGGTCACGCACTACCAGCGTCTGCTCAACTACATCGTTCCCGATTACGTGCACGTGCTGGCCGGTGGCCGCATCGTGAAGTCGGGCGACAAGTCGCTCGCGCTGGAGCTCGAAGCCCGCGGATACGACTGGGTGTTGGAGGCGGCGTGAGCACGTCCGTGAGCACCACGGTGACCTTGCGGGAGCAGGCCAGCGCCTTCGCCGCATCGACGGCCGACCGCGCCCCTGCCCCGCTCACCACGTTGCGCGCCGCCGGCGCCGAGGCGTTCGCGCGCCTGGGCCTCCCGACCACGCGCAGCGAAGACTGGAAGTACACGAGCGTGTCGGCGATCGCGAGCACGCCGTTTGTGCCCGCCCTCGAGCGCGCCGTGGGTTCGCTCGACGCGGCGGCGCTCGAGCCGTACACGTTCGGTGGCACGTGGCCGTTGGTAGTGTTCCTGAACGGCCGCTACGCGCCGGCGCTCTCGTCGCTCGACGCGCTGCCGGATGGCGTGCGGGTGATGACGCTGGCCACCGCGGCGGAGCAAGCGCCGGAGTTACTGGCGCGTCACCTCGGCGTGGCGGCACCGGCCGACCGCGACGGCTTCACCGCGCTGAACGCCGCGTTCGCCGGCGAAGGCGTGCTCATTCATGCGGCGCAGGACATGGTGACCGACGTGCCGGTGCACATTCTGCACGTGGCCGATGCCAGCGGCGCCGGCGTGATGAGCCATCCCCGCCACGTGTTGATCGCGGAACGGCATGCCAAGGCCTCGGTGATCGAGAGCTACGTGTCGCTGGCCGACGTGTCGTACTTCACCAACGCCGTGGTCGAGGTGTCGGTGAGCGACGGCGCCACGCTGCAGCTGTTGCGCATCCAGCGGGAATCGCCGACGGCATTTCACGTGGGCACGGTAGAAGCGCGTCAGGGTCGCGACAGCCACTTCATGGCGTTCACGTTCCAGACCGGCGCGGCCCTCTCGCGCAGCAACGTGTTCACCGTGCTGGCCGGCGAAGGGTGCGGCACCACGCTGAACGGTCTGTACATGCTGGGCGGCGCACAGCACGGCGATCATCAGACGCGCGTGGAGCACGTGGCCCCGCATTGCTTCAGCCGCGAGGCGTACAAGGGCCTGCTCGATGACGCGTCGCACGGCGTGTTCAACGGCAAGGTCTACGTGCATCCCGAAGCGCAGAAGACCGACGGCAAGCAGACCAACAACACGCTGCTGCTGTCGAAGGACGCGCAGATCGACACCAAGCCGCAGCTCGAGATCTTTGCGGACGACGTGAAGTGCACCCACGGCGCCACGGTGGGCCGCATCGACGAGACGTCGCTGTTCTACCTGAAGAGCCGCGGCGTGGGCCAGCTGTTGGCGCGCCAGCTGCTGATGTACGCGTTCGCCGCCGACGTGCTGGAGACGATCGAGAACGAGGCGGTGAAGGAAGCGCTGGAGCAGTTGACGATGGTGCGGTTTACGGGTGCTACGCACCATTAACTGCGAAGTACGGGGTAAGGAGTAGGGAGTAGAGGTTGCTCCCGATGCTGTTCCCTACCCCCGACTCCCTACTCCCTACTCCGTTGTCAGACCTCCAAGAGCTCTACCAGTCCGTCATTCTCGATCACAACCGCAAGCCTCGGAACTTCGGCCCGCTCGCGGGCGCGAACCGGGCGGCGGACGGCAAGAATCCGTTGTGCGGCGACGAAGTCCACGTGGCGCTGCACGTCGAGAACGACATTATCACCGACGTGAAGTTCACGGGGCACGGGTGCGCGATTTCCAAGGCGTCGGCGTCGCTCATGACGGCGGTGGTGAAGGGGAAGA
>JBBARJ010000076.1:0-4296 GCA_040399825.1 Gemmatimonas sp.
TCGGCGACCGCTACGCTGCAGGCTTCATCACACCGTTCCTCGGATTACTCCCCGACGACACCTTGCCGTCGCGACGCGACTCGCAATTTGCGGTCTCCATTCGCCAGTGGCGTTTCGCGGAATGGTGCGAACTCGGCTACGCCCATCGCGCGGACCCGCGGCTTGCCGGTCTGCTGTCGCGCCTCTACGACGGCTCGATCGCGCGGCATTCCACGGCGCGGGCCCGTTCGACCGCCGATGCCGAGCGCAACGAAGCGCCGTCGTCGCTCTCGCGCGCCGATCTGTCGTGGCGATCGATTCTCATGGCATCCGCCCAACCCGTCCCGAACGCGAGCTGGGCACCCGGCAGTGTCCTGCTCCCCTCGCAGGGACTGGCCGTCTTACGGCGCGAGCATGGCCAGGTGTATATCGCGCTCGAGGGCGGCCACTCGGGCAGTGGGCACGGACATCCGGACCGACTCGCCTTGTCGTTGCACACCGGTCCCGAACGTTGGTTGCAGGATCCCGGCACCGGCAGCTACGTGGAACGCACGCTGCACTGGTATCGCAGCACGCTCGCGCATCACGCACCGTTGGTGAATGGCGCGTCGCAGCCGCCGGCCACGGCGGCGCTGCTGGCCTTCGAGGATCGCGGTGGGATGGGATGGATGCAGAAACGCGCCACGATCGGGCAGGGCATTGCGGCGACTCGCACGGTGGTCGTGTGCGAGGGTTATTGCGTCGACGTGCTCGAGTGGGATCGCGATCCCGCCGCGGTCAGGGCCGCCGCGTCCGATGACGTCACGATCACGCTGTCGCTCTGCGGCGATGCGCGCCATACCTCGCCGACCCACTTCCTGCCGACCTCCCGCGCTGGGGCCGGCGGGCTCGAGGACGGCTTCGATTTTCTGCACGGTGTCGAGGAGAGCGCGGTCACCGGAACGGTGATCATCGACGCGCTGGCCGTGGCTGCCGATGGCACCCCGGGACAGCACGGCCAGGCGCAACTCGTGCTCGCCGCCAACGTGCCGGCCACGTTGCTCCGTGCACGCACGCCCGGCGCACCTGGCTGCGGGGAGACGGTCCGACATGCCGTCGAATTGCAGGGGGCAACCGGCCGGCTGGTGTCGGTCTGGCATTGGCAGTCGCGCGAGGCCGTACCGGCCGTGGAGCGCGTGCTGCTCGACGCCACCGGTGGCGACGTGCCTGTGGCACGGATTACGTCGGCCGATGGCACCACGGCGGTACACGGCCCTGCATCGCATGGATGGCACATCGAGCTGCTGGCGCGCCATGCGCGCAGTAGCGTGGACCTCGAGGGCCTCGTCGGTCGCCCGGCGGCGATCGTGGAGCCCGAACACGAACACACCGCGAATGGCAACGCGTCGCGGTCGCTGCCGTTCGATGTCACGCTCGGCGCCGAGCACTATCTGCGTACCGAGCCGACATGGGAGGAGGCCGGCGGTCCAACGGCAACCGTGCACGTGGCGATTGAAGGATCTCGGGTCGTCGTCGATGTGGTCGCCAATACCGGCGTTCTTGTCGCGCCGGACAGCGACGACAACCCGCTCGATAACGAGCGTGCTCAGGTCAATGCCGACGGGGTACAGTGGTACTGGGGAGTCGCCGACGGCCGGTGGCGTCAGGCCGCCCTGTGTACGCCGTCCGGCGGGGCGCTGCACATGGCGCGGTTGGTCCCCGGCGAGTGGCCGCTCCCTCAGGCGACGTGGACGGTGCTCGAGGGCGACCGTGGCTGGCGCGCGCGCTTCGCATGGCACCTGGCCGATCTCCCGGTCGAGGCCGACGGTACCATCGCCTTTGATCTCGTCGTCAACGAGCGGCCACCTGACCGCGCGCGCCGACGTGGACAGCTGCTGTTGAGCGGTCGGTTGGCGGAGCCACCCGCCGCGGGCGCCTACGCCTATCTGCGCGGGGACCGGCAGGCCACGGCCCGCGCCCTTCGGCTTCGTCTCCGGCCTCAACGCGCCGGCGCCTGAGCCGCTATCTTCGACCAAGCGGGACAGGTCGTCTCGCGTGTCTCCGTCATCCCCGCACCGGGGCCGACGGCCCCCGAATTCCCGTCGGATGTCCGAATCTGTAATGACCGCCGTCACGGTGGTCCTGTACGAATCGCAGGATCCTATCAACATCGGCGCCGTCGTGCGTGCGATGAAGAACATGGGCGCGGTCGACCTGCGTCTGATCCGGCCGTGTCCCTACGACCTCAATCGCATCGAGCAAATCGCGCACGGGCCGCGCGACGTCGTGGCGCGCATTCGCCATTTCGAGACGATCGACGACGCCTTGGCCGATTGCCGGTATGTGGTCGCGTACTCCGGGCGGCGCCGCGCCGCCAAGTGGGCACGACACACGCCCCGCACCGCCGCCGTCGACCTGATCGCGCATGCCCAGCATGGCCGCGTGGCGATCATGTTCGGCCGCGAAGATCATGGGCTGCCCAACGATGCGCTCGATCGCGCCCATGCGGTCGCCACCATCCCGACCACCGAACACTTCTCGCTCAACGTCGCGCAGGCGTGCCTTTTGGCATTGTACGAGTGCCATCTCTTGGCCGGTGATGCCACCAAGAAGCTCGCCGGTCCGAAGCACGCCAAGGGCGCGCCCACGATGGAGGAGTTCGAACTCACGTTCCGCGACGCGGAAAAGGCGCTCGAAGCGCTGTCGTACTTCAAAACCCGCAGCCCGGAGCACATCATGCGCGCCATGCGCGCGCTCCTGTTCCGTGCCGAGCCCGATGCCCGCGAACTATTGCTCGTACGCACGGCCAGCATTGAAGTGCTGCGCACCGTCGAGCGCGAATCGCGGCTCGCCGTCCAGCGCGCCCTCGCCGAGCGCGACCTCGCGGATGGCGACCGCGAGCGCGAAGCGGTTGATCGGGATGCCTCGCCGCAGCGCCAGGCGCCCCTCGGTGACCCGCCGCACGAGGCCGGAACCGGCGCGTGACGCGGGGGATTCCCTTTGCCGGCCTGCCGGACGACGACTGGCGCGCACGCGCCGCCGACGTGATTCCCGGTGGAAGTTCGACAGGGAGCCGACGCCCGGATGTCCTCTACGGGTCGCGAGCGTTCGACGCGGCGGTACCGACCCACTACGAGCGGGCCGCCGGCTGTTATCTGTGGTCACCGGACGGGCGGCGTTTCATCGATTGCGGGATGGCCCTCGGGGCCGTCGGCATCGGATACGCGGATCCGTCGACGACCCGCGCCGTCATAGACGCGGCCTCGAGCGGCAACATCTCGGCGCTCCCACACCGGCTGGAAGTGGAGGTCGCCGAACGGCTGGTGCAGGTGATCCCGTCGGCGGAGCAGGTCCGCTTTCTGCGTACCGGCGCCGAAGCCAATGCGGCCGCCATTCGGATGGCGCGGGCGCTCACGGGTCGTGAGCACATCGTCGCCTGTGGCTACTTCGGCTGGCTCGATTGGTGCAGCGACGCCGTCGGCGTGCCGGCGTCGGTACAGCAGGCGGTCACGTGGGTGCCGTTCAACGACATCGACGCGCTCGAGACCGCCGTCTCGGCACTCGCCGCACCGCCCGCGGCCATCATCATTGAGCCGCTCGTGCATGACATCGCCCGCACGTCCTGGCTCGACGTGGCGCGACGTCTCGCCGATCGAACCGGTGCCGTCCTCATCTTCGACGAAGTGAAGACGGCCTTCCGCGTGCGCACCGGCGGTGTGCAGGAGCTCACCGGCATAACGCCGGATCTCACCACACTCGGCAAGGCCATGGCAAACGGCTACCCGCTGGCCGCCGTGGTCGGACGCGCCGGCGTGATGAATGTCGCGAAGCGCACGTGGATCTCGTCCACGGCCGCGACGGAAAGCACGGGGCTCGCCGCCGCGAAGGCCGTGCTCGAATGGCATGAACGCAGCGACGTGCCCGAGCGCATGGCCACGGCCGGCGGCATGTTGCTGCAGATCATCGGGACGGCGTTGTCCGAGTCGCCATGGGTCGGAGTGCGCGCCGAAGGGCCCCCGATGATGTGGCGCCTGTTGTCCGATGCCCCCGACGCCGTGGACGCACTGGTGGCTGTGGCGGCTCGGTATGGGCTGCTCCTGAAGCGCGGGGCCTACCAGTTCGGCGCCGTCGCGCACGATGAGGCGGCACTCGAAGCAGTGTCCAAATTGATGCCGGAGATCATGCACGCGCTGCTACCCGGCCCACGACGCGTCGAGGATTGAAACGATGACGACGGTGATCGACGTACACGCCCATTTTCACACACCCTCCAGCAACCGCAGTGACTGGCAGCGCTACAATGCATCCCGGCTGGACGCCGGCGATCGTATCGGCGTC
>JBBARJ010000076.1:4306-12194 GCA_040399825.1 Gemmatimonas sp.
GCGTCGTGTGTCACGTGGCGTCTGTCCTCGGATCGTGGGGCGCCACCTCGCCCACGTACTTCGCCTCCCCCGACGATCAGACGCGCGCCAATGACTGGATGCTCGACTTCGCCGACGAACAGGCGCCGCGCGTGAAGGCTTGGGTGGCAGTGAATCCGAACTTCACCGCGCATGCACTCGCCGAGATCGCGCGCGGGATCGCGCGCGGCGCCATCGGGATCAAGCTCGCGGCCGGCCGTCGCGTCGATGACGCCTTGCTTGATGACATCGCGGCGGCGGCGGCGCAGCATGGCGTGCCGATACTGCAGCACATCTGGCAGCATCGACGTCGTGACTGGCCGAATCAGGACGCCTCCGATGGCATCGAACTGGCTCGGCTCGCGGCGCGACATCCGCGTACGACGTTTCTGCTGGCGCACATCGGTGGGGGCGGCGACTGGGCACACACCAATCCGGCGGTGCGCGACTTCGAGAACATCGTGATGGATCTGTCCGGCAGCGGCATCGATCGCGGGATGATCGACGACGCCCTGCGCTGGGTGGGTGCGCGGCGCTTGCTGTGGGCGGCCGATCTGACACTCTGTACCGGGCTCACGAAGCTGCGCGCACTCCCCTATACCGGGGCGTCTGCCGACGACCTGGCCGACATGTACTGGCGAAACGCCGTCCGCATCTTCCCCGAGGGCGCCTTCACCGAAGCGCTGTCGCGTGTGGGCGCGACGCTGGGAGTGACCGCATGACGATCTCACCCATCGGAGATACGCGTCCGATCGACGTCACCTGCTGGATTGGCGGGTATCCATTCCGTGAGGTGCCGCATCCGGAGCCGGAGATCCTGGCCCGGGTCCTCGACCGCGAAGGCTTCGCTGGAGCATGGGTCGGGCACCTCCCTGGTGCCTTTTACCGCGATCCGGTGCCGTCCAACCGAGCGCTGTACACCGCGGTCGAACCGTTCGCCGGTGTGCTGCTGCCGGCGCCGATCGTGCGTCCCGATTGGCCCGGATGGACGGCGATGCTACGGGACGCGGTCAACGCCGGGGCGCCCGCGGTGCGAGCGTATCCGGCCCAGTGGGGGCTCGGGCCGGCTCATCCGGCCATGGCCGAGCTCGCGTTCGCCTGCGGGGAGGCCGGGGTCGCGCTGCACGTCACCGTCCGTTTCGAGGACCTCCGGCAGCGGCATCCCATGGACGCGGTCGGCGATGTCCCCGCCGCGACCCTCCGTGGGTTGGCGCGCTTGGCCGGCTCGCGGTGCCATCTCGTGGTCGCCGGTGCCGGTCGCGAGCTGATCGAGGAAACACACTGGGGACTCACGCCGTCTGAGCAACAGCGGGTTTTCTACGACTTTGGGTGGGTGTGGGGGCCGCCTGAGGACCATTTCGCGCACCTGATCGCGACCATCGGCGCCGAACGGCTGGCGTGGAGTAGCTGGTGGCCGTTGCGCCTGACTCAACAGTCGCGGGCGCTCGTTGACCTGTTACCGCGACACGCGCCGTCCCCGAATCCTGAGCCGAATTTGGCGGACGGCCGATCGATTTCCGGCGCCGCGCGGCGCGCCGCCGAGTCCTGACCTGCGGCCGAACGCGACGTGGGAACCACGGCGCGGACCAATCGTTGATGGTGCGAGCGGAAAGTTCCAGCAAACCGTCGCGTTTTGGCATGCGAACACTTGCGTACAAATACGGTGACGGGCATACTTCCCGCTTGCAAAAATCGGGTTGACACAGACTTACACGCATGACTACGGCTCCTGTTCGTCACCAGTGCATTCGGTGCGCGCTCACAGTCGGCGTCGTGCGTAACGCGTGTCTTCCGCATCCAACGCCTTCCCGGCCCCAAAGTCGATGACGGTCAAGAAGAAGTGGACGGTGATTCCTGCTTTTCTCGCGCTTGCGGCAGCGGCCACGCTGCTGTCGGCCTATAGCGGCGCATCATCGTCGCAGGGTCTGCGCGTCGAACAACCCGTCAAGTTCGTTCACGCACCGCACGTGCAGAAGGCAGGCATGAACTGTCTCTACTGTCACAGTGCGGCGAACAAGTCGCCCGATCCAGGTAATGCTTCTGTTTCCACCTGCATGGGCTGTCACCTCCTGGTGAAGCCCCAGTCGGCGGAGATCAAAAAGGTCGCGGCGTTCTACCAGAAGGGTCAGCCGATTCCCTGGAACCGCGTGCACAAGGTGCCGGACTATGTGCAGTTCCCGCACATGCGTCACGTCAACGCCGGTGTCACCTGTCAGACCTGCCATGGCCAGATCCAGAACCAGGGTGCCCAGGGACCTGACACCAACTACGTGCCCGTACAGCAGGTGAACTCGCTCAACATGGGCTGGTGCATCAACTGTCACGTGCAGGGCTATAAGCCCGCTGAAGGTGCTCGCCTGGCCGGTATGCCGGTGACGCCCGAGCTGGAAGCAGCGCCGCCCAAGAAAGCGCGCTACGACTGCGCTGTCTGCCACTACTGATCGTCATCTGACCCTCGACCACGGGGCCACGGCGCGTAGTCTGCGCGCCGCATGCCCTGTGCAGCCGCCCGGAGCGGAGTGACTGCATGAGCACTGAAGCGGGGACCGGCGTTAAGCGCCGAGAATTCCTCAAGATCCTAGGCGCCACGGGTGCGACGACCGCGGTAGTGGGCTGCTCCTCCGAAAAGGTGGGGAAGCTCATTCCGTACGTTGCGTCACCTGACAACACCGTGCCGGGCGTGTCGCAGTATTACGCGACCACCTGCCGCGAGTGCGCCACGGCCTGCGGCGTTATGGCCGAAGTCCGCGACGGCCGTCCGATCAAGTTGGATGGCAACCCCGACCACCCCATCAGCCGCGGCGCGATCTGCTCCACTGGTCTGTCGGCGGTGCAGGGGTTGTACAATCCCGACCGCTATCGCACGCCGATGGTGCGCGAGGGCAACGCCCTCAAGCCCACCACGTGGGACAAGGCGTACGAGCTGCTCGCCCAGAAGATCGGCGAGGTCAAGAGCCGCACGCAGGCGTCCAACGTCGTGTTCGTCAATCAGCACGAGTCGGGCACCTTCCCGGGCTTCCTCGATCAGTGGCTCTCGGCGCAGGGCATGCCGGCGCATCTCAGCGTCGACTCCGCCGCCCCGATGGCCACCATCGCCGCCAATCAGAAGGCGTACGGTGCCGCATGGCCGGCGCTCGACTTCAACGCGGCCAAGCTGGTGATCAGCTTCGGTGCCGACTTCCTCGACGGCTGGGGGCACAGTGTGCCGCAGCAGCTCGACTGGGCCGACGCGCGCGCCAAGCTGGAAGGCGCTCCGCGTCTCGTCTATGTCGGCGCTCGCCGCTCCCTCACCGGCCTCAACGCCGATCAGTGGATCGCCGCGAAGCCGGGCAGCGAAATGGAGATCTGTGCCGCCCTCACGGGCTCGGGCACGATGGCTGCGGCCGCCGACGCCTCGGGCGTTCCGGTGGAGACCCTCGAAGCGCTGGCGAAGGCCGTCGCGAACGCCGGCAATGGTGTGATGGTCATCTGCGGCACGACCACCGCGAATGCCGTCGACTGTGGCGTCATGGCGGCCGAGATCAACAAGAAGGCCGGTGCCGTCGGTGTCACCATCAAGCCGGCCGCTGGTCATGCCGGGTACAACGGTCTCGCGTCCTACGCCGATCTGGCGGGCGTGGTGGCCAAGATGGGCGCCGGTAGCGTGCCGCTCGCGTTCGTCCGGGGCGCCAACCCGGCCCACACCATGCCCAAGTCGGCCGGCTTCGCCGCCGCCTTTGCGAAGGTGCCGTTCAAGGTGTCGTTCTCGTCGGTTCCCGATGAAACGGCGCAGTTGTGCGATCTCATCCTGCCTGACAATCACTGGCTGGAGAGCTGGGGCGACGCGGTCACGACGCAGGGCCAGATCGGCCTGCAGCAGCCCACGCTCGAACCGGTGTTCGACACGAAGGCCACGGCCGACGTGCTCATCGCGATCGCCAAAAAGGATCAGGCGCTGGCGGCCAAGTACACCGCTGCCGATTACCGCGGCTGGTACATCAGCAAGTTCCCCGGTGGCGGATCGGCGTTCACCAACGCGCTCACCAAGGCGACCATCAGCGGTGCACCGCTGGTCGCCACCGCCACGCGCTCGATGACGGCCACCCCCACGCCGGCCGATGCCGGTGCGGGTGACTACTTCGTGCACGTCTATCCGTCGCCCACGCTGGGTGATGGTCGCGGCGCCAACAAGCCGTGGTTGCAGGAACTCCCCGATCCCGTCACCAAGATCGCGTGGCAGTCCTGGGTGGAAGTCCACCCCACCACGTTCAAGAAGCTCGGTCTCGTCGAAGGACAGCACCTCACCGTCGAAACGTCTGCCGGCAAGATCACCGCGCCGGCGTATCGCTACATGGGCGTGCGTCCTGACACGGTGGCCGTCTCGCTCGGCCTCGGTCACACGGCCTACGGTCGCTTCGCGCAGAACGTCGGCATCAACGCCTACGACCTCCTCGCGAGCGGGTGGGACGCCTCCGGCGCCCTGACGCTCTCCGGCACCAAGGGCAAGGTCACCGTCTCGGCCGACACGTCGCAACTGGTCACCACCGAAGGCTCCGCCCGTCAGCACGGCCGTGGTATCGGTCAGGCCATGACGCTGGCGGCGTTGCTCGGACAGGAAGCCGAGGAAGGTGGGCACGAAGAGCATGCCATTCCCGGACTGCCGTCACAGGATTTCAAGGCTGGCCTCAAGTCGCCCATCGCGGCCGACGCGCAGGGTGAGCTGGCCAACCCGAACGCGAAGGACCTCGGGATGTACGCCCCCGATCACGTGCAGAAGATGGAGAAGCGCCGCTGGGCGATGACCATCGATCTCGCGCGCTGCACCGGGTGCTCGGCGTGCGTCACGGCGTGCTACAGCGAAAACAACATCCCGACGGTCGGCGCCCCCTATCAGGGTCGTGCGCTCAGCCCGACGGTGTGGGACGAGCGTCCGGGCGCGAACATCATCAAGGGCCGTGAAATGGCCTGGATTCGACTCGAGCGCTACTACGAAGGCAACGAGAACACGGAGAACGAGTTCTCGCCCGACTTCGACACGCGCTTCGTGCCGATGATGTGTCAGCATTGCGGCAACGCGCCGTGCGAGCCGGTGTGCCCCGTGTACGCCACGTACCACTCGCCCGACGGCCTCAACGTGCAGGTCTACAATCGCTGCGTCGGCACGCGCTATTGCAGCAACAACTGCCCGTACAAGGTCCGCTACTTCAACTGGTTCGGCTACGGTGAACCGGATCGCAAGCAGTACGCCTGGCCGGAGCCGATGCACTGGGGCCTCAACCCCGACGTCACCGTGCGTGGCAAGGGCGTCATGGAGAAGTGCACGTTCTGCGTGCAGCGTATCCGTGAAGCCGAGCACCGCGCGAAGGCGGAAGGCCGTGAGGTCAAGCCGGACGAGTTCACGACCGCGTGCTCGCAGGCATGCCCGTCGCGCGCCATCATCTTCGGTGACGCGGCCGATGAAAACTGGACCGTAGCGAAGCTCGCATATGACCGTCGCGCCTACCACGTGTTCGAAGAGCTGAACACGTACACCGCCGTGGTCTATCTCAAGAAGGTCAACTATCCGGCGCCGGCATCCCCGGCGCAGGCCTGAGGGCATCGCGCATGGCATCCGTAGCGCATCCGGTGCGTGAGGGCATCCGTGGGCCGAACATCGCGTCGGCCGACGTGCAGCTCCCCGCAGTCCGTGATTACGAGCAGGTCGATCGCGATATCATCGCGACGCTCGGCTTCACGAAGAAGTGGTTTATGGGCCTCAGCGTCGCCGTTCTGGCGATGCTGATCGGCGCCTCCGCGTGGATCTATCAGATCTACTGGGGCCTTGGTCAGGCTGGATACGAGCCGCCGGTGATGTGGGGTAACTTCATCATCACGTTCGTTTTCTGGGTCGGTATCGGTCACGCCGGTACGCTCATCTCTGCCATCCTGTTCCTCTTCCGCGCCGGCTTCCGCACCTCGATTTACCGCGCCGCTGAAGCGATGACGGTGTTCGCGGTTATGACGGCCGGACTGTTCCCGATCATTCACATCGGGCGCCCGTGGAAGTTCTTCTGGTTGCTGCCGTATCCGAACTGGCGTCTGCTGTTCCCGAACTTCAAGTCGCCGCTCGTGTGGGACGTCTTCGCCATCTCGACGTACCTCACCATCTCGACCACGTTCCTCTACATCGGCCTGATCCCCGACATCGCGGTACTCCGCGACAAGGAAACCAACCCGATGCGCAAGCGGATCCTCGCGATCCTCTCGCTCGGCTGGCGGAACAGCGACCGTGAATGGCGTCACTTCGCGAAGGCGTATCTCTTCCTCGCCGCCTTCAGCACCCCGCTCGTGCTCTCCGTGCACTCAGTCGTTTCCTTCGACTTTGCCATGGCGCTCACCCCGGGTTGGCACGCCTCGATCTTCCCGCCGTACTTCGTGGCCGGCGCCATCTTCTCCGGCTTCGCCATGGTGTGGACCATCGCGATCCCGATGCGGAAGTGGTTCAAGCTCGAGCACTACATCACGCTCAATCACCTCGACGCCACGGCCAAGGTCGTGCTGTTCACGTCGATGGTTGTCGGGTGTGCATACCTGATCGAGTTCTTCATTGCCTGGTACAGCGGCGTCCGTGCCGAGCAGGAATTCTTCTGGAATCGCGTGTTCGGTCAGTGGTGGTGGGCGGCGTGGATCATGTTGCTCTGCAACATGTCCCTCCCCATGTCACTCTGGTCGCAGAAGCTCCGCCGCAATCCTACGTGGTTGTTCGTACTGTCGCTCTTTATCAACCTCGGCATGTGGTTCGAGCGCTTCGTGATCGTCGTGCCGTCGCTCTCCCATGAGTTCGAGCCGTGGCAGTGGGGCAGCTACGCACCGAGCTGGGTCGACATGGCGTTCCTCGTCGGTTCGTTCGGATGGTTCTTCATGTGGTTCCTGCTGTTCGTGAAGCAGCTGCCCGTGATGGCCATCGCCGAGCTCAAGGAAATCGTCGCGCCGCGCGTGAAGCACGGCCACGGCGGAGGGCATCACTAATGCAGGGTGTTGTCGGAGCATTCCATGAGATCGACACGACGGTTGCGGCCATCGAGGATCTCAAGAAGAAAAGAATCGGTGAGGTGACCGTCTACTCGCCGACGATCCGCCATGAGCTCGAGCACGCGATCGACGCCCCGCAAAGCGTCGTTCGCCGGTTCACTCTAGTTGGCGGCCTCCTCGGCGTCAGCTTTGGCTACTGGGTGGCCATCTGGTCGTCGACCTACTGGCCCCTCGTGGTCGGTGGCAAAGCGATCGCCTCGTGGATTCCCTATACCATCATCGGATTCGAAGTGATGGTGCTCGTCGGCGCCCTCTCCACGGTTGCCGGCATGTTCATCAATTCGCGCATCCCGCGCCTCAGCACCACGTCAGGGTACGACGCCCGGTTCTCGGGTGGGTACTTTGGCATCTTCATCGCTTGCGACGCCGCCAAGGCGAGCCAGGCAGAAGAACTGCTGCGCCAGCACGGTGCAGTGGAGGTGCGGCGTGAAGCCTGAGCCTACGTTCTTCATGACTTCTGTCGTCGCGCGTTCGTCGCGCCTCGCGGCGGCCATCGTGCTCCCCTTTGCGTTCGGGGCGTGCACATGGTTCACCGACTTCAAGAATCAGCCCCGGATCGAGCCGTGGGAGCCGCTGTCGCAGAACGACGCCGACTCGCTCGTGCCGCCGCGTGGCAACCCGCAGTTCAGCGTGCCTGTGCAGGGAACCGCCGTTGCCGGTTACCAGATCTCGTACGCGCCGCTGCCGCCGGTCATCGATTCGTTCTCGGCCATTCCCAACCCGCATCCCGTGTCGGAAGCGTCGTTGGCCAACGGCAAGCTGAACTATCAGATCAACTGCGCCGTCTGCCATGGTATGGCCGGTGACGCCAACGGTGGTC
>JBBARJ010000077.1:0-12123 GCA_040399825.1 Gemmatimonas sp.
CTTCACGTACGCGACCGTATCCGCCTTCCGCGTGTCGAAGTCCACGCGCACGATGGGCACCGAGTCTGGCTGACTTGCCGGGGTGAAACCGCGCCCGCCGGGGCCACCGAACGGCTGACCGCCGCCCTGAGCACCGGCACGGAACGCCGGATCGTCTCCGGACGTGGGACGCGCCGGTTGGGCGGCGCCGCGAGCCTGCGGCGTATTGCCACCCTGCCCGCCCGGCTGACCGCCACGACCACCGCCACCACGATCGTTGCCGCCGCGATCGTTACCGCTGCCGAACATCATCGCCGCCGCGCCGCCGCCAGGCCCGCCGGCGGCGTTGCCCTGCCGATAATACAGGCGCCCCTTCTGATCGAAGGCGTGCGACCCGAGGTTCATGTTGGAGAGCGTGTTCACATCGTTCGTGCGCGGCGATGCCATCACGCGGACCGTCTTGCCGTCCTTGTTCAGCACCACCATCGACAGCGTGGCCGGATCGACCACGATGGACGAATCGCCGAGGTACGGCAACAGGCCGATCGGGCGCTGACCGTACGGCATCAAGGCGCCCGGCGCGGTGTCGGCCACCACCACCACATTTTGCAGCGTGGCGTCGAAACGCAGCAGCTGCCTGCGCTGGACGTCGTTGATGAAGATCGACCCATCGGGAAGCGCACGCAGCATGTTTGCGCCGCCGATTGGGCGCGTGGCCTTGGCCAGCGGCGCCGTCACGTCACGCACGGGCACCGTCGCGGTGGACGGCGTCTCCGGCGACACCTGCGCCGACGCGGTCGATGCGGTGGCGGCCAGGATCGACACGCCAACCATCGTCCACGCCGCGGACTTCGTACGCGACATGCTCATGCGAGTACCACTCTGTAGTCGAGAGAAATTTCGATGCGTCAGGTCAGTCATGATCAGTCGCCTCATCGGCCACCGCCACGACCCATGCCACCCATGCCACCCCCGAACTGATTCCCGCCCGCCGTTCCCGATCGCAATCCCTGCAGGGTGCGCTTGTCGAGGAAGCTGACCAGCGACGCGGGGAGAATCCGGATCTGTGCGGGCGTGAGTAGGCTCTTGATGCCCGGGGCGAACTTGATGAGCATGTCGACCGTCTGTTCACGGGCGTCTCGGTAGCGGGCGTATGCGTCGTCGTGACTGTACTTGTCGGGCAGCTGGGACAGGAACGTGGTGACCGGGTTCCAGATGCTGTCGGAGCGGAGCACGAAGTAGCGGTTGAGCGTGGCGAGGCTGTCCGCCTGCTTCCGCGTGAGCTTGAGCGTGTCCGACTGCTGGAGCAGCTGCTGCATCGGGTTGATGATGCCGGAGGTCGCGGTACCACGGAGTTGCTGCAACGACGGCTTGTTGCCGGCGCGCGAGCGACCACGGTCGAGCTGCTGCAACAGCTGCTGCTGTTCGCGTGTCGGGCCAACGTCGATGCTCATCGTCATGGTGATCGACATCGGCGTGGAGCGGAGCGTGGTCTGCGCCGGACGGGTGGAACCGAACCGCTCGTTCACTTCATACTTGAAACTGTTCGAGGCGACGTCGAACCCACGCACGAAGAGCAGCTGGCCGCTCGGGCTCGGATTGGCACCCCACCCCTTCAGTCCCGCTTCGCCGTTGATGAGACGATCGAGACCATTCAGCGGATTGGCGATTTGCAGATTCAGGTTCGCGCGCTGCGGCAATCCGATCTTGAGCGAGTTGAACGAGATGTTCAGGTTGCCCTGCATCGTCCACGGGCTCGTGCACGAATTGCGGGCAGCGAACTGACCGAGCTGATTACGCAGACAGGACACCGCTTCCCGCGTGCCGGTCGCGAGCAGGTTCTCGAGACCGGCCTTGAGCGCCGGATCGGTGACCGTGGCCGGATCGTAGATGAAGGCGCGGTCGTTGCCGTAGCTGTCGCCGTTCACGTCCTGATTAATCGTGGGCGTGTAGTTGATGCCCGAGCGGAAGTTCCCGTTCCACGAGATGCGCACCGCATCCCACGCGTTGTAGCTGAACGAATACTGGATCTGATGCCGAGAGAAGAACGCGCTCTTCGACCATTCCGTACCGGTCGGTGAGCCGACCGTGCTATTGAACCCAAGGTACTGCTCGCGCACGTCAGCCAGCACGTACGCCAAGCTCCAGTTGTAGTGCGAGTTGAACACCGCCGGGCGCAAGCTCATGTTGATCTGCTTGCTTTCCGACTCGAGCGTGGACGTCTGCCCGGTCACGCGACCGAACGCGTCGGCGACGCGCGACTGACGCCACGCCACCTGACCCGTGGTCGGTACGATCGCCGCAGGGGTGACAAAGACGGGTCGACCGAGTTCGTTGGCCAGCGTGAACTGCTGAATGCCCGGGAAGTTGAGATCGACACCGCCCTGCTGGCGCTGATTGCGCGAGAAGGTGCCGTCAACCGAGAACATGAAACGATTCTTGAGGACGGCGCCGGCCCACTGCAGGTTGCCGCGAATGGAGCGCTGCGCGAGGTAGTCGGGGACGAACAGCGTGATGTTGGGCGAGCTGTTGGCGAAGACCGTCCCGCTGGTGCCGTCGGCGCAGGCACGTGGGATGTTCGCTTCGTCCACCGAATACGCCGACCAATTCGGTCGCGGCGTCGCCGAACCGAAACAGGTGAGCTGCTGCAGCGCCGAAGGAAGACCCGTGTTGTCGATGGCGTTCGAGATCAGCTGGACGCCGGGGGTGTTCTGAAAGACGCCGACACCACCGCGAATGACGGCGCGCGGCGCGCGGATCATGCCCGGCAGGAGCGCCATTTGATCGGCCTGTCCTACCGTCCACGAAAATCCGACGCGCGGACTCACGTAGAGGCGATTGGGCGTCTCAGCATTGTCCAGGCCGAATGCAGACAGCACGGCGGGATTCGTCTGCGGTCCCTTCGAGAAATGATTGCCGTCCACGCGGACGCCGTACTGCACCTGGAGATCGTTCGTCGGGCGCCAGGCATCGCCCAGCGACATGGCGCCGACGATCTGGCTGCCGGTGCGCGTGCGCGGTGACAACGTCCGGGTAAACGAGGCCGGCGTGTTGGCCTGCAGGTCGGTCAACGAGTTGTAGCTGAACGACCCGTATTGATTGAACGCGACGTTCTGCGAGAACTCGTCGCGGCGCAGCTCGCTGGTGAGCTTCACGCGATGACGGTTATCGCTGGAGAACCACGACATCGTGTTGTTGGCCGCCAACGACGCATTGGTCGACGCCGTGTTCAGGCTCGGCGAACCACCGAACAGCAAGCTGCTGACCGCCGCGGAACCGTCGACCAGCTGCGAGTTCACACGAACCGTACCAGCCGGAAGAACCGCAAATGGATCAGAGGCATTGCGGCTCACGCTGTAGCCGATCGTGCTCTCGGTGAAGATGCCTTGGAAACCGAGCAGGCCGCTGTGACGCGCCTGAAGCGCGCCACCGTAGCTGTCACGCGTGCCGTCGCGCGTGGGCGTGAAGAGACTCGCCGCGCCGCCGCCGAACCCACCGAACCCGCCACCACCACCACCCACCGGCGCCGTGCCCGAGTAGTTCCCCGACAGCGTGATCGCGAACGTGTTTCCGCGATTGGAATTGGCCTGGACGTAGTCGAAGCTGTTAAGGACCGTGGCGCGATTCACGACGCGCTGCGGCGAGTAGCCGCTCACCGTAATCGGCACATTGCTGGAGCCCAGGATGCTGAGCAGGCGCGACACGGAGTCAGCGGCCACGCCGGCCGTCTCGAAGCCCAGCGAGCTCTCGCTCAGCAGCGTCTGCAAGTCCTGCAAGCGACGATCGTACTGGAACGATGAGTTGAAGAAGGCACGATCGGCCTTGATCGGTCCCGACGCCGAGCCGCCCATCGACATGTTGGTGTACTGCTGACCGGTCGCGAGACCCGTCTGGTCGAGCCACTGCATCTGCGGTGTAATCAGATTGCCGCTGAGGGTGCGCCGGATGAAGTTCGAGCCGGAGCGCGTACGCACCTGCAGCTGTCCACCGGAGAAGCCACCACGCGACACGTCGTACGACGACGTCGCCAGCGACGTCATCACGCTGGCATCACGCGGCAGGGCCGCATCGCCAAAGTTGAGGCCGTTGAGCTGCGTATTGTTCTGGTCGCCGCCCAAGCCAAAGACCGAGAAGGCATCGGAGGCACCATCGGCGCCCAGCAGCAACTGCACGCCCGGGATGGCCGAGGCCATCGCGGCCAGATCGCCCAACTGATCGGCGTTCAGGAAGCCCGCGGCTGCATCATCCACCGCCTTTTCCGAGCCCGACACATCGGACACCGTATCACTACGCGACGCCGCGGCCCGCTCCGTCACCTGCACGGCGTCGAGGGTGATCGTCGCGGGCGTCATGCGGGCGTCGGCAATCAGGATTTCCTGATCGGCCGTGCGCTTCACCTGATACCGGCGCGGTCCCAGACCGACGGCCGAGAAGGTCACCCAGTAATCGCCTTCCCCGCCGGGGAAGGAGATCGTGTAGCGACCGTTCTTGTCGGTGCGAGAGGAGCGGCTGACGTTGCCACTGAGCGTCGTCGCGGTGACGAGGACGTTCGGAATCGCCTGCGCGTCCGTACCAATGACGCGCCCACGGATGATATCGACTGCCTGCGCGGCCAACTGCAGACTGCACACGAGGAGCAGTCCGATGGCGCCGAGGAGCCGTCTGAGGAGTAAAGATGTATGGGTCACGTCAAGGTAGACGGGGAAACGGCACCCGCGTTAAGAGCGGATTGTGGCGTCTTTTCAGAGGGACGTCCGACGTCGGACGGTCTACGCCCATTACACGGGGCGTGGTGATTTCGTTGGATTGCCGGGTCGAGCCGGATTCTGCCGGAGTTACGCCGCTGATGCCCCGCTGACGGCTCCGCTTCATATCTTTGGGCATGGAGATTCTCCGCGATCCACTCTGGAACAACATCCGCCTCGATCCGCTCGCACTGGCGCTCCTCGAAACGCCCGTCGTCCAGCGGCTGCGCTACGTGCGCCAACTCGGTCTCGCGTTTCTGGTGTATCCGGGCGCCACACATTCGCGGTTCGAGCACGCGTTGGGCGCGTGGCATCTCGCCGGGGTCGCCCTGCGCCTACTCGAAGAACGGGGTGCCCTCGAGGGCATCGATGCGCGCGCCCAGCAGATCGTGCGGGCGGCCGCCCTGCTGCACGACGTGGGGCACTATCCGTTCTCGCACGCCCTCGAGGAGATCGGCGTCACGCACCACGAACAGGTGGCGTATCCGCTGATCACCGCCGGACCGGTGGCCCGTGTGCTGCGCGACGCGCTCGGCGAATCGGCCCCCGACGAAGTGTTCGCGCTGATCACCGGTCGCAGCACCGAGGCGTTGCAGGGACTCATCTCGGGCTCGCTCGATCTCGACAAGATCGAGTATCTCAAGCGCGACGCGACCATGTGCGGCGTCCCGTACGGCGAGATCGACGTGGATCGCCTGCTCAACTCCCTCGTGATCGTTCAGTCGCCCGAGCGCACCACGCGCATGGTCGGCGTCCACGAGAAAGGGTTGTCAGCCCTCGAATCCTTGTTGTTCGCGAAATACCAGATGTACCGCAACGTGTATTGGCATCACGCCGTCCGCAGCGCGACGGCGATGTACAAGCGCCTGGTGGCGGTGGCGCTCGACTCGGGCCACGTGGCCGCCGACCGGGTGGCGCACTTTACCGACGAAGGGCTGCTGGTGCATCTCGATGTGCCGTCGTTGCCAGCCGAAGCCCGCGTGATGCTCGACGGCCTGCGCTTCCGACGGCTGCACAAGCGGGCGTACGAGTGCCCCGCCGCGACACTGGGCGAGGACGTAGGCGAGTGGATCGCCAGCGACTTCCATCTCACCCGTCGTGTGGAGGATGCCTTCGCCCGCGAGCTTGGGCTTCCGGCGGGCGCGGTGCTGCTCGACTATCCCGCCAAAACGCAGATGCTGGGGCTCGACATTCCCATGCAGCGTCGCGATGGCCGTGTGGAACAGCTTACGGCGGCGGGATGGGAGGGCGCGATCAACCTGCCCCGACTCAGCGACGAGCTGTATCGCAGCGCCCGTCGGCTTCGTGTATTCACGACCGATCGGGCGCCGGTCCCGGAAGACCGGGTACTGGCCGCCCTACGCGAAGACGCCGACGTGGTGCGGGCCCGACTCGACGCCGGGACCGCGCTACTCGGGTAGCGTTACGGCAAAGCGTTACGGCGAAGCGTTACGGCGAAGCGTTACGGCCGGGTTCCGCGCGCGCAGCGCGGTGAGCCGGCCTTGGCCGCTTCCAGCATCTCCACCGCTTCGGTGGCGATCGCGACGCCGCGATTGGCCGCGTAAAAGCTGCGGATGCCGGCATGCAGCGAATCGCTGGTGACCGTGCCGCGCACACCATGCGCCCAGTCGCGGATCTCACGCGGCAGCTCCACGATGCACCCCACGTCGTTGCCCGTACTGTCCAGCAGCACAATCGTGGGCGTGGCGGTGCGCCCGTCGAGTGAGCGGTGGGTGTCCTGCACCGGCCGTCCGTTCACCGGCAGCACGATGCGGAGCTCGAGCCCCGGGACCAACTCCGACAGTTTCGCCAAGTAGGGCACGTTGTTCATCGAGTCGCCACAGGCGTCGATGGCGACCACCAGCAAATGCCAGCGACCGCCAACCGCTTTGGCACGGGCGACGAGCGCGTCATCCACCCGCGCGCTGTCGGCCATTTTGAGCCACCCCTCACGGCGCGCCTTGGCGGCCGCGAGAAAATCCGGGAAGCGCTGTCCGCTGCCGAACAGCGTCAACAGCGTGCTGTCCTGCACCACCGCGCAGCCCGCGTGCCCGGCGTCGGCACGCGCTGGTGTAGCCGTGAGGGCCACGAGAGCCGCCGAGAAGCCAGCGATGACGCCGGCACGAAGACGCGAATGGGACATCATGGGCGCTCGGGTGAGTGGGAGTCCGGTGAGCGGGAGTCCGGAGAACGGAGCTTCGTACGCCCGTGGGCATCGGCCATCTTGCGTCCGATACCACGATAAAAGGCGGCATCGAGCGGCTTCTCGTCGGCTTCGAGCGACAACGCGCATCGCTCAATCGCGTAGAGCAGGTTGCCAAGGTAGAGCTCGGCAACCTCCCCGACCGACTCCTCAGGCATGCGAAACGGCAGCTTGCTCGCCCGTGGTGCCGGTACTGCCCGTGCCGTGCACATGCATCACTTGGACCACGATCGCCGTGATGTTGTCGAGTCCACCGCGGCGATTCGCCTCGGTGATCATCGCGTCCACCATGCGACCGGGCGTCTGCTTGGACTCGAGAATCTTCTTGAGCTGCGGATCCTCGACCATCCCGGTGAGCCCGTCCGAGGCCACGAGATAGAGATCGCCGTTCTGGATCTCGCCGGCGAGCACGTCGGCTTCGACCGCGGCGTTGGCGCCGACGCAGCGGGTGATCACGTTGCTGTACGGGTGATAGCGCGCCTGCTCCGGTGTGAGAAAGCCGGCGTCAACCTGCTCCTGCACGTAGGAATGATCCTTGGTGAGCTGGCGCAGGGTGCCGTCACGCAGGAGATAGATGCGCGAATCACCGATGTGGCCGATGATCCACCGTCCCTGTCCGATCATGATGCAGGAGGCGGTGGTGCCCATTCCTTGCTTGTCGGCTTCGTGGATGGTGCGCTCGTAAATGGACCGATTGGCGTCCATGAGCGCGTCGCCCATACGAGAGAGCGGCAGGGTACCCGTCAGGTCGCGGACGTCAGTCAGGTCGCGCGCAACGATCTGCACCGCCATCTCACTGGCCACTTCGCCTGCGGCGTGACCGCCCATGCCATCCGCAACGATAAAGAGCCCTCGCTCCTGATCGGCGTCCGCATAAAGGCTGTCTTCATTGCCTGCCCGAATGCGCCCGACATCTGTGCCGGCGGCGACGGATAGCTGCACGTGGATAGGAAGAGGTCTGACCGAGGATGACGACGGAACATGGAACAGAGAAGCGAAGCTACCCGGGAGTCGCGTCGATTGGCAAGCGCGTGGCCGAGCCCGCCGACGGATCCGCCTCCTCGACGATGGGCGACGCCACGGCCTGAAGGGCCCGCCGTGGCTCCTATCCGGGAGCGTCCCGCTCGCCGACCTGCAGGCGAAAGAGCCGATCATACAGCCCCGCACGGGCCAGCAGTTCGCGATGCGTGCCACGTTCCACCACCTCACCGTGATGCAGCACCAGGATCTCGTCGGCGTCGACGATCGTGCTGAGCCGGTGTGCAATGGCGATCGTGGTGCGGCCGCGCATGAGCTCCGAGACCGCCCGCTGGATCTCGGCCTCGATCTGCGAGTCCACCGCGCTGGTGGCTTCGTCGAGGATCAGCAGCGCCGGATCGGCGGCCACGGCACGGGCAAAGGCCAGCAACTGTCGTTCGCCCACGCTCACGCCGCCCCCGCGTTCGGACAGCTCGTGGTGCCAGCCGCCGGGCAGGCGCGCAATCACCCGATCGGCGCCAACGCGGGTCGCCGCCGCCGCGAGTGTCTCGTCGTCGATGTCGGCATCGAGCCGCAGATTGCCCGCTACGTCACCTGCAAACAGAAAAATGTCCTGCTGCACGTACCCGATGACCGCGCGGAGCACGTCCACCGGCAGCTCTCGGCTATCGACCCCGTTCACCAGAATGCGACCGCGCTGCGGCTCGTAAAAGCGGAGCAGCAGGTTCACGATGGTCGTCTTGCCGGCGCCCGTGTGTCCCACGAGGGCGATCTCCTCACCGGGTGCCACGCGGAAGCTGACCCCCTTGAGCACCCACCGGACCCCGCCCTCGGGGTCACCGGACGCCGCCAGCCCCAGCGCGTCCGACGCCCGCTGGGACGTCGGCGAATGATCCTCGGCGACCCCCTGCTCCCGGTCGTACGCGAACCAGACGTCCTCGAAGACCACGGTTACGCCGGCCGAGCGCAGAGCGGCCACGCGCGCGTCACGGTCGGGGGTGGAGGCGACTCCAACTGCGACCGGCATATCGAGCAGGCCGAAGATCCGTTCTGACGCGGCCATGGCCGCCTGCAGGATGTTGTACTTCTCGGACAGATCCTGCAGCGGCTGGAAGAAGCGCCGCACCAGCTGCAGGAACGCCGCCACCGTGCCGACCGTGATGGCGCTGCTCCCCACGCGAAAGCCGGCTGTCACGAGCAGACTGGCCATGGCGAAGGTGGTGAGAAACTCGATGATGGGGAAATAGAGGGCGTACACCGTGATCGACTTCAGATGGGCGTCGAGATGCGACTGGTTGAGGGCATCGAAGCGACGCACCTCATGCGCCTCCCGCCCGAACAGCTGCACGATGCGCATGCCGCCGAGGCGCTCACCAATGAAGGCATTCAGACGCGCCAGACGCAGGCGAACCTCGCGATAGGTGGTCCGCACCGCGTGCTGAAACACCCGCGATGCGATCAGCACCAGCGGGATGACCACGAAGGCGGCTACGGCCAGTGGCCAGTCCACGTAGAGCATCACGACGCCGATGGCGACTAACGTGAAGAGGTCGCCCACGCCGGCCACGACCCCGGACGTGAACAGCTCGTTCAGCGCCTCGACGTCGCTGGTGACCCGGGTCACGAGTCGCCCCACGGGATTACGGTCGAAGTAGGAGACCGGGAGGCGCTGCAGCCGTTCGAACAGTTCCCGGCGCAGATCGCGCATGACACGCTGCCCCAGCAGCGACGTGAACATCGTTTCACCGTAGGCCGCGCCGAACTGGGCCACGAGCAGCGCGGCATACAGGAGCGCCACCTGCCCCACCAACCCCACGTCCCGGGACGGGAGCGCCCGATCGATGACCCAGCGGGTGAGCAGCGGTCCGACCAACTGCATGCCGGACTGAATCACGATGCAGGCCAGCGCGGCGAGCACCAGCGGACGATACGGGCGCACGTACGCCAACAGGCGCCGCACGAGGCGCGCGTCGTACGCTTTGCCGAGCGCGTCGTCGTCGGTGGTGGTCGTGGGCGGTGCAGTTGCGGCCATGAGATGCGGAATCTAGCGGGCCGCTCCGATAGTTTTCACCGCATGAAGGATCGCATTCGTATCCGTGGCGCCCGCCAGCACAACCTGAAAGGCTTCGACCTCGACATTCCGCGTCGGGCCATCACGGTCGTGACCGGGGTGTCAGGCTCGGGCAAGTCGTCGCTTGCCTTCGACACCATCTACGCCGAAGGCCAGCGCCGGTACGTGGAGTCGCTGTCGGCGTATGCGCGACAGTTTCTCGAGCGCATGGAAAAACCGGCGGTCGATTCCATCGAGGGGCTCTCGCCCGCGGTCGCGATCGAGCAGAAAAATCCCACGCGCACCTCACGGTCCACCGTGGGCACGGCGACGGAGATCTACGACTATCTGCGCCTCCTGTGGGCGCGTGTGGGGCGGACGTATTGCCGGGTGTGCGGACGCGAGTTGCGTCCCGACACCGTGCAGTCCGTCACGGATGCCGTGATGGCGCTGCCGGAGGGCACGCGCTTCATGGTGGCGTGTCCGCTGATTCGCTCCCGCGAAGTCACGCATGCCGTGATCGTGGAGAATCTGCGGGCGCGCGGACTGGTGCGCGTGGCGCTTGGCGATCGCATTGTGCATCTCGATGACGTAGACGCCGAGGGGATCGACCTCGCCGCCGCCGGCGACGTGCAGATCGTGATCGACCGGTTGCGCGTAGAGGCGTCGGCGCGCGGGCGCATTGCGGATGCGGTGCAGACGTCATTCACGGAAGGCGACGGCGATACCGTGCTGCTCTTTCCCGAGCCCGTGCTGCCGCCGGAATCGTTGCGCGCGAGCACCGGCAACAAGCCGGTGGCACGCTTGGCATTTACCGAACGATTCGAGTGCCCCAACGACGGCACGCGCGCGCCGACGCCCACACCGCAGCTGTTCTCGTTCAACAATCCACGCGGCGCCTGCCCCACCTGCAACGGCTTCGGCGCCACGCTCGATTATGACGAAGCACTGATCGTGCCGAACCAGGAGCGCTCGGTGCGCGATGGCGCGATCGATCCGTGGACGGCGCCGCGCTACGAAAAGCAGCGACGCACCGTGGTGGAATTCGCGCGCTCGCTCGGCGTGTCCCCCGATGCGGCGTGGAAGACCTTGCCGGCGAAGGCCCGCGACCAGCTCCTGCGCTCGAAGTCGCGCGCCTACACCGGCATCTTTCCGTTTCTCGAAGCGCTCGAGGAAAAGAAGTACAAGCAGTACATCCGCATCTTTTTGCGGAAGTATCAGAGTGCGCGCAGCTGCCGCGACTGTGGCGGCAGCAAACTGCAGCCCGACGCCATGGCGGTGCGCATTCAGGAGCGCACGATCGCCGATGTGACGCAGATGCCGGTGCGCGATCTGCAGACGTGGCTCGACACGCTCTCGCTGTCGCCCAGTGAGACGCAGATCGCCGAGGCGGTGCTGCGCGAAGCGCGCAGCCGTACGCGTTTTCTGTCGGATGTGGGGCTCACGTATCTCACGCTCGATCGCGCCACGCGTACGTTGTCGGGCGGTGAGGCGCAGCGCATTACGCTCTCGAACGCGCTCGGCGCGGCGCTGGTCGATGCCACGTACGTGCTGGACGAGCCCAGCATCGGGTTGCATCCGCGCGATCTCGACAAGCTCCTGGCGCTGCTCGTGCGCCTGCGCGATCACGGCAACACGGTGATCATGGTGGAGCACGATCTCGAGGCCATGCGAATTGCCGACTACATGGTGGAGCTGGGGCCGTACGCCGGCGAACGTGGCGGCGAGGTAGTGTTTGCCGGACCGATCGCCGAGATCACCAACAGCCCGCTCACGGGTCAGTACCTCACGGGGGCGCGCACGATTCCGCTGCCGGCCAAACGACGGGCGGTGGGACCGCGCTGGCTCGACCTCACGGGCGCCAGTGCGAACAACGTGAACCACGTGGACGTGCGCTTTCCGCTTGGCGCGATGACGGTGGTGACCGGCGTGTCCGGGTCGGGGAAGAGCACGCTGGTGCACGACATTCTCTTCCATGCCGTCGAAGCACAGTTGCACGGCGAGCATTCGGCCAAGGAGCATCTGGGCGAGACTGTGGGCACGTTCACGGCGTTGTCCGGCGTGGAATTTCTCGACGACGTGGTGTTGGTGGACCAGAGCCCGATCGGTAAGTCACCGCGATCGAACCCCGTGACGTACGTGAAGGCGTACGACGAGGTGCGCAAGCT
>JBBARJ010000078.1:0-11899 GCA_040399825.1 Gemmatimonas sp.
ATGCCGAGAGTACCTCCGTGACCAATTGCGCAGCCAGCCGTACGCGGTGCGTCGGCGCGGTCGGCAGCACAACATCGATCGCCCGCGTCCGCACGTTGGGAAACTCACGCGGCATCACCCGAGCAGGGCCAAGCACCAACGCCTTGGCCGGATCCAACACCGACTCACCACCCACCCGCTGCAGGTGACTGGTGACGGCGAAGACGGTCATGGCCGCATCAGGACTCTCATTGGCCAAGGCCTGGCCAAAGGCGTACACACTGTGAAACCCGTGTTCGAGCGTAAACGAAAGGTCACCGGATGCGCTCGGCTCGGTGACGCTCCACGCGTGCACCACCCGCGTCGGCAGTGACCCCTCGATCGCCACGGCCTTCAGCAGCCGTTCGTAGTCCTCGCGTGCCGCGGGGCGGATGGTGAAGTGGTCACCGTCCTGATGCCAGTCGCTCCCGGCGTATACCGACAGGACACGTCGGTCGGCCGCAGCGAACTGCGCCACGATGTCGGGACCAATGCCGCCGCGCTCGGTAAAGAGGAGCACGCGTTCCGCCGAAGCGGCAGCACGTGAGGGAGAAACCGTGTGTCGCCAAGTCGGGCGCTCAAACCAATCAGCGACCTCGTCGCGGCGGGCCGTGACCGACGTTTCGGTATTGACGACCACGCGCGGCGCGGCTTCATCATCCGTCGGCGCGGCAATCCAGTGCCGTTCATGGTCCCACGAGTACGTCGGCAGCGGCACGCGGTTACGAAGCTGCCCATCGTAGAATGCCGGCCAATCGATGTGCGCACCCACCATCCACAGGCTTCCGAGCGTCGAAAGCGCTACCGCCACGTCGTTCGACTCGTCCTCAGGATGCCGCATGGAGCTGAACGCCCACCGCGCCGGAGTGCGCTGCGCGCGGGCCAGCATGCTCAGCGTGCGACCGGGGCCGATCTCCACGAGCAGGGGCTCGCCCTCCGCGCGAAGCGTCTCGAGACATTTGGCAAAACGCACCGTGGACCGCAGATGGCGAACCCAGTACTCCGGATCCGTAGCCTGCTGGGCCGTCATCCAATCACCCGTGACATTCGACAGGATCGGGACCGTTGGTGGATGGAGCGTGATGGTGCGACAAAATTGTCCAAACTCCGCAAGCACTGGGTCAAGCAGCGCCGAGTGCGCGGCGACGTCGATGCGAATGCGCGTACACTCGATATCGCGCGCCGCCAATTGTCTCGCGAGTGCCTCAATGGCCTCGACCGGACCGGACGCGACACACAGCTCGGCCGCGTTGACGGCCGCGATGCTCAGATCGTCCGACATCACCCGGCGGAGCTCAGCCTCCGGGAGTGGCACGCTCAGCATCGCACCTGTCGTGGTCGACTCGAAGAGGCGTCCGCGAAGCATGACCATCTGCAGCGCGTCCTCGAGCGACATCACATCGGCCAGGCATGCCGCGACGTACTCGCCCATGCTATGGCCGAGCATGGCGGTCGGTTGAACACCCCAGGAGTGAAAGAGACGCGCCAGGGCGTACTCCGATGTAAACAGCGCCGGCAGTGTCAGGGACGGACGCTCGAGCTCACTGGAGGCCTCCATGCGCTGCGCGTCGTTGGCGAACATGACGGCACCGAGGTCGCGACCAAGCCGCGCGTTGACGACGGTGAGGCACGCGTCGATCGCCTCGCGAAAGACGGGCTCGGCGGCATAGAGATCGGCTCCCATCCGTACGTACTGCGCGCCGCCACCCGGAAACATGAACACCATGCGCGGTGCACCGGTATCAGCCACAGGCGCCACAGACTGCCGTGTCGCTAGCTCACGGAGCAGCGCGATGGCCTGCTCGCGATGCTGCACAACGGCCACGTGCCGATGCGGAAGCGCACGACGGCCCACGGCCAGCGTGTACGCCGCGTCCGCCAGGTCAAGCGCCGGATCTGCGTCCAGTGCGTCGGCAAGTCGATGCCGCGCGCGCTCCAGCGCACCCGGCGTGCCGGCGGACAGGGTAACGAGCTGCAGGTCGCGCGCGCCCTCTCCGGCGATCGGACGCGGTGCCTCTTCGAGGATCACGTGACAGTTCGTGCCACCAGCGCCAAGCGCGGTAACGCCGCACCGACGCGGACCCGTGGCGATCCATGGCTGGAGCTGATCGCTGACAAAAAAGGGACTGTCATCGAAATCGATCTGCGGATTCGGACGCTCAAAGCCCAGCGTGGCCGGAATCTGTCGATGCTTGAGCGCAAGCACCGCTTTGATGAGCGAGGCCACGCCAGCGGCCTCACCAAGGTGTCCGATATTCGACTTCACTGAACCGATGGCGCAGTACCGACGTTTCTGCGTGCGAGCGGCGAACGCCTGATTCAGCGCTGCCACCTCGATCGGATCGCCCACGACCGTGCCCGTGCCATGGGCCTCGATGTACGTGATGCTCTCTGCCGAAACACCTGCGTCGTCAATGGCCCGACCCACCACCGCGGCCTGCCCATCGACACCCGGCGCGAGAAAACCGACGCGCACGGCGCCGTCGTTATTCACCGCGGAGCCCTTGATGACGGCATGGATGGTGTCCCCATCGTCCAACGCCGCGGACAGACGCTTGAGCACGAGGCAGCCGCTCCCGCTTCCGAAAACCGTTCCGGTACTCCGCGCATCAAACGGGCGACAATGCCCGTCGGGCGAGAGAATCTCCCCTTCCTGATACAGGTAGCCGTGCCGGTCAGGGATCAGCACGGTGGAGCCGCCGACGAGCGCGATAGAACATTCGCCCCGACGAATGCTGTCGCACGCCAAATGCACCGCGACGAGCACCGTCGAACAGGCCGTCTGCACGTTGATGCTGGGACCACGCAGGTCCATCTCATACGAGACGCGTGACGACAGAAAATTCACGTCGTTGTTCGTGTGGCGCAACAAGAACTCGCCCATCGAACGCATCAGACGCGGGTCGCGTCGCAGATGATCCATCAGGTAGTAAGATGCGCCAGATCCTGCAAAGACGCCGACGGTGTCTTCGTCAGGCAGACCGGTGCGTCCCGCGTGCTCCATCGCCTCCCAGGCCACCTCAAGAAACAGCCGATGGGCGGGATCCATGACTTCGGCATCCCGCGGGCTGAGGCCGAAGAAACCGGCATCGAACTGATCGACGTCCTCGAGGACGGGACACACCTTCACATACGCAGGATCAGCGAGCATCTCAACGGAGACGCCCGCATCACGCAGCTCGCTGTCGGTCAGCGGGCGGATAGATTCGACGCCGCCGCAGAGGTTTTCCCAGAAGGCCTCGATGGATGGCGCGCCGGGCAGTCGAGCGGCCATTCCGATGATCGCGATGTCGTGCTCGCTCATGTGTCGTCCTGCGCGGCGCGCAGCGCGCGACGACGGAGTGCCGCTTGCTCGGTGCGGGAGACACGACTGTCGACCCGCGAGGGATCAGATGGCGCCGCCCCCACGTCTTGTCTGAGATGCTCCGCGAGCGACGCAACGGTCGGGAACCGGAACATGCTGACGAGCGAGACCTTTCGGCCAAGGACGGAGGACAGTTGGTTGTTGGCCTGCATGGTCAGCAGGGAGTTGGCGCCGAGGTCGAAGATGTTGTCTTGTCGACCGACGCGTTCGATCGCAAGCAGCGTTCGCCAAATTTGCGCGATCTGCTGCTCGAGCTCGTTTCCGGGAGGCGTGTAGGTGGCAATGGCCTTTGCCGTGGCTCCCACGGGTGCCGGCAGTGCGTTGCGGTCGATCTTGCCGTTCGGTGTGAGCGGCAATGCCGTCAGCTCCACAAACACTGAGGGAACCATATACTCGGGCAAACGCCGAGACAGATGCTCCCGCCAGAGCGATGAGAGGACGACATGAGTGCCGGTGGCGGCGGGCATGTTGGCAAATGTTGACGGAGGTGCCGTCGAGACCGGCACGGCTCCAGGCCAGCCACCGACGTCACCGGCCGCACGACGGCGGAGCGCGGCATCGAAGCGCAACGGATCACCCGACGCCGACCAGCGGCTCTCGACCACATAGTCGTCGCTGATACTGTACAGATCGCTCGGGTCGACCCCGTAGCGAGCTGTCGTCGACAACACGGTGCGAAGGGCATGCGTCACACCGAGCGGCGCGCTTTGGGAGATCGCCGCCTCAGCAACCAGCAGATCGGAGAGCCGAGCGTTCGGCATATCAACAAGATGCAACAGGTCTGGCGCTTGGGACAGGAGTAATCGGACGTCGTCGAGATTGTCGACGTGGTGCGCTGGCACGGTGCGGTTCTGCGCTCGCGCGTCTTGAGCTCCGACGTGCAAGACGACGTCGTAGCGAAAGTTCGTCAATTCGTTGACGGTCCGCTCCGCTTTCAGCGCGAACGTGACGTCGCCAATTCGCGGCGTGTCGCGCGCGACCGCATGGAAGAACGATTCCGACACCAGCAGCTCGCTTTCCCTCGACATACGCTGCTCGATGCGCTCACGTAGCTCGGCGAGGCTGGCATGATCCGGTGTATGGACGAGCTCTACCGATGTGCTGAAGGCCCGAAGATGATCGAGGCTGCGCACATCACCCACGAAGACGTGGCCGTGGTCGACGACGAGCGCAGCAGCGCGCTGCAAAACGCGCGCAAGATAGTCGGCGTCGGGAAAATACTGGGCGACCGAGTTGATGACGACGAGATCAAATGACTGCCCAGCCAACAGGTCGATCTCATCGGCGCGCAGCCGAGAGAGCACAACCTTCCGGGCTTCGTCGGGGGTCAACTCATGCCGAATGGAGTCGAGTGCCTCCTGTGCGATGTCGAGTCCCGTGTAATGCTCCACGTACGGCAGCAGCGGGAAGAGCACGAGTCCGGTGCCACAACCGATTTCGAGCACCCGTGTCGGCGCCAACGCGCGGAGGCGCGCAATAGTGGCATCTCGCCATGCGCGCATCTGATCCACTGGAATGAGGTGGCCGGTGTGGCTGTCGGTCCAACCCGCAATCCGAAAACGGGAATCGTGCGCGTGCGATTGGTTCCGCGCCGTGCGGTAAGTCTCGTTCCATACGTGCTGCCAGCCTTCAACCGACGCCTCACGACGTGCCCCGACGGATTGGTCACGCGACGTGACGACGTAGGCCACCAGTGACGGTGTTCCACTTGCGGCAGTGGCCGGGCGGGCGACGACCACAGCCTCACGAACCGACGGATGCTGACTGAGCGTCTGCTCGATCTCCGCCAATTCAACCCGATGACCACTGATCTTGACCTGATGATCGAGGCGACCAAGGAACTCCAGTGCGCCGTCGCGGCGATGTCGCACCAGATCACCGGTGCTATACAGAGAGGCGCCCGGCATCCACGGATCCGGAATGAAGCGGTCGGCGGTGAGGTCTTCGCGGTTCAGATACCCTCGCGCCACGCCGGCGCCGCCAATGAAGAGCTCGCCGTCCACGCCAATCGGTACAAGCTGCCGGTTGGCATCGAGCACGCGGATGGTGGTGTTCGCAATTGGGCGCCCGATCGTCGGCGCCTCAGTGGCACGCACCTCGGATGTCGTTGACCACACGGTCGTTTCCGTGGGGCCATACATGTTGAGGAGGCGACCACGCACGACCGACGATAACCGCGTCGCCAGATCGGCCGGAAGCGCCTCGCCGCCGAGGAGGAGGGTATCGAGCGTCGCCAGCCGCCCGAGCGACACCGGATCGCTGGCCAGCACGCGCGCGATCGAGGGCGTGCACTGCAGATGCGTGACACCGTGGCGATCGATCAACTCCGCTATCGTATCGTGCTGGGCGACGTCCTGAGCAGCCGAAGCGGCGCGCGTGCGACACAGTTCCTGCAGACGCCACAGATGCGGCAGGCTCGCAAGGACCTTCTCGGTTTCGATGCCGAAGTCGATGAGACAGGCGACCTCGTTGGCACCGATCGACGACAGCTGGTCCACCATATCTAACGCGCGTTCGGGGGTTCCAAATAGACCCGCCGTGTCGAAATACCGATCGAAAGCGTGTTCCAAGAGCGCAGACATGTCTTCAGCCGTATAGCCCGTCGAATCGATGCTCCCCGACGAACTCGCGTCTTGCGACGGCTGACGAAAAGCCGGAAACATTTTCGGCGCCACCTTCACGAGATCGAACGACGTGGCGAGGTAGTCCGCGAACGGCTTGCGAGCGAGCGCGCGTGCCTCGTCGGTGCTCTCGCACACGAAGGTGTGCAACATCACCGAGATGATTCCGTCACCGTCATGCCCGTGTTCGCGTCTCGCTTGCCGATACGCGGCAAACTTGACCGTGAGGTCTGCGAGATCCTGTCCGAGCATATTGGTGAGGACGTTGGCACCCATTCGTCCAGCCAGCACGAACGTCTCGACGCTGCCGGCCGAGGCAATCCATATCGGCGGCATCGCCTGGACGGGCCGGGGCAGCACAGAAACATTGATCATGTCGCCGGCGCCATTGGGCACGGCCACTGCTTCACCGCGCCACAGCTTCATGACGGTGTCGATATGCTGCACCATCACGTCGCGCCGGTTCTCGAAGTGCTCGGGCATGAACGCGAAGTCATTGACGTGCCAACCCGACGCGAATGACAGCCCGACGCGTCCATGCGACAGTTGGTCGATGACCGCCCAGTCTTCGGCGACACGCAGGGGGTTGTGCAACGGCAGCACGATGCTGCCGGCCCGCAACTGCACATTTCGCGTGATGGTCGAGAGGGCGGCCGTGGTCACCGCCGGATTCGGATATAGTCCGCCGAACGCATGGAAATGGCGCTCCGGTGTCCACACCGCCGCGAATCCATGGGTATCGGCGAACTTCGCGCCTTCGAGGAGCAGCCGATACGCGTCGCCGCTCGAGACATCAGCGGAGTCGGCGGCGAAGTAGAAGAGGCCAAACTCCATCGCGGGCGCGGAGCGGTATGCCGCACGACTTCGTAGATCGATCGCGGCGCGATTCGCCTCCGGCGCGATCACCACCTTGAAGCCGCGCGCCAGCGCCCAGAACAGCTCGAGCACCGAGATATCGAAAGAGATGCTGGTGACCGCCAGCCACACACCAGCAGGCGTGCCCGGTGCCAGCACGGCGTCCATCGCTTCGAAAAAGTTCGCGACGTTGCGATGCTCCAGCATCGTGCCCTTAGGCCGCCCCGTCGACCCCGATGTGAAGATCACGTAGGCAAGATGCGCCGAGGTGACACCCGTGACCGGATTGGCCGATTCGACGGTGCAGTCCGCGGTGCGGTCGACCAACACGATGGTGACGCCGCTCGCGGGAAGCAGCGATGTCAGATGACGCTGCGTGATCACGATTGGGGCGCGGCTGTCCTCGAGCATCAATGCCAGACGTTCAGTCGGATAGGCGGGATCCATCGGCACGTACGCGCCTCCAGCCTTGAGCACGCCGAGGAGCGCGACCACCATGTCCAGCGATCGTTCGACACAGATGCCCACGAGGATCTCTGGACCCACGCCAGCCGAGCGCAAGACGCCCGCCAGCGCATTCGCACGGTCGTTGAGCGCGCGATAGCTCAGCCACTCATCACCGAACACCACCGCCGTGACGTCAGGTGTCCGTTCGACTTGGCGCTCCACAAACTGATGCACACACGCATCCGAGTCGTACACACGTTGCTCGCCCTGCCAACCGACGAGCAGTTGCTCGCGCTCGGCCGCAGGCAACAGCGGAAGGGTCGCGATCGATGCCGTGCTGTCGTCGAGCGCGCCCGCGAGCAATACCTCGAAACGATCAGCGAGGGCAAGCGCGGCGGCCGTCGAAAATGCCGTTTCGTCGTACGCCCAACCATACCCGCCATCCAGCGTGGAAATCAGTGTGACCAGCGCGTCCGGGCACGAGGCGCGCACCGGTGCGTCAGCGACGTCTTGCCCGTGCGAACCGGGGAGAAATCCGAGGGGAAGGCGCAAGCTGCTTGCATTTCGACCGCGAAGGCGGCAATAGCGCAGCCGCACGTCGCGCGCATACGCACCGCGCGTCCGAATCACCTGCAGTTCCGACGCGGTCTGCTCAACGGCCACATTGAACGTCGTCTGATCCGAAAGTTGAAACCGCGCAGGCACAGCCTCCGCGTACAGCGAGGGCGCATGCTCGGGAATCGCCGCTGCCGCCGCAATATCAAACGTGTCGCCGCCACCGAGACGATAAATGAACACGGCCCACGCTGCCGCGAGGACGCTGTCGCGGTGATCGGCTCCAAATGCGGCGAGCCCGAGCGGATCGCGGCGCCGGATGACGCGGAGAGGACCTTCGGGCACATGATGCGCCGGAAGGCCCGGAAGAGAGGCCGCCTTGAGACTGGCGAGTCGATCGACCCAGAATCGCTCACTCCGTGTGACCTCACGGTCGAAGCGCTCGATGCGCGTACGCTGCGTTGTGTCCAGTGCGGGCAGCGGTTGGCCGAGGCGCAAGCCGAACCGCTCAGCCGCCTGTATGGCATCGACGGCCTCGCCGTCTGGCAAGAAGAGTCCACTCAGCAGGAGATCGTCATCGCTCGTGGCAATCTCGAGACCGCTGAGCGAAACGTTCACCACGCTCCCCGGGGCACTCCGGGAGCGACCTCGTGACCGAGCCTCGGTGACGCTCAGATAGCCGCCTGGCATGACGGCCTTCGGCGTCGCCATCCAATTGTCTTCGGTTCCCAGGTCTAACGCCCGCACCAGTGCCGTCAGCTCGCGGGCCGGCCGTGTAAAGTCCAAGATGGCGGCACCGGGGCGCTCGGAGCGCGTATGCACGCTGGCGGCGCCCTGCTGGGCGCGCGGCTGCAGCGCCTGCTCCTCCAGCTGCGTCAGCAAGGCGGCGAACGACGCCACACCGGCCTCGCTGCACTTTACGCCCAGCGTAAAGGCGGTGTCGTCATCACGGATCTCGATCCGCTGTTGCAACAGAACGGGGCCGGCGTCCGCGTCCGCGGTCATCAGGTGCCAGGTGACCCCGTGCTGTTGCTGGCCCTCCATGATCGCCCACGACGTCGCGTTGAACCCGGCGTACGCGGGCAGCAGCGAATCGTGATAGTTGATCGCTCCTCGCGTCGGCCCTGCCAGCATTTCCGCCGGGACGATCCTGTGGTTGACGATGCTCAGCAGGTAGTCGCATGACCGATTCGCCATCCACCCGATCGCCACCTGCAAATCGTCGGTCTGCGGGACGTTTCGAGCGGTACACCAGTCACGGACATCGCGGCAGTCGGTCGTCACCCCGAGAAGGCGATGCCCGCGGGACCATAGCCGTTCGGCGCAGGCAATGAACTGCTGCCCGCTGCCTATTGCGACAAAACGGAAGGGTTCGGACATGCTGTGGTCGGGGACGGTACAGAAGTCGACTCCGCAGGGGGTGTCCAAGCGGGTGACGTTCCGGTGGGGTTCGACCGGGGACACTCGAGTCCGGGATGCGCAGGAGACGCCAGCGTCAATCTGGCCTCAGAAGACCAGATGAGACCGAGTAAGGTAACACCAGCGGGCCGACCGGTATCAGCGGTCCGAAAGCCCCAGAACGACGTCGCGTCCGGGGCTTCTCGCCAGCTCCGCACCAGCGCCGTGTGGGTGCCCAGGAACTCACCGGTGCACTCCAAGGGTCAGAAGTTCTTGAAATTGGCTGATCAACACTAACGGTGCGATCACCAGTTGCTCACCGATCAACTTTCCCCAACCGCACAGGGGCCGGACGGCACCGACTCTGGCCTCCAAGTGATTCCCCGCACCGGCGCGGTGTTTGAAGCGCAGAACGGGGCGGAGATGAAGACCCCGGGATCCTCCGATGGCGTGTTCAAGGTGTGGGTCAACGGTCAGGTCGCGGCCACCCGCCGCGTTATTATGTAGTCGGGGGCCTCCTCGCAGAGTGTGGTCGACAGCACTCGTTTCGACGGGACCCCGGGCGGTGTCGCCAGCGACACGCCGACGCCAGCGGGCGGACGGGTCCGGCGCTACAACCGCCACGTGTGCTACGCCGCGCCGTAGACCCATCGGCAGCTCGTAGCAGCGGCAGATCGCGGCAGCCGGCTCGAATCACGAGTCGCCTGCCGCTACACTTGAGGGGAGTCACCTCCTCCTCGCCACGACACCATGCAATGACGGGTACTCTCCACAAACTGCTCGATCTGTTTGACCGCCGTGAGCGTCGGCGGCTCGCGATGCTCGTGGCCGTCATGATTGTCTCAGGACTGCTGCAGACCGTCGGGGTGGCGTCCATCGTGCCGTTTCTCGCCGTGGTCTCCAATCCAGAGACGATACACACCAACCGCTGGCTCGCTGCGGCCTATCTGCAGTTTGGCTTCTCGGGTGAGAGTGCCTTTCTGGTGGCGCTGGGTGCGCTGTTCCTGATCATCATGGTGTTCGCCAATGGCATGAACCTGCTCACGCTCTGGCTCACCACCCGCGTGCAGTGGCAAACCAATGACCGCCTGTCACAATGGCTGATACGGCGATTCCTGCACGCGCCCTATCAGTTCCACCTCACGCACAACTCAGCGCAACTCGGCACAGGTCTGCTGGACGGGGTGAACCGAGTGGTTGGCAGCGTGTTCCTTCCGCTGGCGCGGCTCATAGCCCGCGGTGTCTCCGCGACGTTTCTCATCATCCTGTTGGTGTGGGCCGATCCGCTGCTCGCCGTGATCGTTGCGGTGAGTATTGGCGGTTTCTACGCCATGGTGTATTCGGCTATCCGGGGACGGCAGCGCCGACTCAGCGAGGAAGAATCGACCGCAAAGACCGCACGGATTCAGATCAGCAATGAGGCTATTGGCGGGATCAAGGAACTCAAGGTGTTAGGCCGGCAGTGGTTCTTCTTGGACGGATTCCGCGACGCATCAGGGCGCTACGCACGCGCCAACGCCGCGAACGCTCTTGCTGGACTCATTCCGCGATTCGCGTTGGAAACCATGTCCTACGGCGGTATCATCGTCGTCATTCTGTATCTTCTGAAAACGCGCAAATCTCTGGATGAGATTTTCCCATTGCTGGCCGTGTATGCCTTCGGCGCGAACCGCTTGATCCCATCGGTACAAGAGATTTTTCAAGCACTCACCGAGATTCGTTTTGGGTCGAAGTCGCTCGAGAATCTGCACCAAGATCTCCTTGGCCCGATGGCTGACACCGACGACCCACCGGACACCGCACTCGGTGGCAGAGGAGGAGGAGGAGCAACGGCACTCGGTTGTCATACGAACATTCGCTTCCAAGGTGTGACATTTCAGTATCCGGGCGCCAGCGTACCATCGCTGCAGGACCTTTCGCTGGTGATCGCTGCAAAATCGACGTGCGCCTTTGTCGGCTCCACGGGCGCCGGAAAGACGACGGTGGTCGACCTGCTCCTCGGGCTGTTTTCACCCACTGAGGGGAGCATCCTCGTGGATGGCGTCCCACTCACGGCGGACCGCATGCCGTCGTGGCGCAGGGGAGTCGGCTACGTCCCGCAGTCCATTTTTCTCTGCGACGCGTCGATCACCAAAAACATCGCCTTCGGCGTACCGGACGAACAGATCGACCACGCCGCCGTGATTGCCGCCGCTCGCGCGGCTGATCTGGACACCTTCGTGGGTGCGCTGCGCGACGGCTACGACACGGTGGTCGGTGAGCGAGGCGTCCGTCTCAGCGGTGGACAGCGGCAACGGATCGGTATTGCCCGCGCCCTCTACCACAAACCGGATGTTCTTATTCTCGATGAGGCCACCAGTGCACTCGACAACGTTACTGAGGATGTCGTCATGCACGCGATTCGCGCCATGGCCGGTCAACGAACGATTATTCTGATCGCCCACCGTTTGACGACGGTGCGTGATTGTGATGCGATCTTCGTGCTCGAGCGGGGGGGCCTGATGGATTCCGGGACACACGACGAGTTGGCGGCCGAGAGTACGACCTTCCGTGCGCTGTCCCGCGCGTAGCGCTAGTTCGTAGCAGCAACCTGCAGCTTCGACGACAAGACGCTGTCGCACTCGATCCCCAAGTGCGGCTT
>JBBARJ010000079.1:0-6120 GCA_040399825.1 Gemmatimonas sp.
TTCGGTCCGAACGCTTCCCCGTGATGCCCCAGTTCCTTCAGCACGCGCTTCCGCTCTTCGAGCAAGCGCTTCTCGAAATGCTGTAACTGCTTCTTGGGCATCGGCTTCGACTTCTTCGCGTCCTTGGACGCGGCGTTGGATCCAGCCATTATTACGACCCTTCCTTGGTGAGCGCGAGGCGGATCGAACGTCCATCGACGTCCACCACCTGCGTCGCGGTCCACGTGGAACCGTTGCCATCTGCATGGAACGGCGAGCCAGCCTCCGTGCCCAGCAGCAATCGCACGGCAAGCACCTCGTCGGCGATCCGGCCACGGTGCGTGGCCACAGCGCCCTCCAGCTCCTCATCACCGGCAATTGCCACCAGGATGCGGTCACTCACCTCGAGCTGCGCTTCCTTGCGGAGACGCTGCACCTTGCTGATGACTTCGCGCGCCAACCCTTCTGCCCGCAGCTCGGGGGTGATCGTGGGGTCCAGCGCCACGCCATAGCCACCGTTCTCCTGAACCACGGCCGCCCCGGATGCGCGTCGGATGATGGCGACGTCGTCGGGGGCAATCAAGCGCGAAACGCCCTCCACCTCGATCGTGACCGATTCGCCACCGGCCAGCTTACGGATGAGCTCGACTGGCATGTCTGGGACCGCCGCGGCCACCAGCGGTGTTTCCTTCCCGAATTTCTTGCCAAGGGTGCGGAAATTGCCCTTCACCTCGAGGGACACCAAGGCGTCGGTCGAGCTCACAAACTCCACCAGCTTCACGTTGATCTCGGACGCCAGCAGGGCGCCCAGCGCCGAGGCGGGTCCAGGGTTGCCGGGCACGACGCACTGCACCGACGGCAGCGGCTGACGCACGTTCACCTCCGCGACGTCGCGGGCCGCCCGAGCCAACCCCGCCAGCGTCCGGATGTCGTCCATCGCGGCCTCGAGCGTGTCGTCCACCGGCGTCGGATGCGCCCGCGTATACGACGCGAGGTGCACGGACGTGCCGGTGAGGGCCCGATGCACGGCATCGGTCATGAACGGGGCGAACGGCGCCAGCAACCGGCAGGTGACGGCCAGCACCTCATGCAGGGTGGCGAAGGCCGCCCGGTTATCCGCGCTGTCGATTTCATAGAAGCGGGCGCGCGACTGACGGACGTACCACTTCGATACGTCGTCATCCATGAACTGCATCACGCGGCGCGCAGCCAGCGTGGCGTCGTAATTATTGAGGTGCGCATCGACTTCGGCTTCCACGCGGGTGAGGCGCGACAGAATCCAGCGATCGAGCGCCGGGCGGTCGGCCACGGCCGGGTCGTTCGCACTGGGTGCCCAGCCGAAGTTGGCGTACTGCGCGAAAATGCCGTTATAGACGTTGCGGAACGTGAGCAGGAAGCGCCCCGCCGTTTCGCGGATCGCATTCTCGTCGAAGCGACGCGGCACCCACACCTGACTGGTACCGACCAGGAACAGGCGCACGGCATCGGCCCCGTGGCGCTCCAGCACCTCCCACGGGTCGACGGTATTGCCCTTGCTCTTGGACATCTTCTGTCCGTGCGCGTCGAGCACCAAGTCGTTCACCACCACATGGCGATACGGTGCGGCCGTGCGATCGGCGTTGTTGGGCAACGCATCGCCCAAACCGGTCGCGATCGCGATCAGCGAGTAGAACCAGCCGCGCGTCTGATCGACACCTTCGCAGATGAAGTCGGCCGGAAACTGCGCTTCGACCTTGTCATGGTTCTCAAACGGATAGTGCCACTGCGCGAACGGCATCGAGCCGGAATCGAACCAGGTGTCGATCACTTCCGGCACGCGACGCATTGTGCCCGTCCCCGAGGGGGCCGGCCACGTGTACTGGTCGATGTGCGGCTTGTGCGGATCGAAATCGTCGGGCAGCGGCCGACCGATGCGCGCGGCCAGATCGGCGTAGCTGCCGATCACGTCGATTTCGGTGGCGTCTTCGTCGTTCACCCACACCGGCAGCGGCGTCCCCCAGTAGCGGTCCCGCGAGATCGCCCAATCCACGTTGTTGGCCAGCCACTCGCCGAAGCGACCGGTGCCGACTTCGCTGGGATGCCAATCAACGGCCGCGTTGCGCGCCATCAGGCTCTCACGCACCGCCGTGGTGCGCACAAACCACGAGCCGCGGGCGTAGTACAGCAGCGGTGTGCCGCAGCGCCAGCAATGCGGATACGAGTGCGTGAAGGTGGTGGCCTTCCACAACACATCGCGCTCGCGCAGCACCTCGATGATGCGCGCGTCCGCCTTCTTCACGAACACGCCGCCCACTTCCGGCACGTCGTCGGTGAACTCGCCGCGCGCCGTGACCGGCTGCAGGAACGCGAGGCCATGTCGCTGTCCGGCGGCGTAGTCGTCCGCACCGAACGCGGGCGCCATGTGCACCACGCCGCTGCCGTCCTCCGCGCTCACAAAGTCTTCCGTCACGATGACTTCGTGGCGGCCTTCTTCCGGATACGGCACCCAATCCAGCGGACGGCGATAGCGCTTGCCCGACAGCTCCGCACCGGTCATCTGTCCGGTCACGTCCCAGCGATCGGCCCAGTCGGCACCGAGCACCCCCGGCACGCGCGCCTCCGCCAGGATGATCGTCCACTCCGCGCCCGTCTTCTTGCGCAGTTCGACGTACACCAGCGCGGGATGCACGGCGAGCGCGGTGTTTGACACCAGCGTCCACGGCGTGGTCGTCCACACCAGAATGCGACGACGCTGCGCCGGCGGGTTACCCTGCTCGTCGAGCAGATCGAGCGCCACGTACACGCTTGGATCCTCGACGTCATCGTAGCCCTGTGCCACTTCGTGGCTGGAGAGCGCGGTGCCACAGCGTGCGCAATACGGCAGGATCTTGTGGCCGCGCACCAACAACGACTTCTCGTGCAGCGTGCGCAACGCCCACCACACCGACTCCACGAAGTTGTGCGAGTAGGTGACGTAGGGATCGTTGTAGTCGAGCCAATACGCGGTGCGCTGCGACAGCTTCTCCCAATCGCCGCGGTACTTGAACACGCTCTCGCGACAGCGCCGGTTGAACTCCGCCACGCCGGTCTGTTCGATCAGTTGCTTCCCGCCCAGCTTCGCGATCTCCGACGGATCGACGCCCTGCCGCGCGGCCTCTTCGCGCTGCAGCTCCTTTTCGACTTCGATCTCCACCGGCAGGCCGTGCGTGTCCCACCCGGCCTTGCGCGGCACGAAGTACCCCTGCATCGCGCGGTGGCGACAGAAGAGGTCCTTGATGGTGCGTGAGAAGACGTGGTGAATGCCTGGGCGTCCGTTGGCCGTGGGCGGCCCCTCATAGAACACGAACGGCGTGGCGCCGGCGCGCGCGGCCTGCGCCTGCTCGAACAGCTGCTCGGACTCCCAGCGGCCAAGCAGAGCCTGCTCGAAGGCGTCGGCGCCCGAGTCGGGGAGGAGCGGATACGAAACGGAGTCCTGCGGTGCAGTCATGAGAGCGGGTAATTCAGGGCGTTCAGGCAGACGGAGAACCAGCGGACCGTCGTGATCACAACCGGGCGATGACGCCCGTCACAACGGCGGCCAGCTTGGGTTCGGCGGAGCGGGCCACGCCCACGATCTGGGCAAGACTGGCCGGTTGAAGCGCATCAGGCAGACACTGGTCGGTAATGATGGACAGCCCCAGCACGCGCATGCCGCCGTGCAGCGCCACGATCACTTCCGGCACCGTGCTCATCCCCACGACATCGGCGCCGATACCGCGCAAGAAGCGATACTCGGCGCGCGTTTCGAGATTCGGCCCCTGCACCGCCACGTATACGCCTTCGCGCAGGGGAATGCCTTGCTGCAAGGCCACCTCGCGCGCGAGCGCGCGCAGGGCGGGATCATAGGGCTCCGACATGTCGGGGAAGCGCGCCCCGAGGGTATCGTCGTTCGGTCCGATGAGCGGATTGTCGCCGAGCAGATTGATGTGATCGGAAATCACCATCAAGTCGCCCGCCGCCCACAACGGATGCATCCCGCCGCACGCGTTGCTCACGATCAGCGTGTCGGCGCCGAGCGCGCGGAGCACGCGCACCGGGAACGTGACCTGCTGCAGCGAATATCCTTCGTAGCGGTGAAAGCGCCCCTGCATGGCCATCACGGTCTTGCCGCCCAAGGTGCCGCACAGCAGGCGCCCCCGGTGCGATTCGACCGTCGAGTGCGGGAAGTTGGGCAGATCGATGTAGTCGATGGTCTCCTCGACCGCGATCTCGTTGGCCAGGCCGCCGAGGCCGGTGCCAAGGATGATCGCGACATCGATCGGACGCGGGAACCGCGCGCGCACGGCCTGCGCACACGCGTCGATATGCTCACGCGCGTGCAATCCGTGCGCCGGCTGCGCATGCGGCGGAGCGTTCACGCGTCCTCCTCGACGACATCGAGCCACGACGGGGTGGGAGCGGCAGGGCGCAGCGGCAACTCGCGGATCTCTTGCACCACGGACGGCTCGACGCGCGCCGCCGACGTGGCCCGAGGCGTGGTGAAGTCGGGGAGCGGCTCGGATTCCGCCGAGTTCAGCTCGCTGAGCTGACGCTCGAGATGATGGCGCAGCTGCGCGAGATAGCTGCGACGCGTACGCCAGAGCGCCTGCACCTCTTCTTCGGACCGACGCAGCTCGTCGCGTACCCCCTGCAGCAGCGTGTCGGCCTGCGCCTGCGCTTCACGCAGGATCAGCTGCGCCTCGCGTTCGGCCTGTTCCTTGATCTCACCGCGCAGCTGCTGGGCGCTCACGAGCGCTTCGTTGAGCGCCTTGTCACGCTCGCGGAACGACTTCAACTGCTCGTGGAAGTTGCGCGCCTTCTGGTCGAGCTCCTGATTAGCGCGCGACATACGCTCCAGCTCCTCGGCCACCTGTTCGCGGAACTGGTCCACACGTGCGCGGTCATAGCCACGCAGTGCGTTGCCGAAATCGAAGCGCCGCGCGTCGAGCGCGGTGAGATGGAAGCCTTGAAAGCCGTCGTCCGCCATGCGAATTCCCGGATGAATCAGGTCCGACTGCCGAACAGCACTGTGCCCAGCCGTACATGCGTTGCGCCTTCTTCGACGGCGACTTCGTAGTCGCCCGACATGCCCATGCTCAACCACTCGGCCCCGAACCCGGCCCCCTGTAACTGCGTTCGCGCGTCCCGAGCGCCGCGGAACACGGCGCGCAACACCGACTCGTCGGCATCGAATGGCGCCATGGTCATGACGCCCCGGACCCGCAGATGACGGCAGGCATGGAGGCGCTCCGTGACGGTCGGCAGTTCGTGCAGCGCGAAGCCACTCTTGGTGCCTTCGCCGCTCACGTTGACCTGCACCAGCACCTCGAGCACCCGCTGCGCCTCGCCAGCCGCGTCGTTGAGCGCCACGGCAAGCCGCTCGCTATCGAGACTGTGGACGAGATCGAACTTCGCGGCGTTCTTCGCCTTGTTGCGCTGGAGGTGGCCGACCAGATGCCAGCGGACCGGCACCGTCACCTGCGCCCGCTTCGATTCGGCTTCCTGCACTTTGTTCTCGCCCACATCGTGGACGCCAGCGTGCCACGCCGCCATGACGGCGTCCGGGCCGTGGGTTTTCGTGACGGCGATCAGGGTGACGTCCTGCCCGTGCCCTCCCCGTTCGCGTGCCGCGGCGATGCGCTCACGAACCTCCGCCACCACCGTTGCGACATGGTCCGAAATTGGCATAGCACATAAGGTTAGGGAGCATTGCACGACGACACAAGTAACGGGTCGTCGATACGCCGCACTTGCGTACAGCGCAACAGTGCCTGCATGTGTGCCACGGCCGGATCCGCGCCGGCCGGGACAGGCGCGAGCACCGACCGGGGCAGCTGGTCCCCCGCCCGCGCCAACGCGGCGGCGTCGAGTGTGATCGCGCCGGGCGCGGTGGTCGCCGAGGGCGCATACACCAGTCCCTGCAAGGCCCAGCCCTGCAACCGGTCCACCCGGTTGCGATCGGCGCGAGCCAGCAAGGTGCTCACGCGCACCTCGCGTCCATCGTCGGTCGCGTGGATCATGACCGACCGCAACGTGGCCTCCAGCCCCGGCCAGCTGCGCACCGATTCCGAGGGCAGCAGTCGCCGTGCAGCGAGCGTTTCCCGATACCACGTGGCACCCAGCAACGGGACGGTGACGACGGTC
>JBBARJ010000079.1:6220-11771 GCA_040399825.1 Gemmatimonas sp.
AGCGAGCGTTTCCCGATACCACGTGGCACCCAGCAACGGGACGGTGACGACGGTCACGTCCGACCGATAGTCCTCCACCTGCTGCAGGTACCAGAGCGGAAAGGTGTCGTTGTCGCCCCCCGCGAGCAGCACGCCGCGCTGCGGCACGGCATCGAGCAGCAGTCGCGCGTAGGTGCGCGGCATCATGGCGATCGGTTCACGCGTGCGATCCATTACGGCGTTGTTGGCCACCAGCGGCACGGCACCGATGAGCAACGGGAGCGCGGCGATCGGTGCCGGCAGGCGTTTGGCCAACGCCGCCGAGATCGCGGCGAGTCCGGCACCAGCCAGCAATCCCCAGCTCCAAAAACCGAGCACGAAGAAGTAGTCGCGCTCACGCGCCTCATGCACCGCGCCCGCCGCAATGAAACGGCCGCCGAACGTCGGACCGGCGCGCATGTTGAGCCACAACGCCACACCCACCGTGCCCGAAATCAGGAGCACCAGCATGGCGCGCCCCACCCGTGCCTCGTGCCGCCAGACCGTGCGCAGCCCCAGGGCGGCCAGCCACACGAACGAGAGCGTCAGCAGGGTGCGCGGCACGGACGGCGTAGGGAACGGATGCACGCCGAACGCGACCTGCCAATCGGCCCATTCGAAGATGTTCGCCAACTGCAGCCAGAGCGGCGCCATGCGCGGCAGCAGGCCCGCCACCTGATATTGCTCGCGACGGAGGACCGCCACGAGCGCCCGCAGCGAGTCGGGGTGGCCCGACGCGAGTTCCGGCCCCGCCGCAGACAACAGGGGGAGCACCGCGACCGCCGACACCGCGAGCAGCGCCAGCGCCCCCCAGCCGATCACGTCGATCACACGGACACGTGGGCCCGCCCAGGCGAACACCAGCGCCGCCGGCAACGCCACCAGCACGCTCAGATGCAGCGGTATCGCGAGGGCGGCGAGAAACGCGATCAACGCGCGCGCCCGACGACGTGCCGGATCGGAGACCCCCGGACGCCCGGCGAACTCGCCGACGGCCAGCATGAGCGCCGCGAAGAGGAGCGACACCGCGTAGACTTCGGTTTCGGTAGCATTGCTCCACACCGTGGTCATGGTGCCGGCGATCACCGCACCCACGACCGCCGCGCGCGAACCGACCCATCGCTGCAGCAGCGAGGCGCCAACGCCGCCCACCACAGCGCTGGCCAGCACCGAGACCATGGTCACGGCCCGTGCCGGTCCCGTGTTCACAAACGCATTCGACACGACGCGCGCGATGAGCACCCAGAGCGGCGTCCCGGGCGGATGCGGAATGCCGAGCGTGCGCGCTGCGGTCGCAAGCTCGGTGGCATCCCAGAACGTGAGGTCGGGCGCCGCCGTGGCCAGATACGCTGAGAAGAGCACGACCGTCGCCAACACCGGGGCGATGACCGATCGCGGCATCTGCAGGCGCGAACGCAACGTTGGCGACGTCATTCCGCGGACTTCGCCGGTCGGCCGGCCAGCAGATCACGCACTTGCACCGGCGAGAGGCGCACCTGCAGCGCGCCGTTGCGCGCCACGGAGACCACGGCGGTTTCCTCAGATACGACGATGACGATCGCATCGGTCTCCTCGGCCAACCCCAGCGCCGCCCGATGGCGCGTCCCGAGTGAACGATTGGCCACCGCCCCCTGCGACAACGGCAGAATACACCCGGCGCCCACAATGGAATCACCACGAATGATCACGGCGCCGTCGTGCAGCGGCGAATAGGGCGTGAAGATCGTGGTGAGCAGATCGGCCGACACCTTGGCCTGCAGCGACGACCCGCTGTCGATGAAATCCGAGAGGGGCACATCCCGTTCGATGGCGATGATCGCACCAACGCCCGAGCGGGACAGACGCTCCACCGCATCCGCGATCTCGTCTTCCACCGGTCCCTGTTCGACGCGCTTGAACAGCCGGGTCACAGGCGTCTGCCCGATGTGCGCCAGCGCCGAGCGCAGTTCAGGCTGGAAGATGATGAGCAGCGCGAATGCGCCGTAGGTAAACACCAACCCGAGGAGGTAGGTGATCATGGTGAGCTGCAGCAACGACGCGATGGTGTACGCCGCCACCAGCACGGCAACCCCGCCCAAAATCTGGAGCGCGCGCGTGCCGTGAATGAGCAGCAGGACACGGTAGAACACCAGCGCGACGACCCCGATTTCGAGGCCGTCGCGCCATGTGAACTGCGTCGTGAACTGCGTCGTGAACTGCGTCGTGAACTGCGTCGTGAACTGCATTGCTTGCCCGTTGCTGAGATCCGTCACGCCGGTCTCTCGCAGCGATGCCGCGAGCGATTATGCAGGAGCGACTTCCGGACCACCCAGCAACGGCGGCAGGATCGGGCGGGCGACCGGTGCCGTGGGCGTGGACAACGGCTGCGTGGTCATCGGCATGTCAGGCGGCAGGCGCGGCGGCAATTCCTTGCCGGCCTTGAGCAGCAGGATATCGTCGCGCGTGAGCGTCTCACGTTCGAGCAGCTGCGTAGCCACGATGTCGAGCAGCGCGCGATGCTCGGTGAGCACGGCGACCGCCCGGGCATGGGCCTCGAACGCCACGCGCTTCACTTCGGAATCGACCAGCTGCGCCGTCTGCTCCGACACTTCCCGGCGCGTCTGAATGTCGCGCCCGAGGAAAAGCTCCTGCTCGACGTCACCAACCAGGATCGGTCCGATGGTGTCGGAGAGTCCCCACTGCGTGACGTACCGACGGGCAATGCTGGTGGCCTGTTGGATGTCACTGGCCGCCCCCGTGGTCACGCGATTGTGGCCGAACACGATTTCTTCGGCGGCACGTCCACCGTACGCCATGACCAGCTTCGCCTCGAGCTGCTCGCGGGTCACCGACACGCGGTCGTCCTCGGGGAGCGTGAACGCGATACCGAGCGCACGGCCACGCGGTACGATGGTGACCTTGTGCAGCGGATCGTTGCCGTAGACCATCATGGCGCACACCGCATGTCCGGCCTCGTGGAAGGCCGTAAGGCGCCGCTCGTCGTCCTTCATGACCAGCGACTTGCGCTCAGCGCCCAGCATGACGCGATCCTTCGCTTCCTCGAGATCGCTCATGTAGATCTTATCGTGCCCCTTCCGGGCCGCGAGCAACGCGCCTTCGTTCACGAGATTGGCGAGGTCGGCACCAGCCATACCAGGGGTACCACGCGCCAGCGAGTGCACGCTCACGTCGTCGGCCTGCGGCTTGTTGCGCAGGTGGACCTTGAGAATGCCTTCACGGCCGCGGAGATCCGGCGCATCGACCACGATCTGGCGGTCGAAGCGGCCCGGGCGCAGCAGCGCGGGATCGAGCACGTCAGGGCGGTTCGTGGCGGCGATCAGGATCACGCCGTCGTTCGACTCGAACCCGTCCATCTCGACGAGCAGCTGATTGAGCGTCTGCTCGCGCTCGTCGTGACCACCACCCATCCCCGAGCCGCGATGACGGCCGACGGCATCGATTTCGTCGATGAAGATGATGCACGGGGCGTGTGCCTTGCCCTGCTCGAACAGATCGCGCACGCGCGACGCGCCGACGCCGACGAACATTTCCACGAAGTCGGAGCCCGACATCGAGAAGAACGGGCGCCCGGCTTCACCGGCCACGGCCTTGGCGAGCAGCGTCTTACCGGTACCCGGCGGACCGACCAACAGCGCACCCTTCGGCAAACGTCCGCCGAGCTTGGTGAACTTCTGCGGGTCCTTCAGGAACTCGATGATTTCCTGCAGTTCGACCTTCGCTTCGTCGGCACCGGCCACGTCGGCAAAGGTGATCTTGGGCGTATCGCCGCTGAGCAGCTTCGCCTTGCTCTTGCCGAACGAGAACGCCTTGTTGCCGCCGGCCTGCATCTGGCGGAACAGGAAGATCCAGAAGCCGATGAGCAGGATGTAGGGCAGCGCGGTGACGAGCAAGCTGCCGAAGTTGGCGCGCGGCTCGGTGGCGTTGGTGATGACGCCACGCTCGAACAGGCGCGTCTGCTCCTTCTCCGCCGCTCCGGGCACCAAGCGCAGGACGAACTTCTTGGCCTGGACGTTGCCGATGCGCACGGGCTGGCTGAACTGCCCGGCCAGCACGTTGTCGGTCTGGAAGGTAGCCGCCTTGATGTTACCGCTTTCGAGCTGCTGGCGGTAAAACGAATAATTGACTTCCGGCGCCTGCGATTCGCGACCGTTTCCATACGTCAGGAACGCAACCGGAATGAGGATCACGAGGATCCAGAACGACAGCGTCTTGGAGAAGCGTCCCCAGTTGAACGACTTCTTTGGCGAGGGCGTCATGTTTGGTGCCATAGGGTGACCGCCTTACTGCAGGCTGGCGACATACGGGAGGTGCCGAAAATTCTCGGCATGGTCTAGCCCGTAGCCAACCAGAAATTCGTGCGGGGCATCGAACCCGATGAACCGCGTGGGATGATGAAGCTCCGTCGCGATGTGCTTGTGCAGCAACGCGCAGATTTCGAGCGAACGCGGCTTCCGGTCGCCCAACAGCTCAACGAGGCGATTGAGCGTCCGGCCGGAATCCACGATGTCTTCAACTAACACAATGTGCTTGCCCTCGAGTTCCGTTTCCGGATCGTAGAGCAGACGGACCACACCGCTCGATTCCATCGCGTCGCCGTACGACGACGCCACGAGGAAATCCACTTGCAAAGGGCGTGCAATGTGCCGCACGAGATCGCTGAGAAAGATAAAGCTGCCCTTCAGCAGGCCAAGGACGAGCAGATCGCCATCGGGATAGGCCGCCGTGATCTCCGCGCCCAACTCTTGTACGCGCGCGGCGATGGTTTCGGCGTCGTACACGATGCGCCGGACGGCACGGCCGTCGAGGCGGGGATCTTCCGCGATGGGTTGGCTCTGCTCAGTCAAACTCGGGCTCACACCGGTACCAGATCAACTCCGGCCGACCGGGCCGAGACGGTGCCGCGAGAGCACGGCAAACCCCAGGAACCCACGCCAGCTCGTGATCCACGAGCACCACCGGCCATCTCGACCGGTCCAGCGCTGGTACATATGCTTCTGCAAAGTACCGCGTTACGCGCCGCCCTGCTGGGGCACCAGCGGTTCGGATGCGATCTCCCGCGGTCCACACGCGCAGCGTGACCGGCTCGCCACGGGGAAGCCCCATGGTCCACAGGTCCTGTTCGTCGAGACGTTCCGATGACGGCGCCGCGTGGAGCCGTCGCCACCGAAACCGCCCAAACCGTACCGGCAAAGCCTCCGCCCCCCCTGACCACCCATGGACACGGTGGGCTGCCCGCTCCGGCACAGCCCGCCGCACTTCGAACCGTTCGCCGGGCGGTTCTCCGGCGGCGGCACGCCGTCGCAGCACGACCGCTCCACCGGACACGAGGATGCTCGAGCCACATCGACTGGTGGTGGTAAACTTCACGAGCTCCCGAGTTCCTTTGGCGTTCAGCGTCACACCGGCGCGGGCGCAGATGGCGGGCCAGAGCACCGCCCTCCCCTCGCGCGTCGTGGATTCGAGTGCCGCCACCGGACACGACGCGCGCACGCCGGTCGGTACTCCGGTCGGCGCGCCGGTCGGCGAGACCGCC
>JBBARJ010000080.1:0-11710 GCA_040399825.1 Gemmatimonas sp.
TCTGCGCCGCACCCGTGATCATGTTCTTCACGTAGTCGGCGTGGCCCGGGCAGTCGACGTGCGCGTAGTGACGGTTCTCCGTCTCGTACTCGACGTGCGACGTCGCGATCGTCATGATCTTCGTGGAGTCACGACGACCCTGCGACTCGGACGCCTTGGCGACTTCGTCGTACGCGATGTACTTCGTGCCGTAGGATTCCGCCGAGATCTTCGTGAGAGCAGCCGTCGTCGTCGTCTTGCCGTGGTCGACGTGGCCGATCGTTCCCACGTTCACGTGCGGCTTGTTCCGCTCGAACTTTGCCTTGCCCATGGTTCGGTTCTTGTAATTGGGTAGTGAATGAGTGGGTGAGGCTTACGCCTTCACCTTGCTGATGATCTCTTCGGCCTTCGACTTCGGCACTTCCTCGTAGAGTGCGAACTCCATCGAGTAGACCGCTCGCCCCTGCGACATGCTGCGCAGCTTGGTCGAGTAACCGAACATCTCGGAAAGAGGGACACTTGCCGAGATCACCTGCGCCTCGCCGCGCTGCGTCATACCGCCGATCTTGCCGCGACGCGAGGACAGGTCACCGAGGACGTCGCCCATGTACGCTTCCGGGCACACGACCTCGACCTTCATCACCGGCTCCAGGAGACACGGATTCGCGAGACGCGCCGCCTCCTTGAATGCCATCGATCCGGCGATTTTGAACGCCATTTCAGACGAGTCGACATCGTGGTACGAGCCGTACACCAGCTGCACTTTGATGTCCACCACCGGGTAGCCCGCGAGCACACCCGTGTCCAACGCTTCCTTGATACCCGCTTCGGTCGGGCCGATGAATTCACGAGGAATCACACCACCAACGACCTTGTCTTCGAAGACGAAGCCCTGACCAGGCTCGCTCGGCTCCATGTTGATGACCACATGGCCGTACTGACCCTTACCACCCGACTGGCGGATGAACTTGCCTTCAATCTTTTCGACGCGCTTCTTGATCGTTTCGCGATAGGCCACCTGCGGGCGACCCACGTTCGCGTCGACCTTGAACTCACGCTGCATACGGTCGACGATGATCTCGAGGTGCAGCTCGCCCATGCCCGCGATGATCGTCTGCCCCGTTTCCGGGTCGGAGCGCACGCGGAACGTCGGATCCTCTTCGGCCAGCTTCTGCAGGGCGATCGCCAGCTTGTCCTGGTCCGCCTTCGTCTTCGGCTCGATCGCGACGTCGATGACGGGGGCCGGGAACTTCATCGCTTCCAGGATGATCGGCGCGTCTTCCGTGCACATCGTGTCGCCGGTCCGCGTGTCCTTCAGGCCGATCGCGGCGGCGATGTCGCCACAACGCACTTCGGGGATTTCTTCACGCTTGTTGGCGTGCATCTGCAGCAGACGGCCGACGCGCTCACGCTTGTCCTTCGTGCTGTTGTAGACGTACGAGCCGGACGTCAGCACGCCCGAGTAGCAACGGAAGAACGTCAACTTTCCGACGAACGGGTCGGTGGCAATCTTGAACGCAAGGCCGGCGAACGGCGCGTCGTCGGTCACCGGGCACTCGACGAACGTCTCGTCCTGGTGCGGCAGATGACCCTTGATCGCGGGCACGTCGAGCGGTGCAGGCAGGAAGTCGATGACGGCATCGAGCAACGCCTGCACGCCCTTGTTCTTGAACGAAGCGCCGCACAGGATCGGGATGAACTTGCCCGCGCACGTCGCGATGCGGATCGCCTTGCGGATCTCGGCCACGGACAGCTCTTCACCGGCCAGATACTTCTCCATCAACGCTTCATCGTATTCCACGACGGTGTCGATGAGCTTGTGACGGGCCTCTTCCACGGCGTCATGGTACTCGGCCGGGATATCCGTCACCGTAAACGTCTTGCCGAGCGTCTGCTCGTCGAAGATGTACTGCTTGCGTTCGATCACATCGAGGTGACCGGTGAACAGTTCGCCCGATCCCACGGGGAGCTGGAGCGGCTGGGCGCTCTTGGACAACCGGTCGTGAATCATCGCGACGCATCGCTCGAAATTCGCACCGACGCGATCCATTTTGTTCGCGAAGATCATGCGCGGCACGGCATAGCCGTCGGCCTGACGCCACACGGTTTCCGTCTGCGGCTCCACGCCGGCAACGGAATCGAGCAGCGTGACCGCGCCGTCGAGCACGCGCAACGAGCGCTGCACTTCGACGGTGAAGTCCACGTGACCCGGCGTGTCGATGATGTTGATGCGATACTCGGGGCCTTCGCCCTTGGTGTCGCTCTGCCCATGGCGCTGCCAGAAGCAGGTCGTCGCGGCCGACGTAATCGTGATGCCGCGCTCCTGTTCCTGCTCCATCCAGTCCATGGTGGCGGCGCCGTCATGGACTTCGCCAATCTTGTGCGACTTCCCCGTGTAGTAGAGGATGCGCTCAGTGGTCGTGGTCTTACCGGCATCGATGTGGGCCATGATGCCGATATTGCGATAATGCTCAAGCGGGGTCGTACGCGGCATAGTTTTCGGCGGCGACTCGCTTACGCGGCGCCAATCTTTGACGAAAAGTGGACCAGCAAAAAAACGGCTGGACCTGTCGCCTCGCCTTTGCGCGAGACCGGTATCCATCCGCTGCCGCCGGGTGCATTCGCCGCTGGTGCGCGAGTGGGGACCCAGGCGCGCCGGCTACAGAGAACAGCAGACTCCGTAACCGACGTTAAATTGGCTGCGTTGCTTGTCGGGAGTTTCGAACGCCTCAGGCGCCGAAACCGGTACAGCGTGCGAGAGAACCTTTTCTCGCCCCCATCCCGGAGGATGGCCCATAGGTGTCGGCCGCAGATCGCCGACTGTTTCCACCCGGATTACCGGTGAGGGTATTCCTTGGGAGACGGGTAACTTGGCGGAGCTTCGGGTAGATGTCAAGCGGTCCACCGCAACCAGTTGACAGGCCTGCCCGTGCGTCGCCCCCTCACCGGGAGCCCGCCCCCCCCCGCATTGCGCCGGCCCAGAACAGGCTGCTGCACTGGTGCCACACATTATGAAGAGAATCGTGTTGTCGCGGCCACACGTGAGCGTTGCCTTTCGCATTCTGGTGAGCTAAGGTCAACGAGCTCGGCTATACACACGCACTGCTCTTTGCGGCGTGCAAACCATTGCGCTTACGGGTTTTAGATCAGGCGCTCGAAGAGCGGGGCGTTCACAGTAGTGACCGATCGGCTATGCTAGAGGTCGCTTCTGGCATGGCGAATGCTTCTCTGAGCGTGCATCGAGGCCGCCGACGTTGGCGCCGAACGCTTCTCCGTCCAAGCGCGTCTGAAGAGGTTACCTGTTCAATGAAGGCTTTTAACGTGTTGCTCGCGATCCTCGTCCTGCCGGGCACGCTTGCCGCTCAGGGCCAGGTCGTTTCGAACGGCGGCGTGGTCGTACAGGGCAATGGTCCCTTCTGGACCCCTGACCTTCAGGGAAGTGGCTATGCTGCCGTGACCACTGACCGGCCGTGCGGCATCGCGACTATCGGAGCCTGCTCTGGTGGCTATGGCAACGTTGGCAACGGGTCGCTGCGGCTTGGCGTGACCGGTGTCGGTAACGGCACCACGGGATACGCCGACTACGCCTTCTATTCCCTCTTCGCGGCACCGGATCAGAGCTTCGGCAACCTCCGTGACCTGTCGTCGCTCTCGTTCGACTGGTTCCGCAACGGCGTCGCAGACTGGGACAGCACGGACCCCGCCGACTGGCGCTACAAGACGCCAGTCATACGCCTTCGAGTGGCCGAAACGCGCGACGACGAGACGATCATCAGCGAAATCATTTGGGAAGGGTACTACAACCAGAGCGCACTGGGCGGTCACACGCCTGTCGGTCAGTGGGTGGCGCAGAGCGACATGCAGGACGACAACTTCTGGTACGTCGGCAACATCGGCGGCGTCGCGGGCTACAGCGCGTCGGGCAGCTGCCACACCCAGATGTCTTTCTGGGAGGGTGGAGTTGACGCCGACAACACCTCGGGCCTGTTCGGCGAGGAGGGCTGCCTGCACGGTGCCAATGTCGAGGTGATCGGCATCGGGGTGGGAGTCGGCAGCCAGTGGCCGCTCCCGTGGGACGGCGCGGTGGACAACGTCCGCATGTCGTTCAGCGGCCAGCAGGTCGTCAATGCGAACTTCGACGTGTCGACCGTGCCTGAGCCGTCGACGGGCCTGCTCGTAGGCGCCGGCCTGCTCGCCCTGGGCGTGGCATCCCGGCGGCGGAACAGCAGGACCGCGGGCGCCTAGCGGCTCACCCCGGTACCGGCGTAGACCACAGGCGACCCGTTTTAAAACGGGTCGCCTGTTTTGTTGCTACAGGACAACGACTTAGAAATGCGTCTTGTAATGCATGTTCCGGTGGTGTGACCTTGACAGCGCGGTTTCGTCTTTTCGACAGATCGCGCGGTGTCCATTGCGGCCCAGGGTCACCGCGGCCTCTTCTATCAGCGCCCGCGCGCCTTCCCCGCTGTCCATGACCAAGTCCGCTGATGTGCATCGTGTCTGTCTGGTCATCGGCACCCGACCGGAGGCCATCAAAATGGCACCGGTCTACGCCGCCCTTCAGCAGCACCCGCACCTCGAACCCATCGTCATTGCGACCACGCAGCATCGCGAGATGCTGAAGCAGGCGCTCGACGTATTCGGCATCGTTCCCGACGTGGATCTCGGACTCATGCAGAACGGCCAGAATCTTGGTGTCTTCACCTCGCGCGCACTGGCTGCGCTGACTGAGTGTTTTCTGGAGACGCGGCCGGAATTCGTACTCGTGCAAGGCGATACGTCCACCGTATCGGCCGCCGCGCTGGCCGCCTTCTATCAAGGCATTCCCGTCGGCCACATCGAAGCCGGGCTGCGGTCCTTTGACCTATCGAGCCCCTTCCCTGAAGAGGTCAACCGACGGATCGCCACGTGCACGGCGAATGTGCACTTCGCACCAACGCGCGAAGCGCGCAACAACCTCGTGTCGGAAGGGATCCCCGAAGGGGACATCTTCGTGACCGGCAACACCGTCGTAGACGCAATTCACTCGGTACCGCCGCGGAAGACGTTCGACACCGCCGCCCTCAATGCCGTGCCTTGGGGAACACGTCGCGTGTTGCTCACCACCGTGCACCGCCGTGAATCCCTCGGTGATCACCTCGAATCGATCTGCGATGCGCTCGAGGCGATCGTGCACATGCACGACGACGTGGACATCATTTTTCCGGTGCACCTGAACCCTCGTGTGCACGACGTGGTCCACCATCGGTTGGGCAAGAACCCGCGCATTCACTTACTCGAGCCCATTCCGTATCCCGACCTGCTCGAGGTCATTCGACGCGCCTACTTCGTCCTCTCGGACTCTGGCGGGATCCAGGAGGAAGTGCCGTCGTTCGGCAAGCCTATTCTGATTCTTCGGGATTGCACCGAGCGTCCAGAGGTTGTGCAAGCCGGCTTTGGGGAACTCGTCGGAACCAACGCCACCACCATTCTTGCGCGCGCCTCCGCGTTGCTCGCCGACGAAACGCTGTATCAGGCGCGCTCGTCGGGGCGCAATCCGTTCGGTGACGGCAAGGCGGCCTTCCGCATTGCCGAGGTGATCGGCACGCTCCTCCGGCACCCCCCTGAACGAAGCTTGCCACGCCGTCTCGATCATACCCAGGTGAACGCCACGTTGGAGCGCCTTGCTCGTGACTGATTACAGTGAGCGGCCACGACGACGCTGGATCTGCGCGCTGGTGCTCGCCTCGTTGAGCACCTTTGCCCCCACCGCGGCCCAGAGCCAGTCGCCCCTCCCGGGCGGCCTGCCCGGCGCATGGTTCGAGAGCAACGCCTTTCTGCAGCGCGTCACCAACGACTTCGGCGATTGGTCTGGCATCTACCTGCGCGGCGTGAAGCCGGGGATGCGTGATACCTACTACGCCGAGGTGCTGGCGCTCGAGGCATTCGGCGAGCGCGGCATTCAAGGCGGGGTGACGCACCGACACGACTGGTCCCGCAATCTCTTTCACGCCATCGGCGCAACCGTGGGCAGCGGTGCAGCGATTCTTCCGCAGGCGCGCCTCGACGCAACGCTCGGCGTGCGCTTCGGCGACCGCAACCAGTGGCAAGCCACCGCTGGCGGGTCATACGTGAAGTCGGTCACGGACTTGTACGACGTGGCGGGCACTTCGTCACTGGCATGGTATGCGCCCCGCGCGCTCCTGCTCGAAACCGGCGTGCGCTACAACCTGAGCCGCCCCGGTGAAATCCAATCGCATCGCCTGTTCGGCGTGGCGGTACTCACGCCTTCGCCCCGCCGCAGCATATCGCTGCGAACCAGTGGCGGAACCGAAGGGTGGCAGATCATCAGCAGCACCACCACACTCCAGCGCTTTTCGTCGCAGGAGTATTCACTGTCATGGCGCGAGAAAGTCTCGGGTCCGTGGGCGCTCACCATGCAGGGTGATGTCTATCGTAATCCGTTCTACGTGCGCAGCGGAGTGACCATCGGTGTCGCACGTTACTGGTAAGCGGTCACAACGCATCAGCGAGCTCCGCGACCAGGGATTTCGCGGCGGCCGCATCGCCCCGCATCGGGCGATGATCGGGCTGAAAATCTCGTGGACGTTGGCGGTGGATCTCGTCGTGTTGCCCGCCATCTTCGCCGTGGCCATGTTCGTGCTCCTCGCTCCGCTGATGGAAGCGTGGCGTACGTTCTTCGATTTCGTCCGCGTACCGCTGGGGCTCCCTGGCGTCGTAGCAACGCGCATCGTTGACCTTGGCCCGCTCTCGGTCGCCGTTCCGTTCTACACAAGCAGCGCCCTCTGGCCGTTGGCGATGGATCTGCGAACGGGGTGGATCGTTATTGGCGTGCTTGCACTGCTCGGCGCGGCACTGCGCGGCCGGCTGCTGCCGATCGGTTATCTGATGCGGGCGCTGGCCGTCATTCAGGTCACGGCGCAGCTCTGGTTCTCGTTCGCGTCGCCGCCATTCTCCTATACGCTACCCGAGTACATCTCCGGGTTGCTGGTCTGTGGCGTGGTCATTCTGCTGCTGGCTCCGTTCCTCGTTGCATTCACCTTTCACATCTTCGACTTTCCGCTCTGGCAGAAAGCCGCCATGGTGATGTTGCTGCTCGGACACCTGTCCATCATGATCCCGCTGCAGGCCACTGTACACGGGTGGATCATCTATCGGGGCACGCTCCTCGCGATGCCGATGCTCTTCCTGGTGTTCGGCGTGCTCCTCGATGTGTTCGTGTATGTCGCGCTGTACGGCTGGGGCATGAGCTGGCGTTCCGGGGGCGTCCTCGATCCGACGGATCGCCGTCCGCCTGTGTTGCCGCAGCGCGTGCGCTCAGGAGCCAAGGCATGAACATCCTCATGGCAGCCAACATCGGCCTGTGGTTCTGCATTGTGGTGCTCGCGATCTACACCGTGCGTCACTATTTCTTCACGCTCAATCGGCTCTTCGGCCGTCACCGTCAGCCATTTGTAGACGTCATTCAGGCGAACTGGCCACCGCTGGTCGTCTTTGTGCCCGCGCACAACGAATCCAAAGTGGTACGCGATTCGCTCGACGCGCTGCTCGCCTGTGATTATCCGGAAGACCGCTTTACGATCGTCCCCATCGATGATCGATCGGTCGACGACACGCGCGCGATTCTCCTCGAGTACGCGGCAACCTATCCGGGACGGGTGAAGCCATTCCTGCGCGACGGCGGCATTCCCGGAAAGGCGGCCGCACTCGCGGAGGCCATGAACGAACACGACGGGGAGATCGCGTTGGTGTTCGACGCGGACTACATCCCAGGTGTACGGCTGCTCAAGCAGCTCGTCGCACCGTTCTTCGACCCGGAAGTCGGCGCCGTGATGGGGCGCGTCGTGCCACTGAACGTCGGCTTGTCGCTGTTGACGCGGCTGCTCGACCTCGAGCGCGCGGGCGGATACCAAGTGGATCAGCAAGCCCGGATGAACCTGCGACTGGTGCCACAGTACGGCGGCACCGTCGGTGGCGTGCGTCGCGCAGCGTTGGCACAGGTGGGCGGATGGAACGTGGATTCACTCGCCGAGGATACCGACCTCACCGTGCGCCTCGTGCTGAACGGATGGGACGTCGTTTACCAGAATCGGTCCGAGTGCTACGAGGAGGTGCCCGAAACCTGGGAGTCGCGCATTCGGCAGATCAAGCGCTGGGCGAAGGGACACAATCAGGCGCTGCGCCGCTACGTCGGCGCCCTGATTCGCAATCGGCGCGACCTCCCGCTCATTCAGGTCATCGACGGCGTGTTGTTGCTCGGCGTGTTCGTGGTCCCCCTCGTCCTCCTGCTTGGCTGGATCTGCACGGTGACGCTCTTCTATGCCGGCTCTCCACCAAGCTGGGGACGCGTCACGATCCTCGCGATCTCCTCGTTCAACACGGTTGGCAACTTTGCCGCGTTCTTCCAGGTCGCTGCGGCGAGCCGCCTCGACGGTTCACGCGAGCGGATCCGCATGCTGCCCTTCCTCTTTCTCGGCTTCTTGGTAAGCACCTTGTCAGTCGGACGGGCGGCGATGTCGCGCGCCTCGTGGCTACGTGGTCAGCCCGTGCAATGGCAGAAGACCGAACGCCATCGTGCGGCACGCTCCACGGGGACGCCATGATCGACCTCACCACCCTCTCTCCGCTTGCCGCGTTCGCACTGCTGCTGAGCGCCCTGCTCTTGTGGCTGTTCCTGCCGCTCATCCCGGCCGTGATGGAGCTGATTCGTCCGCAAGATGCGACGCCGCTGAACGCCGTTGGGAACGACGCCGGACGGCTCACCTACTTTGCCGATTCCTTCACCCAGTTTGCAACACGCGAAGGATTGTTGGGGATGACGGTCCCGGCGCGCCTCTCCGACGGCACACGGGTCCGAGCGCATGCGCACGATGCCCCCCTGGCAGCCTCCGACCAGCCGGTGACCGACATCGTCGTGCTTCTCGATAGCGAACCGCTTCCCGAGAACACCGTGCTCGAAAGCGAATGCATCGCCCGATGCTCAACCCAGCAAAGCGCAGGCGTGACGTACCGCGCCCTGCTCGGGCAGGAGGATGTACTGCTCGGGCGCAACTCCACGATCCTTCGCTGGGTGCATGCGCGCGGCCGCCTCGTGGCAGAGACCGGGACGCGTCTCATTGGCCGAGCAACCGCCGACGACTCGATCACACTGGCCACCAATGTCTCCTTCGATCGCTTGGAGTCCGGGGTGGTTCGCGTGAGCGGGAACGTGGCGCAGGAGCCACCGGCGACAGCGACAGTCGCACGTCGGGACTTCGTGCCGGAACCGGCCGTCTCGATGGGGCCCAACTACTGGCGCGTGACGGGCGACCTCACCATCCCAGCCGGTGCGCAGCTCACAGGCTCGGTGATTGCGACGGGATCGATTTCTGTGCGCGAGGGGGCATGCGTGAATGGATCAATGAAGGCCTATCGCGAGATTCGCATCGAAAAAGGCGTGGTGGTCAGTGGCTCCTGCACGGCACGTGGCCGCATCGACATCGGGGCGGGCTCGCGGGTGAGCGGGCCCGTCATCTCAGAAACCGCCATCTACGTACACTCGGCCCACGTCGGCGCCGCCGGCAAACTGACCACGGTCACCGCGCCTATTGTTCGGCTGCTGCCCGGCGCGACCGTGTACGGCGCGATCATGGCGGCCCAGAGTGGACTCACCATCCGATCAGTGCCATAGCACGCCGTCCGCAGCATACGAAGAAGGCCCCGGGACAAAATCCCGGGGCCTTCTTCGTGTTCCTTAACGCGAGACAGCGACTACCAGCGATAGTGCGCGAACGCCTTATTGGCTTCGGCCATGCGGTGCGTGTCTTCCTTCTTCTTGATGGCATTGCCTTCGCCACGGCTCGCGGCGAGCACTTCGGCGGCCAACTTCTCGGCCATCGACTTCTCGTTGCGATCGCGCGAATACCCGATGAGCCAACGCATAGCGAGGGCGGAACGGCGATCCTGACGGACCTCGACCGGCACCTGGTACGTGGCACCACCGACGCGGCGGCTCTTCACTTCGACCACCGGCTTGAGGTTGTTCAACGCCTGCTTGAACACGCCCACGCCCGGCTGGCTGGTCTTGGCTTCGACGATGTCCATCGCGCCGTAGAAGATGCCTTCGGCGGTGGACTTCTTGCCCTGAATCATCAGGTTGTTGATGAACTTCGAGACGGTCTGGCTGTCGTAGCGAGCGTCAGGAAGGATGATGCGCTTTACGGCGCTTTTGCGGCGACTCACTTCTTCTTACCTCCCTTGGCGGCTGCAGCAGCCGCGGCGCCCTTCTTGGGACGCTTGGTGCCGTACTTCGAACGGCTCTGATTGCGGCCATTGACGCCCGATGCGTCAAGCGTGCCGCGAACGATGTGATAACGCACACCAGGAAGGTCCTTCACACGACCACCGCGCACGAGCACGATCGAGTGCTCCTGCAGGTTGTGTCCTTCGCCGGGAATGTAGGCCGTCACCTCGAGCTGGTTCGTCAGACGAACACGCGCAACCTTGCGCAGCGCCGAGTTGGGCTTCTTGGGCGTCGTGGTGTAGACGCGGGTGCACACGCCACGCTTGAACGGATTGCTCTTGAGCGCGGGCGCCTTGGACTTCTCCACCACGTCCTTACGGGCGCGGCGGACCAGCTGATTGATCGTAGGCATTCTAGGATGGTTGCCCGGACGGCCTGGCCGGCCGGGTGTTCGAACTCCGACATCTACGTGGATCGCCGCGTCCAGGAGTGCTGGATGCTGCGGCGGCACGGAACAGAACCCTAAGCTTAGTCCGGGTTGGCGGGCGGGTCAACCGGGTCGGGGTGCCAGGAAGGGCTACTTGGCGGCAACTTTGGCTTTCACGAGGTCGGCGATCCGCTTCTCCAGAGCGCCCATCGAGGAGCAGCGCACGTCGCTGCTGGCGGCCGTGGTGGCGTTCTTCCCCGTCCCCTCGAGCGTGGTCTGGACGACACTGCCCCCGGCGTCGTTCGGGATAATGCGCGACTTCACCGTCAGCAGCAGTTGGTACGTTTCCGCGTTCGGCATCCCGGAGTCCCCGCCGCAGTCCAGCGCGCGCATCGTCGGCACATCGCCAATCCGTCGACGCACCCGATACGCGTTATTGCCGATCGTCCGCGCCTGCTGGTTCAAATCGGTCACGGGGATGTTCAGCGTGGCGTACACCTCCTGCAGCGCCACCCATGCTTTCTCCACGGGCGCATTGATCAGCGCGCTGTTCACCTCGGTCGTCGACACCATGTTGAGTCCCCGGGCGGCCCCCTGCGCGTTCTGAATAACCGCCGTCTGCACGCTGCTGCCACCGAAATCTCCAGCCGTGCTGGCGGACGTGCTGGCGCACCCCGACACGCCGACGAAAACGACGGCGGCGGACAGCGCCACCGGAACACCGAGCCGGGTGCACCGGCGAATCGCGAGCACCCCTTCCGACTTGGACATTGAAGACTCCGCGGCATCGCTGCCGCTCGTTGTGGTGTCTTAACAGCAGGACCGGGAGAACGTACGTGAGGGTAAGAAGATGCGCCAACCCCGCACCGAAGCACCGCCGGTGGTAGAATGGAGCGTGACGCACAGTGACCACGCCGGACCATCGGTTTCCCGTGAGTGTCCCGTGAGCGACTTCCCAGCCCGACTTCAACGCGCCCTCGACGGCGAGTTCCTTCTCGAACGGGAACTCGGCGGCGCGGGTATGTCCCGTGTCTTCGTGGCCATGGAACGCGCATTGCAGCGGCGCGTCGTGGTGAAGGTCC
>JBBARJ010000081.1:0-4238 GCA_040399825.1 Gemmatimonas sp.
GTGGTTAATGAACGCCCGAGGTTGCCATGCCGTTTCTCCGCCGGTCAGGCGCCGTTCTGCTCGGGCATAATGGTGCCCTCTCACCGGCCAAAGCCGATGCGTACAGCGCCCTCGCGCTCGGCGAAGGCCGTGAGCTCCAGCTCGTCGCCGTCTTCGAGGAACCGGCGCGTCTCCCCATTGGGAAGCGTGAGCGGCTCCGCGCCGCGCCACGTGAGCTCCAGCAGGCAGCCGCGGCTCTCCTTGGCAGATCCGGAGATCGTCCCGCTGCCCAGCAAGTCGCCGGGACGGAGGTTGCAGCCACTGCTGGCGTGATGCACCAACAGCTGCGCCATCGACCAGTACAAATCAGTGGCCTGCCCCTGCGTGAGTCGGACCGCCGCCTCACCGGCCTCGCGCATCTGCGCCGTGCGCAGCCACGTTTCCACCGTGATGCCGAAGCCGCCGTGGGCCCGGTCGTCATCGCTGGTGAGATACGGCAGCGGCTCCGGATCGCCCTCGGCCCGCGGCGCCAACGGCATGCGGAACGGCTCCAGCGCCTCGAGGGTGACCACCCACGGGCTGATCGTGCTCGCGAAATTCTTGGCGAGGAACGGACCTAGCGGTTGGTACTCCCACGCCTGGATGTCGCGGGCCGACCAATCGTTCAGCAGGCACAGACCGAACAGGTGGTCGTTGGCCTGCTCGATCGGGATCGCCGCGCCGAGCACGTTCCCCGTGCTCACGAACGCCGCGAGCTCGAGCTCGTAGTCCAGGAGTCGCGAGGGGCCGACCGACGGCACCTCATCGTTGGGGCCTTTGCGCTGCCCCAAGGGGCGACGTACCGGCGTGCCGGACACGACGATACTGGACGCGCGACCATGATAGCCGATCGGCACCCACTTGTAGTTGGGCAGCAACGGCTGGTCGGGGCGAAACATCGACCCGACGTTGGTGGCGTGATGCACGGACGCGTAGAAATCGGTGTAATCGCCGATCTGCGCCGGCAGGAACAGCTCCGCGTCGGCTTGCAGCACCAGCGCATGCTCGGCGATCTGCTTGCGATGCACGGCCGCCGAATCGGCGAGCAGCGCAGAGATGGCGTTGCGCAGCGCCCGCCGGGGCGGTGCGCCACGCGACATCAGCTCGTTGAGGGTCGGCATGGCGCAGGCCGTCGCGGCCTGGCGCGCCTCACTGTCGTCGTCGAACAGACCGGCGGCGAGACAAGCGGCCACATCGAGGATGGCGGCACCGATGGCCACGCCGACACGCGGTGCCTCGCGGGTGCCCGCCCGACGGAAAATGCCGAAGGGCAAATTCTGAATCGGGAAATCCGCGCCGCGAAGGTTGGCGGTCTGTACCCACGAGCGAAGCGCGGGGTCGTTGGTTGGATCGATCGACATGCGGTGATTCTAGCGCGTCGGCCCGCGCGGCGCTGCCTGCAGATCAGTGGCAGATCAGTGGCAGATCAGAGCCAGCCCAGCGCGCGCGATTCGTCCACCGGCTCGGTAAAGGAGCAGGACCCGAAGCTCACCAACCCACGCGCTCGCATGTGCTGCAGCGCATCGCGAGTGAAGGTGAGCGTGCGCTCGGGGCCGTGCCATGCCACGTGCAGATCGCTGAACTCGATACGTCCGGCGTCGGCTTCTTCGAGCAGTGCGAGGGCCTCGGCCTCGCTGCCGCCGGTCTCGAGGTGCGCGACCGCGAGTGCCACATTGAGGAAGCCGTACATGCGACCGGTGGCTGCATCGGGCTCATAGGTGAGTCGATAGGAGCCGCGCAGCGGATGATGCAGACCGGCCGTGGCTTTCGCCGTGACCCCATGGGCGATGCACGCGGCGAAAAAGCGCACGACGGGCTCGGGCGACGGCATCATGTCGGCGGTCGTGCCGCCCATGCGCACCTTCGCGTGGCGTCCGACGCGGGCGATGGCCGCGATGAACGCGTCCACATCGCCGTCGAGCGGGATCTCGATGAACGTGTGCAGGTCGCGGGGCGTCGCCTCGGCGATGCGTTCGATGTCACCGACCGACGTGGCCTTGATCTCGTACGCGTCGACTCTGGCGCCACATTCTTCGAAGCAGACGCGGTGCCGCGCGTTGAATGCGGCGATCTCCGCGAGATCACTGGCGAGATCGGGGCTGGCGGTCACGGAGAGAAGCCACGGGATCGCGCCCGCATCGCGCGGCAGGAGCGGATCCGCCTTTTCAGAGAAGAGCGCGAGTGACTGCGCCGGACAGATGAACCGGCCGAGGATCCAGCCGGAGCCGGCGGCGCGGTAATGCGCGTAGTTGCGCACCGCGTTGGGCATGGCGAGCGCGGCCGGCGCGAAGAGTCCGGCGTAATCGACCAAGCCCTCCAGCAGAATGCGGGAGGCGCGCTCGGTGAGCGGGGGGAGGCGAACCGGCATGGGAGCGCTCTTCAGGAGAGACCTTATAACCCGTCGAAATCGAGACCGAGATCCAACGCCGGGGCGGAATGCGTGAGCGCGCCGACGGAAATGCGATCGACACCCGTGTCCGCGATGCGACGCACGCTGTCGAGCGTGACCCCACCCGACGCTTCCGTGATCACGCGACCGCGGCAGCGGTTCACGGCCTCGCGTAACTGCTCGATCGACATGTTGTCGAGCAACACCCAATCGGCGCCGGCGGCGATGGCCGCATCGACCTGCTCCAACGTGTCGCACTCGACCTCGATGGCGGTGCCACTGACGGCGAGCCCGCGGGCACGCGACACGGCCATCGCGATATCGCCGCCGATCGCGGCGAGGTGATTGTCCTTGATCAGCACGCCGCTGCGCAGATCCATGCGGTGATTGGTGCCACCGCCGGTGCGCACCGCGTATTTCTCGAGCGCGCGCCAGCCGGGCGTCGTCTTGCGCGTGTCGAGGATCTGCGCCGACGTGCCGGCCACCGCATCAACGAAGCGAGACGTCAGCGTGGCGATGCCGGAGAGATGCTGCAGATAGTTGAGCGCGGTGCGTTCGGCCGACAGCATGCCGCGGGCATGTCCACTGATGTGCATCACGACGTCGCCGGCGTTCACGCGGGTGCCGTCGTAGGCTTCCACGCGAATCGAGACCGCGCTGTCGAGCTGACGGAACGCCTCGACGGCAAGCGGGACACCGGCAATCACACCACCGCCGCGCGCCACGATCGCACTGCGCACATGACGCGTGCTGACGACCGTTGCCGCCGTGGACACATCATTGAACGCCTGATCTTCCTGCAAGGCTGCCCGAACCTGCGCTGTGACCTCCGCATCGGTGAGCGGAAACGGCCGCGTCGGGACGTCAACGGCACGCATGCCGAGCGGCGTGATGGTCCGGGGCGTCATCGCGAGCGACCCGCTCGACGGCGTGGGACGCAGGGGTGGGTGGAACGCACTCATTCGCCAGGATCCTCAGGGCCAAAGGGACTCACGCCGGAACTGCCGCCGATCGACACCATGCGCTCGATGGAAATGCGCGCACGCGCGGCGATATCGTCCGGGACCGTGATACGATGCTGCAAGTGCAGGAGCGCGTCGCGCACCTTGGGCAAGGTCGTCACCTTCATATACGCGCACTGCGCGCGATCGTTCGCCGCAATGAAGTGCTTGGTGGGATTGGCCCGACGCAGCCGGTGCAGAATGCCGATTTCCGTCGCCACGATGAACGTGTCCTGATCGGTCTGGCTCGGGCGCTGGATCATGCCCTCGGTCGACAGAATGTGCACGTTGTCGGCGTCAATGGCGCCGGCGCCGATGGCTTCCACGACCGGCGTCGCACAACCGCACTCCGGATGGATCAGGAACTCGGCACCAGGGTGCTGCGCCCGCATGTTCGAGATATGCTCGGGGTCGATGCCGGCGTGCACGTGACACTCGCCAAGCCAGACGTGGATGTTCTCGCGCCGCGACTCGCGACGGACGTGTGCGCCAAGGAACATGTCGGGGAGAAACAGAATCTCCTTGTCGGCCGGAATCGCGTTGACGACGTCGACCGCATTGCCCGACGTGCAGCAATAGTCGCTCTCGGCCTTCACTTCCGCCGAGGTATTCACGTACGCCACGACCACCGCACCCGGATGCTGCGCTTTCCAGGCACGCAACTGTTCGGCGTCGATCGTGCTGGCCAGCGAGCAACCGGCGGCGAGATCGGGGAGCAACACCGTTTTCTGCGGCGAGAGGATCGCCGCCGTTTCCGCCATGAAGTGCACGCCGCAGAAGACGATCACGTCGGCCTCCGTTTTCGCGGCTTCGCGCGACAATCCCAGCGA
>JBBARJ010000081.1:4338-11678 GCA_040399825.1 Gemmatimonas sp.
AGAAGACGATCACGTCGGCCTCCGTTTTCGCGGCTTCGCGCGACAATCCCAGCGAGTCCCCCACGAAATCGGCCACGTCCTGAATTTCCGGACGCTCGTAATTGTGTGCGAGAATGACCGCGTTCCGTGCCTTGGCGAGGGCACGAATTTCGGCGGCGAGGGCGGGATCGTAGTGAGCCTCTAGAATGGTCATGCTATAACTGCGAAGTAGGGGGTACGGAGTCGGGGGTAGGGGGACGCGTCGGGGTGACTTCTTACCCCATACTCCGTACTCCCTACTCTGCTGTTACCACGTGATATGCTTGCCCTGCCACTTCCGGCGGGTCTTTGGAAAATCGCTCCGGAAGTGCCCTCCACGCGACTCCTTGCGCAACAGGGACGCTTCCGTGACGAGGGTGGCGGTGGTGTGCAAGTTCCGCTCTTCGGTGGCGCCCGGCGGCAGGCGTTCACCAATCTGCTGCAGCGCGGCGAGGCAGCGGCGCAGCCCGGGGGCGGTGCGGGCGATCGACGCGTGTGTCCACATGAGCGCTCGGATCTCGTCGGCGGCCACCTGAGCGGCGCCGCGATCGTCGAGCAACGGCACGTCCCACTCCGTGGGCTCGGGCACGGGCAGATCCTGCGGCGTCTCCACCATGTCGCGGGCCACGCGCTCGGCGAACACCAGCCCTTCCAGCAACGAGTTGGAAGCGAGCCGGTTAGCGCCATGCACGCCGGTGCGGGCCACTTCCCCCACGGCGTACAGCCGCGCGATGCTGGAGCGGCCGGCAAGGTCGGTCATGACCCCGCCCATCATGTAATGGGCAGCCGGCGTGACCGGGATCGGCTCGTGCACCGGATCAATGCCGCGGGCGCGGCAGATCGCGAGAATACCGGGGAAGCGCGTCGCGAACTCGGCGCCGAGCTTGGTGGCGTCGAGAAACACCGTGCCGTACTGCTGCTGCTCGCGAAAGATCTCGCGGGCGACGACATCGCGCGGGGCGAGTTCGGCCGACCGATGGCGCTTGGGCATGAAGCGCTGCCCACGGCCATTCAACAGAATGGCGCCCTCGCCGCGCACGGCCTCGGAAATCAGGGCCAGCGGATTTTCCGCGGTATCGAGCGCGGTCGGGTGGAACTGGACGAATTCCATGTCCGCTAGCCTGGCACCGGCCCGATGGGCGATGGCGAAACCGTCGCCGGTGGCCACCTGCGGGTTGGTGGTGTATCGGTAAATCTGACCGCAACCGCCGGTGGCGAGCACGGTGGCGTCGGCCACGATTTCCACGGCGCGACCGGCGATGCTGGCCCGGACGCCCGAACACTGGACCCCGTCGTCATCCTCAACGAGCAGCAGATCGAGCACTCGCGCCATCTCGACCACCTGAATGTTGGGCGACTCGCGCACCTTGCCCACGAGGGTCCGGGCGACCTCGGCCCCGGTCTGGTCGCCGTGGGCGTGGACGATCCGGTGCCGCGAGTGCGCCGCCTCCTTCCCGAGCTTGAAATCGCCATCGGGATCGAGATCGAATCGGGCCCCCGCCGCCTGCAGTTCGCGCACTCGGGCCGGCCCTTCCTCCACCAAGACCTGCACCGCCGCGGCATCGCACAGCGCTGCGCCGGCGGCGAGCGTATCCTGTCGGTGCAGGTCGGGCGAGTCCCCAGCGCCTAAGGCAGCCGCGATGCCCCCCTGGGCGTAGGCGGTCGCGGAATCGAAGAGGGTGCGCTTGGTCAGGACCGTCACCGGTCCATGGGCCGAGGCGCGCCAGGCGGCATGGAGGCCTGCGACTCCACTGCCAATCACAAGGAACCGCGTGCGGATCCGGTCAGTCATAGTAGTTTCAACTTAGGACACTGGGTCCCCAATAGAACCCCTGGCCGGCTTGCTGGCCCATTCTCCCGCTCTTTTTCGCTTTGGAGACGTCATGCGTTTGACGTTCATGGCCGGCTTCGCGACCGTGGTGTCGCTGTCCGGAGTAGCTCTCGCGCCTGCTGCACTCTCGGCCCAGCCGGGCGGTGGCGTGGCCCCGCAGTGCACGATCGATCAGAACAATCCGAAGGAACTGGCGCTGATGTCGCTCAAGTTCCAGAGTGCCCGTAGCGCGCCCACCCCAGAGGCGCGCAAGAAGGCGTTGCGTGACATCGTCAAGGAACTCGACACGAAGCCCGAGCGCTTCGCGAAGAATCCGGGCGGCTACAATTTCACGCTCGTGCAGGCGCTCACGATCTGGGGCGTCGAGCCCGGCCTCGTTGATGCCCCCGCCCGCAGCGAACTCGGATTCATCACGAATCCCGCCGAGCCGTACGACATCCTCGTGAACATGGACGTGGCGTACAAGGCGATCGTGGCCGCGGTGCCTGCGTGCGAGGCCGACATCACGGGGATGCGCATGAACGAAGTGTGGCTGGCCGCGACCAAAGCCGCGCTCGACGCGTCGAACGCCGGCAAGCTCGACTCAGCCGATTACTTCGCGAAGCGCTCGATGCTGATGTCGGCGACGAATCCGTATCCGCACTACGTGATGGCCAACACGGCGAACGCGCGCAACAACCGTGCGGTCGCGATCATGCACTGGAAGCATGTGGTCAAGTACGCGGCCGACGACACGACGTACCGCGACCTGAAGAACAGCAGCATGTACTACGCGGCGATGAGCCAGCTGGAGGATGCGCAGGCCAAGACGGGCGCCGAGCAGGTGACGGTGGCGCGTGAAGCGGCCGAAGGCTTCAAAGCCTTGCTGACCGCTACGCCGGATAACCCGGATGCGCCGAATCTGCTGCTGTCGTGGGCCGATGCGCTCACGGCCGCGAAGGATACGGCGCTGATTCCGACGGTGTATACGCCGCTGCTCACGCAGGCGTCGGCCACCGATATCGCGCTGGCCACGGCGGGGGTGATCGCCACGCGGGCCAACAAGTCGGACGACGCGCTCAAGCTGTTCCAAGCGGCGACGGTCAAGAACCCGTTCAACCGCGACGCCCAGCGCAATGTGGCCGCGGCCCACTACGCGAAGGATCAGTACACGCTCATGTTCGAGCCGACGCGGAAGCTCGTCGACCTCGACCCGAACAATTTCGACGGCTGGATGCTCTTCGCCTACGCGGCGCAGGGCTTGGCGAAGGCGGCGCAGACGGCCAAGAAGCCGATCGAAGTCAGGGCGTGGACGGATTCGCTGGTGAAGTACCAGACGTATGCCGAAGCGCTGCCGGTGAAGGTGGACGTGACCAGCTTCGATCGTCGCAAGGACATGGCGACGTTGATCCTGTCGCTCGAACAGGTCGCGGCCAAGGACGGTCAGTATTCGATCACTGCCGAGTTTCTGGACCTGGCCGGCGCGGTCGTCGCCACGACGACGGAAGCGGCGGGCCCGATCAAGAAGGGTGAGACGAAGTCGGTGACGATCAAGGCGACCGGCGCCGGCATCATGAGCTACCGGTACAAGGCGCTCAAGTAAGTCGAGCGACAGAGCCGAAGTGACAAGGCGGGCACCGGTCTCCGGTGCCCGCCTTGTCGTTTCGGTGCCGCACGGCCAACCTTCCTGCCCATGCGCCGGACCCTTTACCTCATTGGGGCGCTCCTCCTCGCCCACGTCGCCCTCCTCACCGTCCATCCCTCCGGGGCGACGGTGGCGGACAGCTCCGAAGGCCTCGACATCGGCATCGTCTTCGATGTCGGCGGTCGCGGCGACAAGTCGTTCAACGATGGGGCCTACCTTGGCGGCGCCCGCGCCGCCGAGGCGCTGGGAGCGCGCGTGCGCTACATCGAGCCGGGCGAAGGCTCCGATCGTGAGGCCGGCCTGCGGTTGCTGGCCGCCGAGGGGATGGACCTCGTGGTGGCCGTCGGATTCATTTTTACCGACGACGTCAACCTGCTGGCGAAAGAATATCCAAACGTCAAATTCGCCGACGTCGACTACGCCGTGGCCACCGACAGCGTGGGCAACCCGCTGCCGATGGCCCCCAATCTCGTGGCCCTCAAGTTCCGCGAGGAACAGGGCTCGTTCCTCGTCGGCGCCCTCGCGGCTCTGGTGGGCAAATCCAAGAAGATCGGCTTCGTGGGCGGCATGGACATCGCCCTCATTCATAAGTTCGAAGCTGGCTACCGCGCCGGCGTGAAGCACGTCTGCCCCGATTGCGAAGTGATCGTGAACTACGCTGGTGTCACCCCCGAGGCGTTTCGCAATCCGGGACGCGGCAAGGAGATGGCGCTGGCGATGTACAACCAGGGCGTGAACGTGATCTTCCACGCCTCGGGCTCCACCGGACTTGGGGTGTTCGAGGCCGCACGCACCACGGGTAAGCTGGGCATTGGGGTAGACGCCGATCAGTTCAGCGAAGCACCCGGTCATGTGCTCACGTCGATGGTGAAGGGGATCGACGAATCCGTCTTCCAAGCCGCGAAGGCCGTGCAAGACGGCACATTCAAGGGCGGCATTCAGCAGTTCGGACTGGCCGAGCGTGGCGTGGGCTATGTGTACGACGCGAACAACAAGGCGTTGATCCCCGATGCCGTGCGCGCGCGGCTCGATGCGCTCACGGCCGACATCGTGGCCGGGCGCATCGTCGTTCCGAGTACGCGATGACGATGACAGACGCGATGCGCGCATCGGACTTGCCGGCCATCCGGATGACGGGCGTCGTGAAGACGTTTGGCGCGGTGGTCGCCAACCGTGATGCGTTTCTCGACGTCGCAGCAGGTGAGATCCACGCGCTGGTGGGCGAGAATGGCGCGGGCAAGAGCACGCTGATGCGCGTGCTGGCGGGCATGTATGCGCCCGATGCCGGCACGGTGCAAGTGAACGGCAAGGACGTGACCGGCTGGAAGACGCAGGATGCGATTGCCGCCGGCGTGGGGATGGTGCATCAGCATTTCATGCTCGTGCCCACGCTCACGGTGGCCGAGAACGTGATCCTGGGCATGGAGCCGCGCAAAGGCATGCAGGTGGATCTGCACCGCGCGGTGATCGAGGTGGAATCGCTGTGTAAGAAGTGCGGACTGCACGTCGATGCGAAGGCGAAAGTGGCCGATCTGTCGGTCGGTGAAGCGCAGCGTGTCGAGATTCTGAAAGCGCTGTATCGTGGCGCCAAGATTCTCATTCTCGACGAGCCCACGGCGGTTCTGTCGCCGCCCGAAGTCCGCGACTTGTGGACGGTGCTGCGCGCGCTCAAGGCCGACGGCGGCACCGTAGTGCTCATCACGCACAAGCTCGACGAAGTGATCGCGATTTCTGACACGATCACCGTGATGCGTGGTGGCATGACGATGTCGCGCTTCGCGACCGAAGGCACGACGCCGCGCGAGATCGCGCGGGCGATGGTGGGCCGCGATGTGCAGTTACATCTCGACACGCAGGGCGACGCCGACTCGTGGGTGGCACCCGTCGCCAGTGCGCCATCGGCGGCACCGGTGTTGCGCGTGACGAATCTGTCGGTGAAGTCGGACCGCGGCGCGCGCGCCGTGCACGATCTCATTTTCGAGATCCGCCCCGGCGAGATTCTGGGCATCGCCGGCGTAGAAGGCAACGGACAGACGGAGCTGCTGGAAGCGATCGCCGGATTGCGCGCGATGCAATCCGGGCGGATTGAACTGGCGTCGCACGATGTCAGTTCGCGCTCCGTCCACGAACGTGCAGACCTCGGGTTGTCGCACATTCCCGAAGACCGGCATCGGCGTGGCCTCATTCTCGATTACAGCATCGCCGAGAATCTGATTCTCGGTCGACAGCATCATTTCGGCTCGTTCGGCACACTCGACGCGGCGCGAATTGCGACGCATGCCGCGGAACAGGTGCAGCGGTTCGACATCCGTCCGGCCATGCCGTCGTTGCCGGCACGCGCGCTGTCGGGTGGCAATCAGCAGAAGATTGTGATCGCGCGCGAGATGGGCCGCGAGTTCAGTGTGCTGTTAGCGGCACAGCCCACGCGCGGTGTGGACGTAGGTGCCATCGAATTCATTCATGCGCAGCTGCGGGCCGCACGCGATGCGGGCAGGGGCATCTTGCTCGTGAGTGCCGATTTGCCGGAAGTGCTCGCGCTGTCCGATCGCATTGCCGTGATGTATGGCGGACGGTTCGTGACCGTGTTGCCCGCGGCGCAGTGCACGGCCGAACAGCTGGGGCCCTACATGACGGGAGCGGCGGTATGAGTACCGAACCAGCGACGCCGCCGCACGTCGGCATCGGCTTGGCCGGCAGCTTCCTGCCGCCATTGGTGGCACTGGCGATCGCCGCCGTGGTGGGCGACCTGCTCATTCTGAGCTTCGGCGAAGCGCCCAGTGCGGTCTTCCGGTTGTTGGTCGAAGGCACGTGGGGTAACGCCTACGGCATCGGTCAGGTGCTGTACAAAACCACGACCCTGGTCTGTACCGGTCTCGCGTTCGCGCTGGCCGGCCGCGCGGGGTTGTTCAATGTGGGCGCCGAAGGGCAGCTGGCCGCCGGTGGATTCGGCGCCGCGGTCGTGGGCATGCTGCTCCCCGCCGGTACGCCCGCATTGCTGGCCGTGCCCCTGTGCTTACTGGCCGCCATGCTGGTGGGTGCCGGTGTCGGTGCCGTGCCCGGCGCGTTGCGGGCGCGGTTCGGCGCGAGTGAAGTGATCGTGACGATCATGCTCAACTTCATCGTGCTGGCATTCCTGAACTGGATCGTGTCGTCGACGCTGCATGTGCCGGAAACGCTGCATACGCCGCCGATTGTGGCGGGGATGATGCCGCGCTTCGCCGACGGCTTTGCGGCGTTCCGCGGCAGTGCAGCGAACTTCACGATCGTATTTGCCGTGCTCGCCGCGGTGGCGAACTGGTGGTATCTGTTCCGCACCCGCAGCGGCTATGCACTGCGCGCGGTGGGGCTGCAGCCTGATGCCGCCGAGTACGGCGGTGTGCGCGTGCCACGCGTGCTGCTAGTCACGATGTGTCTGTCGGGTGCGCTCGCCGGACTGGGCGGCATGAACTTCGTGTTGGGCTACAAGGGCTACTACGAGGAAGGCTTCGCCGGTGGGGCGGGGTTCCTCGGTATCGCGGTCGCGTTGGTGGGACGCAATCATCCCTTCGGCATTCTCGGTGCCGCGCTGTTGTTCGCCACGCTGTCGCAGGGCGGACTCGCGGTGAACGCCATCGTGCCGAAGCAGCTCACCGATATTCTCACCGCGGTCGTGATTCTGGCGGTCGCCACCGCGGTGCCGGAAGTACAAAAGCAGCTGCGCGCCGCGGCGGCCAACGTGACCGCGGCGTTCTACCGCGATGCGCGGAAGGGGGTGTCATGATTCTGCTCACCTTCCTGCTGCAGACCATTCGGATCGCGATTCCCTATCTGCTCGCGGCGGCCGGCGGCGTGATGTCGGAGCGCGTGGGCATCATCGCACTCGGACTC